>NZ_JBLMKT010000078.1:0-176590 GCF_047779955.1 Streptomyces lothianensis | reverse complement strand
ACCCTACGCAGCCCCCGAAGATCCCGGAGAGCTACGGGCAAAGCTAAATGTCAGTACCGGGTCGTACGGTGGTTGCATGCGGCCCGAGACCACGATCCAGAACATCCAGCGCAGGGAACGGCCCTTCGAGGTCGTCAGCCCCTACCGGCCCAGCGGCGACCAGCCCGCGGCCATCGCCGAGCTGGACCGGCGCATTCGCGCGGGCGAGAGGGATGTCGTCCTGCTCGGTGCGACCGGCACCGGCAAATCGGCCACCACGGCCTGGATGATCGAAAAGCTCCAGCGCCCCACCCTCGTGATGGCGCCCAACAAGACCCTCGCGGCCCAGCTGGCCAACGAGTTCCGCGAGCTCCTGCCGAACAACGCGGTGGAGTACTTCGTCTCGTACTACGACTACTACCAGCCCGAGGCGTACGTCCCGCAGTCGGACACCTACATCGAGAAGGACTCCTCGATCAACGAGGAGGTGGAGCGCCTGCGCCACTCCGCCACCAACTCGCTGCTCACCCGCCGCGATGTCGTCGTGGTCGCCTCGGTCTCCTGCATCTACGGTCTCGGCACCCCGCAGGAGTACGTGGACCGCATGGTCCGTCTCGAGGTCGGCGACGAGATCGACCGCGACCAGCTCCTGCGCCGCTTCGTCGAGATCCAGTACACGCGCAATGACGTGGCGTTCACCCGCGGCACCTTCCGGGTCCGCGGCGACACCATCGAGATCTTCCCGGTCTACGAGGAGCTCGCCGTACGGATCGAGATGTTCGGAGACGAGATCGAGGCGCTCTCCACCCTGCACCCGGTCACCGGCGAGGTCATCAGCGACGACCAGGAGCTCCACGTCTTCCCCGCCACCCACTACGTGGCGGGCCCCGAGCGCATGGAGCGTGCGGTGGGCGACATCGAGAAGGAGCTGGAACAGCGCCTCGCCGAGCTGGAGAAGCAGGGCAAGATGCTGGAGGCCCAGCGGCTGCGCATGCGCACCACGTACGACATCGAGATGCTCCGCCAGATCGGCTCCTGCTCCGGCGTGGAGAACTACTCGATGCACTTCGACGGCCGCGAACCCGGAACGCCGCCGCACACCCTGCTCGACTACTTCCCGGACGACTTCCTCCTCGTCCTCGACGAATCGCATGTCACCGTGCCGCAGATCGGCGCGATGTACGAGGGTGACGCCTCCCGCAAGCGGACCCTCGTCGACCACGGCTTCCGGCTGCCGTCCGCGCTCGACAACCGGCCGCTGAAATGGGAGGAGTTCAAGGAGCGCATCGGGCAGACCGTCTACCTGTCGGCGACCCCGGGCGCCTACGAGCTCTCGCGCGGCGACGGCTTCGTCGAGCAGATCATCCGCCCCACCGGTCTCGTCGACCCGGAGGTCGTGGTCAAGCCCACCGAAGGGCAGATCGACGATCTGGTGCACGAGATCCGGCAGCGCACCGAGAAGGACGAGCGCGTCCTGGTCACCACGCTCACCAAGAAGATGGCCGAGGACCTCACCGACTACTTCCTGGAACTGGGCATCCAGGTCCGCTATCTGCACAGCGATGTCGACACCCTGCGCCGCGTCGAGCTGCTCCGGGAGCTGCGGGCCGGCGAGTTCGACGTCCTCGTCGGCATCAATCTGCTGCGCGAGGGCCTCGACCTGCCCGAGGTCTCCCTGGTCGCGATCCTCGACGCGGACAAGGAAGGCTTCCTGCGCTCGGGCACCTCGCTGATCCAGACCATCGGCCGCGCGGCGCGCAATGTCTCCGGCCAGGTGCATATGTACGCGGACAAGATCACGCCGGCGATGGAGAAGGCCATCGAGGAGACCAACCGCCGCCGCGTCAAGCAGATCGCGTACAACAAGGAGCGGGGCATCGACCCGCAGCCGCTTCGCAAGAAGATCAACGACATCGTCGCGACCATCGCCCGCGAGGAAGTCGACACCGAACAGCTGCTCGGCAGTGGTTACCGCAAGGGCCAGAAGGACGGCAAGGGAGCCAAGGCGCCAGTGCCTTCGCTGCGGACGAAGGAGACCGGCGACAAGGCGGCGGCCCCGGCCAAGGCGGCCAAGGGCAAGGCGCGGAAGGGCGAGCCGGCCACACCCACCGACCGTCCCGCGGCCGAACTCGCCGAGCAGATCGAGGAGCTGACGGAGCGGATGCGCGCGGCGGCGGCCGACCTGCAGTTCGAGATCGCGGCGCGGCTGCGCGACGAGGTCTCGGAGATGAAGAAGGAACTCCGGCAGATGCGGGAGGCAGGGCTGTCCTGAACAGCGCTGCTTGGGCACGGCCCGGCAACGGCTTCCGGGCGGGACCGAGGCGACAACGGCTTCCCGTACCGGGCGCCGAGCCCAGCACGGGCAAATCGCCCAGTTGGCGGCTGGAGCCTCAGGGCGCGGGCCGCGAGTGTTGCAAGACCGACACAAAGCCGAGGCCCGGGGGTGGGCTTGTCGGTCCCACTGCGTAGGGTTCGGAACAACCGCGCGCACAGGCGGCGGGCGGGGACGAGTTCGGCGATGAGAGGGGACAGCGCGTGACGGTCAACATGACCAAGGGTCAGGCCATCAGCCTGGAGAAGAGCGACGGGGGCACGCTGACCGCGGTGCGCATGGGCCTCGGCTGGCAGGCGGCCCCGCGCCGCGGCCTGTTCGGTTCCCGTACGCGGGAGATCGACCTGGACGCCTCGGCGGTGCTCTTCGCCGACAAGCAGCCGGTCGACGTGGTGTTCTTCCGCCACCTGGTCAGTGACGACGGCTCGGTGCGCCACACCGGCGACAACCTGGTCGGCGGCGCCGGTCAGGGCGGCGACGACGAGGCCATCCTCGTCGACCTCGCGCGCGTCCCGGTGCACATCGACCAGATCGTGTTCACGGTCAACTCGTTCACCGGCCAGACCTTCCAGGAGGTGCAGAACGCGTTCTGCCGCCTGGTCGACGAGACCAACGGCCAGGAGATGGCGCGCTACACGCTCGACGGCGGCGGCCAGTACACCGCCCAGATCATGGCGAAGGTGCACCGCGCGGGCGGCGGTTGGACGATGACGGCGCTCGGCCAGCCGGCCAACGGCCGCACGTTCCAGGACCTGATGCCGGCGATCCTGCCGAGCCTCTGAGTACCGAGAGCACGGCACACACCTTCAGTACCTGCGCGGTACGCGGCTCCCGGACCGGCCCCGACGGCCACCGGGAGCCGTGGTGTCCGCGCAGCACGTAGACGAGCCACGCGGCGGGCGGCACAGCGCCCCGGCGGCTGAACGCAGCGACGAGGGGGACCTACACCATGACGGTCGAGCTGGTGCGGGGGCAGAACGCACCCCTGCCTCAAACCCGTCTGGAGATCCGGGTGTCCGCGGGCAAGCCGATCGTGGCCGGTGCCACGCTCAGCGACGCAGAGGGCAAGGTGCGCGGTGCCGAGTGGATCGCCCACCCCGGATCGCCGCAGCTGCCGGGGCTCGAAGTCTCCCAGCAGGCCGCGGCCGACCACCGTCTCGCCGTGGACCTGGAGGCGCTGCCGGAGGCGGTGGACCGGGTCAACGTGCTGCTCGCGCTGCCCGTCGGCGTCGGCGGACCGGTGCGCTTCGGCGCGGTCGCCGCGCCCTTCGTGGCGGTCACCGGACTCGACGGCGCAGAGATCGCCAGCTACACGATCACCGATCTCGACCCCGAATCGGCCGTCGTGGCCCTGGAGCTGTACCGCAGAAACGCGGCCTGGAAGATACGCGCCGTCGGCCAGGGTTATGCGGGCGGGCTCGCCGAGATGCTCGCCGACCAGGGCCTCGCTCAGTCACGAGTGATCGCCACGCAGATACTCGACGCGGTGGCACGCGGGATGGCCCGCTCGGTCGCGGCGCCGCCACCCCGTACGACCGAGGGCGACCGGGTACGGCGCACCGCGGGCGCCGCCGGTCCGGGGGAGGGGCACGGCGGTTCACCGACGGGCGGCAGCGGCGCATCGGCGACCCCCGGCGCGCAACCGAGCCCACAGTCGGCCGCCACACCGCAGCGGCCCACCACGCCGCAGCAGCCCGCCACCGGCAGTCCCTCCGCACCCTCGGAGCCGCCCGCATCCGGCGGCATCAACTACTCGCACCCGGGCCGCCGTCCGGCCCCGGCCGCCCCGCCGCCCCCGCCCCCCACCGCGCCGCCCGCCCCGCCGGGGCAGCCCGCGCAGCCCGTGGCCGGGGACGCGACCGGCTGGTCGATGGAGGAGCGCCTGTACAACCAGGTCTGGGGCATGTTCGAGGACCTGGCCCGCACCACCGCCGCCTACCGCAGCGCCGTGGACTTCGCGGAGTCCCGGATGGAACAGGAACTGGACAAGGTCCTCTCCGATCCGCGTAGCCGCATCGGCAGGACCGGTGATGCGGCCCGGGAGGCCGCGCGGGCGAAGCAGGCCGCGCTCGTCGACCAGGCACGTGAGGTGCTCGACCGGGACCTCGCCCAGCTCAGGGCCGAGGCCGAGGTGGTGGAACCTGCGCTGCCACCGGCCTTCGCCGCCTGGGACAATCCGGTGTGGCACGCGTACCGCCCGCCGATGGAGATCCCCATGGCGCTGCGCCTGGGCGATCTGCATCTGCCGGAGAGCGCCGATGTCCGGATCCCGCTGCTCATGCGACTGCCCCTGGAACGCGGGCTGTGGATCGACAGCGGCCGGTCCTCGTCCGGGAGCGTCACCTTCCACGACAGCACAGAGCTGCACCGCCTCGCGATGGACACGGCGGTCGCACATGCAGCGCGGCTGCTCGCCGTCTACCCGCCGGGCGACTTCACCGTGCACGCGATCGACGCGGGCGGCAGCGCGGCAGCTTCGCTCGCACCGCTGCTGCAGTCCGGTGTGCTGCCCCATCCGCCCGGGTACGGCGCGGCCGGCGTGAGCGAGGTCCTGGCCCGGCTGACCAAGCGGGTCGAGCTCGTGCAGATGGCCGTGCGCGGCGGGGCCGCGGACTCCTTGCCGCCGGACCTGGACACCGCCGAGCAACTGCTCATCGTCAACGACTTCCCGCACGGTTTCGACGACCGTGCGGTGACCCAGCTGCGCTACCTCGCCGACGAGGGCCCGGCGGTCGGCGTGCACCTGATGCTCGTGGCCGACCGTGAGGAGGCCTCCGCCTACGGTCCGGTGCTCGACCCGCTGTGGCGCTCGCTGCTGCGGCTCACGCCGGTGCCGGACGACCACCTCGCCGATCCGTGGATCGGGCACGCCTGGACGTACCAGCCCGCCCTCCTGCCGGCCGGCAGCGCGGTGCTCCAGCAGGTACTCGGACAGGTGGCGCAGGCGCGGCGCGAGTGGGGTCGCTGACGGGACCGTACCGGTGACGTATGCGTGGAGGCCTCCCCTGGCTCAGGGGAGGCCTTTGCCGTTCCTTGCCCTTTCCATCGGCCCCTGACCTGCATACTTGGTGTTGCTTTTACTTTTGGCTTTACCTTCTCTTGGGTTTTTCGGTAGTCTTCCTCCCGCGGAGGGGAGTACTCCCGACTGCGGCGATCCCGTCAATACGGACCCACAAGGGCCCCGGGGCGCCGGCCCGACCGAGAGGTGAGAGCCCCGGGTGGAGGAGACCTCCGGCAGCGACGACGCTGGAATCGTGCCGTTACGTACTGCCGGAGGCGCAGTGGATGTTTCCCTGACCCTGTGGGTCCTCACGATTGTGGGTCTGTGTGCCCTGATCGCCGTCGACTTCTTCATCGGGCGCAAGCCCCATGAGGTGTCCATCAAGGAAGCCGGGATCTGGACCGTCGTCTGGATCGTGCTGGCCGCGCTCTTCGGCCTCGGCCTCCTGGTCCGGGGCAACGGCCAGGCGGCGGGCGAGTTCTTCGCGGGCTACATCACCGAGAAGTCGCTCAGCGTCGACAACCTCTTCGTCTTCATCCTGATCATGGCGAAGTTCGCGGTGCCGTCCCACCTCCAGCAGCGCGTCCTGCTCATCGGTGTGCTGGTCGCCCTGGTCCTGCGGGCCGTCTTCATCGCCGCCGGTGCCGCGATCATCGCCAGCTTCTCCTGGGTCTTCTACCTCTTCGGCGCGTTCCTGATCTACACCGCCTGGAAGCTCGTCCAGGAGGCGCGGACCGATGAGGAGGAGGACGACTGGGAGGAGAACAGGATCCTCAAGGCGATCGAGCGGAAGTTCGGCGTCGCGGACCGGTACCACGACACGAAGCTCTTCGTGGTCCGGCACGGCAAGAAGGTCATGACGCCGCTCCTCGTCGTCATGCTGGCGATCGGCATGACCGACATCCTCTTCGCCATGGACTCGATCCCGGCGATCTTCGGTCTGACCCAGGACCCGTACATCGTCTTCACCGCCAACGCCTTCGCGCTGATGGGGCTGCGGCAGCTGTACTTCCTGATCGGCGGCCTGCTCGAGAAGCTGGTACACCTCTCGTACGGCCTCTCCGTGATCCTCGGCTTCATCGGCGTGAAGCTGGTGCTGCGCGCGCTGCACGAGAGTGGCGTTCCGGTGCCGGAGATCTCGATCCCGGTCTCCCTCGGCGTCATCTGCGGCGTACTGATCATCACGACGGTCACCAGCCTCATGGCCTCGAAGAAGGAGGCCGCGGCCGAGGCGAAGGGCACGGCCCAGAAGCCCGGGACCGAGTCGGGGGAGAAGGCCGGTATCGACTCCTGACCTCGCTGACCTGCGGCGAAGCCCGATTGTCAGTGGCGGGTGTCACGATCGGGGCATGGACACCTGCGAACGTGGACCGAAGCCCCGCCCCGGGCCCGCCACCTCCGCCGCCGCGGCATCACCAGCCGCGGCGGCGCCACTCGGGCAGCTGCGGGCGCTCGGCACCCAGAGTGGTGTCGTCGCCATGTCCGGGATAGACCCAGGTCTCGTCCGGCAGTACGTCGAAGATCTTGCTCTCGACGTCGTCGATGAGGCTGGCGAAGGCCTCCGGGTCCTTCCAGGTGTTGCCCACGCCACCCGGGAAGAGGCAGTCGCCGGTGAACACGTGGGGGTGGCCGTGCGGATCGTCGAAGATCAGCGCGATCGACCCGGGGGTGTGGCCGACGAGATGGCGTGCGGTGAGCTCGACCCGGCCCACGCGGATCGTGTCGCCGTCCTCCACGAGCACATCGGTCGGCACCGGGATGCCCTCGGCGTCGTGCGCCCCCGCGTAGGTGCGGGCCCCGGTCGCGTCCACCACCTCGCGCAGCGCCTGCCAGTGGTCGCCGTGCCGGTGGGTGGTCACGAGCGAGGCGATGCCGTCGTCGCCGATGAGCTTCAGCAAGGTTTCGGCCTCGTCGGCCGCGTCGATCAGCAGCTGCTCGCCGGTGGCCCGGCAGCGCAGCAGATAGGCGTTGTTGTTCATGGGGCCGACCGCGACCTTGGAGATCATCAGGTCCGCCAGTTCATGCACATCCGCAGGCCCGCCGACTGTCACCGCTCCGCTGTACGTCATGGGCTCAGCGTACCGAGCGGGTCCCGTGACCCCCAGGGATCACGGGACCCCCGCCCGGTGGGCGGCGTGTGGGCGCCGGCGTGGATGCGGGCCGGACGGAGCGGCGGGCTACAGCGCGGGCAGTACGGGCAGCAGGGCGGCGTCGCAGTCCAGCTCGGTTCCGGCCCGCCGGCCGGCCAGCCAGCCGAGCAGCGCGGGCGCCGGGCCGATCACGGAGACCTGGTCGCCGTCCGCACCCCCGGTGCTCCACTGCCGTCCGTCGTTCGCCGTGACGGCGATCCGCGGGACCGCCGGATTGCCGGAGAAGCGGCCCGTGAGGAAGGCGATCTCGCGTTCGGTGAACTCGGCGGACAGATCCTCGAGTTCATAGCCGATCCCGAGATCGACATGGTGCAGTTCCACCTCGATGAGGCGCCGGAACGGGATCCGGGAGGCCCGGTCCATGACCCCGTTGCGCAGCTCCACGCTGCGCGACCAGTCGGCGGGTTGCGCGGCCTGGGCCACGAACCGGGCGGCGCTGTTGCGCAGATCGTCGAGCTGGGCCTCGAGCGGACGCGGCGCGTCCCGCTCGATGTCCGCATCGCGCGCCTCGGCGCTGACGTACATGGGGCGGCCGGCCAGGACGTTCACCAGCGCGTCGGCATTGCGGGAGACATGCGCCAGCACATGACCACGGGTCCACCCCGGAAGGCGTGACGCTCCGGCGAGAGCGGCGTTGTCCAGCTTGGCCGTCGCGGTCAGCAGGCGCTCCGTCGCTTCCCGTACGAGCTGCAGGTCATGGGCGTGATCATTCGCTGAAGGCATGGCACTGACGATAGTCCCGCCACTCCTTCGGGTGAAGGTGGTGGACCATGACCGCAAATCGAATGCACGTGCTATAGGCTCGGTCGAGGCATCCTTGGAAGTCCGGCCTTCATCGCAAGTCCGGCTGTCCCAGTGATAAGCAGTCCAATTGCCATTGGCAGTCCATTGCTGAGGCGGCCCTCGTAGTCTGAGAAGCGGGGCCCCGCCCCCGCTCTCCCATCAAGAAAGGTGCGGACCGGCGTGGCCGACCGTCTCATCGTCCGTGGCGCGCGCGAGCACAATCTGAAGAACGTCTCGCTCGACCTCCCGCGCGACTCCCTCATCGTGTTCACCGGCCTGTCCGGCTCCGGCAAGTCCTCGCTCGCGTTCGACACGATCTTCGCCGAGGGCCAGCGCCGTTATGTCGAGTCGCTGTCGTCGTACGCGCGGCAGTTCCTAGGACAGATGGACAAGCCCGATGTCGACTTCATCGAGGGCCTGTCCCCGGCGGTTTCCATCGACCAGAAGTCGACCTCGCGCAACCCGCGTTCCACGGTCGGCACGATCACCGAGGTCTACGACTACCTCCGCCTGCTCTTCGCGCGCATCGGCAAGCCGCACTGTCCAGAGTGCCGCAGGCCGATCTCGCGGCAGTCGCCGCAGGCCATCGTCGACAAGGTCCTCGCGCTCCCCGAGGGCAGCCGCTTCCAGGTGCTCTCGCCGCTGGTGCGCGAGCGCAAGGGCGAGTTCGTCGACCTCTTCTCCGACCTGCAGACCAAGGGCTACAGCCGGGCCCGGGTCGACGGTGCCACCATCCAGCTCTCCGAGCCGCCCGCGCTCAAGAAGCAGGAGAAGCACACCATCGAGGTGGTCGTCGACCGCCTCACCGTGAAGGACAGCGCCAAGCGCCGGCTCACCGACTCGGTGGAGACCGCGCTCGGACTCTCCGGAGGCATGGTCGTCCTCGACTTCGTCGACCTCCCCGAGGGCGACCCCGAGCGCGAGCGGATGTACTCGGAGCACCTCTACTGCCCCTACGACGACCTGTCGTTCGAGGAGCTCGAGCCGCGTTCCTTCTCGTTCAACTCGCCGTTCGGTGCCTGCCCCGACTGCACCGGCATCGGCACGCGGATGGAGGTGGACCCCGAGCTGATCGTGCCCGACGAGGACAAGTCCGTCGACGAGGGAGCGATCCACCCCTGGTCGCACGGCCACAACAAGGAGTACTTCGGCCGCCTCACCGGCGCGCTCGCCGACGCGCTGAGCTTCAGCACCGACGTCCCGTTCGCCGCCCTGCCGCAGCGCGCCAGAAAGGCCCTGCTCTTCGGGCACAAGACCCAGATCGAGGTGCGCTACCGCAACCGCTACGGACGCGAGCGGGTGTACACCACGGCCTTCGAGGGCGCGGTGCCCTTCGTCAAGCGCAGGCATTCCGAGGCCGAGAGCGATGCGAGCCGCGAGCGCTTCGAGGGCTACATGCGCGAGGTGCCCTGCCCGACCTGTCAGGGCACGCGCCTGAAGCCGATCGTTCTCGCGGTCACCGTGATGGACAAGTCCATCGCCGAGGTCTCCGCGATGTCGATCGCCGACTGCGCGGAGTTCCTGGGCCGGCTGAAGCTCAACGCCCGGGACAAGAAGATCGCCGAGCGGGTCCTCAAGGAGGTCAACGAGCGGCTGCGCTTCCTGGTGGACGTGGGCCTGGACTACCTCTCCCTGAACCGCGCGGCGGGAACCCTCTCCGGTGGTGAGGCCCAGCGCATCCGCCTCGCCACCCAGATCGGATCGGGCCTCGTTGGGGTGCTCTACGTCCTGGACGAGCCGTCCATCGGTCTGCACCAGCGTGACAACCATCGGCTGATCGAGACGCTCGTGCGGCTGCGCGACATGGGCAACACGCTGATCGTCGTCGAGCACGACGAGGACACCATCAAGGTCGCCGACTGGGTCGTCGACATCGGCCCGGGCGCCGGTGAGCACGGCGGCAAGGTCGTGCACAGCGGCCCCCTCGCCGAGCTGCTCGGCAACGAGTCCTCGATGACCGGCAAGTACCTCTCGGGCAAGAGGTCCATCCCGGTGCCCGGCGTCCGCCGACCGGTGGACCCGGCCCGGCAGCTGGTGGTGCACGGCGCCCGCGAGAACAACCTGCAGGACATCGACGTGGCCTTCCCGCTCGGTGTGCTCACCGCGGTCACCGGTGTCTCGGGCTCGGGCAAGTCGACGCTGGTCAACGACATCCTGTACACGCACCTCGCGCGCGAGATGAACGGGGCGAGGTCCGTTCCCGGCCGGCACACCCGGGTCGAGGGAGATGACCTCGTGGACAAGGTCGTGCACGTCGACCAGTCGCCCATCGGGCGCACACCGCGCTCCAACCCCGCCACGTACACGGGCGTCTTCGACAACATCCGCAAGCTGTTCGCGGAGACCACCGAGGCGAAGGTGCGCGGCTATCTGCCCGGGCGCTTCTCGTTCAATGTCAAGGGCGGCCGCTGCGAGAACTGCTCGGGCGACGGCACGATCAAGATCGAGATGAACTTCCTGCCGGATGTCTACGTCCCCTGCGAGGTCTGCCACGGGGCGCGCTACAACCGCGAGACGCTGGAGGTCCACTACAAGGGCAAGTCCATCGCCGAGGTCCTCGACATGCCGATCGAGGAGGCGCTCGACTTTTTCGAGGCGGTACCGACCATCGCCCGCCACCTGCGGACCCTCGACGAGGTCGGTCTCGGATACGTCCGCCTCGGCCAGTCGGCGCCGACGCTCTCCGGCGGTGAGGCCCAGAGGGTGAAGCTCGCTTCCGAGCTGCAGAAGCGGTCGACGGGCCGAACGGTGTACGTGCTCGACGAGCCGACCACCGGTCTGCACTTCGAGGACATCAGCAAGCTGATCTCGGTGCTCTCGGGACTGGTCGACAAGGGCAACACGGTCATCGTCATCGAGCACAACCTCGATGTCATCAAAACCGCGGACTGGCTGGTCGACATGGGGCCCGAGGGAGGCTCCGGGGGCGGTCTGGTGATCGCCGAGGGTACGCCGGAGCAGGTGGCCGGCGTGCCGTCCAGCCACACCGGGAAGTTCCTGGCGAACATGCTGGAGGCCGAGCGGATCAGCGAGGCCGCAGTGCCGGGGGCGCGGAAGCCGGCCGCGCGCAAGACGGCGGCCAAGAAGGCCGTCTCGGCGGCGAAGGCACCGACGAAGAAGGCCGTTTCGGCGAAGGCCGGGGCTGCGAAGAAGACGACCCGGGCGCGGAAGGCGTGAGCAGGGGTCCGGGGCCCCGCCCCGGACCTCTGCCCCAGGGTGTCCGGCGGATCATGCCGCCATCGGACTCTTGACGGGCAAAGGTTCCCAGCCGCGTCCCCAACCTCACAGGGCAATACACCTAGACCTTCGGGCCCGCGATCAGCTTGCCGTTCTCGACCCGCACCGGGACCTTCGCCAGCGGGACCGAGGCGGGGCCCACGATCGCGGCGCCGTTGGTGGTGCTGAAGCGGCTGCCGTGGCAGGGACAGTGGCCTTCGTCGCCCTCGACCTTGTCGAGCACACAGCCGGCGTGGGTGCACTGGGCGCTCAGCGCCGAGTACGTGCCGTCCTTGGCGCAGGTCACGATGAGGCGCTGCTCGCGGTAGAGCTTCGAGGTGCCCACGGGCACGGCCGAGGCGTCGCCCAGGTCGACCGGAGCGGTCGGCGTGGGGTTCTGCGCATGGCCGAGGTCGGAGTCCGTGGAGCAGGCCGCGGCACCGAGCCCGGCCGTCCCTGCGAGGGCGGCGCCCTTGAGGACGGTACGACGGGCGGTGGCCTTGCCGGACATGGGGTCTCCACAGCTCAGGAGGTACGAGTGACCCGGTCGACGATACCGGCACGTATCACCCGTCCTGCGCGAGGGTTGCGCAGACCCGCGCGATCCCGGCACGCCCCGCCGACCCCCCTAGCCCCCCACCCCCTAGCCCCCCACCCCCAGCATCTCGTCCACGGCCTGTGCCGAGAGGCGGGACTTCGGCAGCAGGCCGAGCGCAGGGCTCTCCGCGATGAGCTCCTCGAAGTCCTCCGCGGCATGGGTCGAGATCATGATCAGGTGGGGGACGACCCCGGCGAGCAGCTCGGCGACCTCGAATCCGCTCTCGCCGTCGAGGTCGATGTCGAGCAGCGCTACATCGGGCCGCAGCTCCCTGGCCCAGGCGAGCGCGTCGATGCCCGTACCGGCGAGAGCGACCACGTTCGCCCCACCCCGCTCGAGCAGCGCCTTCGCGGCTTCGAGGAAACGGGCGTTGTCGTCCACGAGGAGACAGCGCAGCGCCATGCGCACAGCGTGCCAAGGCCGTGCCCCCGCCCGCCTTCCTGCTAGCCGGAATCTTGCCCGCTGCCCGTCGACCGCTTCGACCATGCGCGCCGCACGCAGAGTCGGATGCCACATCGGTGCTCCCTGCACATAGCCGTCCCACGGGCCGGTACGCGACCCGGCTACCCGGTATCCACCCCTCGGCACCCTCCGGTGCCGCGTCAGGGAACCTTTGCCCCGTCGCGACGCCCGGCACGTTCCCCCAAGCTCTCAACTTCGTTCGAGCAGGGAGGTGCCCCCTTCGCCGCACGGGCCGAGAGCCCGAGTACGGCCAGTACGAGGACTTCCGGCCCGCACTCCCCCAAGCTCTTCGAGCAGGGGGTACCCCCGGAGAGCACGCACCGGACGCCGCTCCTTGACGGGCAAAGGTTCCCCGACGCGGCACTAGCATGAAGCTGCCCGAAGCGGCCGTCGTCCGTCGGCGGCACGGGAGGCGTGATGGCCCGGGGGTGCCATGGCAGTGCGTGAGCGGTGGGTGCGAAGGTCCCGAGAGCGCGGCGGACAGGAGCGCGGCGCAGGTGAGCCCCGTGCACAGGAGCGCGCGGCAGGGGACCAGGCGGCAGGGGACCGGGCGGCCCCCGCCACTCCCGTATTCGCCCGCCTGCATGTCGGCACCAAGCTGCTCCTCCTCGCCCTCCTGCCGGTCGGAGTTCTGCTCGCCCTCACCGTCGTCTCCGCCACGGGCCAGTGGCGTGAGGCGGGCCGACTGCAGGACTTCGACCGTGCCACCCGGGTGTCCTTCGCCGCCGGTGCTCTCGCTGACGCGCTCGCCGAGGAACGCCTGGCCACCGTGTCCGACCGCCTCAGGCCGGGCCCGCAGGCCGAACAGGGCCTGGCCGAGGCCCGCCGCGACACCGTCGCCGCACTCGCCGAGGCCACCCGCTCGGCGGCGGAGGAGGGCGGGCGCTTCACGGAACGGACCGATGCCATCGGCCGGAGCCTGAAGGACCTGCGCCGCAACCACGACGACCGCGCCGTCACCGTCGACTCCACCGCCGCGGGCTTCGGCGCCCTGGTGATGGACGTCGTGGACCTGGTGGCACTGGTCGAGGCGCGCGAGCTCGACGCCGCCTCACATCCGACGGCAACTGCTCATCTCTCGATGATCCAGGCCACCGAGGCCGCAGGCGCCGAGCGGGCCGAGCTGTTCATCCTGTTCGCCGAGCCCGGCAGCAGACCCGCCCCGGCGGCAAGCAGCCTGCCTGCCCTGGAAGGCGCCCGCCTCGACACCTTCCGGCGCACCGCCTCCCCGCAGCTCAGGTCCCGTCTCAGGCAGGCCCTCTCGCGCGCCGGATCGGCCGAGGTGCAGGAGGTGCGCGACCGCATCGCTCAGGGCGCGTCCGGCCCGTATCCTTCGCCGGAACGCTGGGCGCAGGCCGCCTCGACCCGGATGGACGGGCTGCGGACCGTCACCCGTGCCGCCGAGGAGGAGCTGCGTGCCTCCGCCGCCGAAGGTGTCCGGTCCGCCAAGGCCAGGGCCTGGCGTGATCTGGCACTCTTCCTGGTCCTGGTCGCCGTCGTCACCGCCTTCGCGCTGGCCATGCGCCGCTCCGTCGTCCGCCGGCTGGCCGAAGTCGCCGACGGCGCGCAGGCATTGGCGGCCGGCGATCTCTCGTATGACATACGGCACCGGGGCCAGGACGAGATCGGCACCCTGGCCGATGCCTTCCGCCGGCTGCGCGGCACCGTCGAACGGCTCACCGCACAGACCCGGGCGATGACGGAGGCCATCGACGGCAACCGGCTCGGTCACCGGACGGACTCGGCCGAGTTCGAAGGGATCTGGGCACAGCTGCTCGACGGTCTGAACGGCACCATGGCCTCCTTCAACCGCCTGCAGGGCCGCCGCCAGGAGGCCGAGCACGAGGTCGACAACCTGTTCACGCTCTCCGCAGACCTGCTCTGCATCGCCGATCTGGAGGGATACTTCCGCCGGGTCAACCCCGCCTTCGAGGAGGTGCTCGGGCACGCGCCCGAGGTGCTCCTCGGGCGCCCGTTCATGGAACTGGTCGTGGCGGAGGACCGCGAGCGCACCCGCGAGGCCCTCGGCCAGCTCTCGCAGGGCCGGGAGGTGCTCCGGTTCGAGAACCGCTATCTGCGCGCCGACGGCAGCTCCTGCTGGCTGCAGTGGAACGCGCGCCCCGTCCCCGAGAAGGGCCTGATCCACGCCGCTGCCCGCGATGTCACCGAGCGGCGACGGGTGCAGGGCGAGCAGAGCGCGCTGCACCGGGTCGCCACCCTCGTCGCGCAGGGCGTGCCGCCACCCCGGTTGTTCGGCGAGGTGGCGCACGAGGTGGGCCTGCTCCTGGAGACCGCTTCCGCTGCGGTCGTACGGTACGAGTCGGACGGAAGCGTCACCGCACTCGGCGGCACCGGGGCCACGGACCGCGCGCTGCACGAGGCACCCGCCGTGGCCGAGGTGGCACGCACGGGCGAGCCGGTCAGCAGGGCGGGCGCGGCCTGTGCGCCCATCGTCGTCGAAGGCATGCTGTGGGGCGCCGTCGCCGCCTCCTGCCCGCCGGGGCAGGAGCTGCCGCCGGGCACCGAGCAACGGCTCGCCGCGTTCACCGAACTGATCTCCAGCGCCATTGCCAACGCCGACAGCCGGGCGCAGCTCGCCGCCTCCCGCGCCCGCGTGGTGGCCGCGGCGGATGCCTCACGCCGCCGGATCGAACGCGATCTGCACGACGGGGTGCAGCAGCGCCTCGTCTCGCTGCAACTGGAGCTGCGGACCGCCGAAGCGCTCGCCCCGGCCGGCTCGGAGGAACTCCTCGACCACCTGGAACGGATCGGCGACGGCCTGCAGAGCACCTTCGACGAACTCCAGCGCCTCTCGCGCGGCATCCATCCCGCCATCCTGTCCAAGGGCGGTCTCGGACCCGCGCTGCGCGCACTGGCCCGCCGCTCGGCCGTTCCCGTGGAGCTCGATCTGCGGATCCCGCGCGCCCGGCTGCCGGAACCGGTCGAGGTCGCCGCGTACTACGTGGTCTCCGAGGCGCTCGCCAACACCGCGAAGCACGCCCGTGCCGAGTTCGTGACCGTACGGGTGCGGCGGGCCGAGGACGCCGTTGAGCTGGCCATCTCCGACGACGGGGTGGGCGGCGCGGAACCGGCGCGCGGCTCCGGACTCATGGGCCTCGCCGACCGCGTCGAGGCGATCGGCGGCGCACTGCACCTCAACAGCCGGGCGGGGGAGGGGACTTCCCTGCAGGTACGGATTCCCGCGCCGCGTACGGACGGGGACGTGGACGTGGACGGGGATGGGGAGACGGAAGGAGCCCGAGCCAAGGACAAGGGCCTGGGCTCGGGGATGGGCCTGGGCGCGGGCGGGGGCACGGGCGCGGGCGGGGGTGCGGGCAAGGACGCGGACGCGGGCCAGGATGTGGACGCGGCCGCCGGAGGTCGGCCGCCCGGCGGACGCGCGGGGCCCAGACGGGGGGTCCTGGACTCCGATTGATGCGTCTGCCGGGGGCCGTGAGCCGGACGGACGGGGGCGCCGCCCGGCGCATCGGGGGGAGGGGGCACGTACGGGTGCGCGGGGGCTGCCGGGCGGTGCAGCCACGGACCGACCACCGCCGACTGCGTTCGCTCCGTGACTGCCGCCTGCATCACCGCGGCGCCCCGTACGTTCCGGGTTTCTCCCGAGAGCTCAATGATGGCTGCCGCGGCCCGCGGTGTCGTCCTGGCAGACCCCCAACTCCGGTTCAGGCACACCCCCATGACCGGTTACCGCCAGCACCTCCGGGTTCTTCCGGCTAGCAGGAAGAGCCCCTGGTCGGGCAGGCTGGCAGCGGACGGTCCGGCGTACGCCGCCGACGGAGGGGACTGGCCGTGGAAAGGTCACGGAGCACAGCCATGAACGAGGCGCAGAGCACAGCCATGCACAGGTCACGGAGCACACCGAAGGGGCGGGTGGTACTCGCCGACGACGACGTCCTGCTGCGCGAGGGCCTCGCGAGCCTGTGCGAACGCGTCGGCTACGCGGTTGCCGGGCAGGCGGGCGACGGCGAGGCGCTTGTCGCCCTGGTCGCCGAGCACCGCCCGGAACTCGCGGTCGTCGACATCCGGATGCCGCCGGAGCACTCCACGGAGGGGCTCAAGGCGGCCGCCGTCATCCGGGAGAAGTTCCCCGCGACCGGCATCCTCGTGCTCTCGGCGTACGTGGAGGTGGAGGACGCCCTCGCGCTGCTCGCCGGCGGCCGGCGCATCGGGTATCTGCTCAAGAGCCGGATCACGGACGTCGACGAGTTCCTGGAGACCCTCGACCGGATCGCCAAGGGAGGCTCGGTGGTCGACCCGTCCCTGGTGCAGGAACTGGTAGCCGCCCAGCGTCGCGACGATCCGCTCGCGCTGCTGAGCGCGCGCGAGCGGGAGGTGCTCGAACTGATGGCGGAGGGCCGGTCCAACGCGGGGATAGGGCGACGCCTCTGGGTCACCGAGGGAACCGTGGAGAAGCACGTCCGCTCGATCATGAGCAAGCTCCGGCTCCCGGAGGCCGCCGACGACCACCGCCGCGTCCTCGCGGTTCTCGCCTTTCTGGAGTCCCACTGACCCTCCCGGAGCCGCCCCGGCCCGCTCCGGGTTGTCACAGCCCGCCAGTAGGGTGGATCCCATGGCCGACCCCTCCAGCTACCGCCCCAAGCCGGGACAGATCCCCGACTCCCCGGGGGTCTACAAATTCCGCGACGAGCACCGCCGGGTGATCTACGTCGGCAAGGCCAAATCCCTGCGCCAGCGGCTCGCGAACTACTTCCAGCCGCTCGCGAGCCTGCATCCGCGTACGGCCACGATGGTCACCACCGCGGCCTCCGTCGAGTGGACGGTCGTGGCCACCGAGGTCGAGGCGCTGCAGCTGGAGTACAGCTGGATCAAGGAGTTCGACCCCCGGTTCAACGTCAAGTACCGCGACGACAAGAGCTACCCGTATCTCGCGGTCACGCTGAACGAGGAGTATCCGCGGGTCCAGGTGATGCGCGGTGCCAAGAAGAAGGGTGTGCGCTACTTCGGTCCGTACGGACATGCCTGGGCGATCCGCGAGACCGTCGACCTGATGCTGCGCGTTTTCCCCGTCCGCACCTGCTCGGCGGGCGTCTTCAAGAACGCCGAGCGCACCGGCCGCCCCTGTCTGCTCGGCTATATCGGCAAGTGCTCGGCGCCCTGTGTCGGCCGGATCGACGCCGAGGACCACCGTGAACTGGCCGAGGACTTCTGCGACTTCATGGCCGGGCGCACGGGCGCGTACATCCGCAGGCTGGAGAAGGACATGCAGCAGGCGGCCGAGGAGATGGAGTACGAGCGGGCCGCGCGGCTGCGCGATGACATCGAGGCGCTCCGGCGCGCCATGGAGAAGAGCGCCGTGGTCCTCGCCGACGCCACCGATGCCGACCTGATCGCCCTCGCCGAGGACGAGCTGGAGGCGGCGGTACAGATCTTCCACGTACGCGGCGGGCGCGTCCGCGGCCAGCGGGGCTGGGTCACCGACAAGGTCGAGGCGGTCACCGGTGCCGGCCTGGTCGAGCACGCGCTGCAGCAGCTGTACGGGGAGGAGCGCGGCGATGCAGTACCGAAGGAGGTGCTCGTCCCGGCCCTGCCCGAGGACGAGGGGGCCGTCACCGAGTGGCTGACCGAGCGCCGCGGCGCGAAGGTCAGCCTGCGCATCCCGCAGCGTGGCGACAAGCGGGCCCTGATGGAGACGGTCCAGCGCAACGCACAGCAGTCCCTGGTCCTGCACAAGACCAAGCGCGCCTCCGATCTGACCACCCGCTCGCGGGCGCTCGAGGAGATCGCCGCCGCGCTCGACCTCGACAGCGCACCGCTGCGGATCGAGTGCTTCGACATCTCCCATCTGCAGGGCGATGACGTGGTGGCCTCGATGGTCGTCTTCGAGGACGGGCTCGCGCGCAAGAGCGAGTACCGGCGCTTCCAGATCAGGGGCTTCGACGGACAGGACGATGTCCGCTCGATGCACGAGGTGATCACGCGTCGCTTCAAGCGCTACCTCGCCGAGAAGGAGCGCACGGGGGAGTGGGCTCCGGACGGCACCGAGCCGGACGCCGGTCCTGCCGCGACCGGACCCGCCGCGTCCGGGCCGACCGAGGACGACGGCCGCCCCAGGAAGTTCGCCTACCCGCCGCAGCTCGTCGTCGTCGACGGCGGACAGCCGCAGGTCGCCGCCGCCAAGCGGGCCATGGACGAGCTCGGGATCGACGATGTCGCCGTCTGCGGACTCGCCAAGCGCCTCGAAGAGGTCTGGCTGCCGGACGACGATGATCCGGTGGTCCTCCCGCGCACCAGCGAAGGGCTCTATCTGCTGCAGCGGGTACGGGACGAGGCGCACCGTTTCGCGATCCGGTACCAGCGCAGCAAGCGGGGCAAGCGGATCCGCAGCAGCCCGCTCGATGCCGTGCCCGGCCTGGGCGAGACACGTAAGCAAGCGCTCATCACCCACTTCGGTTCGGTGAAAAAGCTGCGATCCGCCACAATTGACCAGATCTGTGAGGTCCCCGGCATAGGGCGCAAGACCGCCGAGGCCGTTCTCGCGGCCTTCGCGCAGGCGGAGCCCGCCGCGCCCGCGGTCAACACCGCGACTGGGGAGATCATGGAATAGCGAAGCACGTACGACCGACCGACGGGGGCAGTACCGATGACCGAGCACGACGATGGAGTACAGGTGAGTACGGGCAACACGGGCACCACGATGCCGCCCGGGGAGGCAGCGGAAGCGGTCATCCCCGAGCTGGTGATCATCTCGGGCATGTCGGGCGCGGGCCGTTCCACCGCCGCGAAGTGTCTGGAGGACCTCGGCTGGTTCGTGGTCGACAACCTGCCGCCCGCCCTGATTCCCACCATGGTGGAGCTGGGCGCCCGCTCGCAGGGCAATGTCGCACGGATCGCGGTGGTCGTGGACGTACGCGGCCGGCGCTTCTTCGACAATCTGCGCCAGTCCCTCGCGGAACTGGAGGCGAAGGACGTCACGCGCCGCATCGTCTTCCTGGAGTCCTCCGACGAGGCCCTGGTACGCCGTTTCGAATCCGTGCGCCGCCCGCACCCGCTGCAGGGCGACGGCCGGATCGTGGACGGCATCGCCGCCGAACGCGAGCTCCTGCGCGAGCTGCGTGGCGACGCCGACCTGGTGATCGACACCTCCAGCCTCAATGTGCACGAGCTGCGCGCCAAGATGGACGCCCAGTTCGCCGGTGAGGACGAGCCCGAGCTGCGGGCCACGGTCATGTCCTTCGGCTACAAGTACGGCCTGCCGGTCGACGCCGACCTGGTGGTCGACTGCCGCTTCCTGCCCAATCCGCACTGGGTTCCGGAGCTGCGTCCCTTCACCGGCCTGAACGAGGAGGTCTCGGGCTATGTGTTCAACCAGCCCGGCGCCAAGGAGTTCCTCGACCGCTACGCCGAGCTCCTCCAACTGATCGCCGCCGGCTACCGCCGCGAAGGCAAGCGCTATGTGACCATCGCGGTCGGCTGCACCGGCGGCAAGCACCGCTCCGTGGCGATGTCCGAGAAGCTGGCCGCCCGGCTCGGGGCCGAGGGCGTGGAGACCGTCGTGGTCCACCGGGACATGGGGCGCGAGTGAGACCTCCCGCACAACGGGTCCGGCTGGGGCGGCTCAACCGGCTGAGCCGCAAGCGCGGCGCCCAGCCGAAGGTCGTGGCGCTCGGCGGCGGCATGGGCCTGTCCGCCTCGCTTGCCGCGCTGCGCCGGATCACCGGCGACCTGACCGCCGTGGTCACCGTCGCCGACGACGGAGGCTCCAGCGGCCGGCTCCGCGACGAGCTGGGCGTACTGCCGCCCGGCGATCTGCGCAAGGCCCTCGCGGCCCTGTGCGGCGATGACGACTGGGGGCAGACGTGGTCCCGGGTCATCCAGCACCGTTTCCAGTCGCAGGGCGAACTGCACGACCATGCGGTCGGCAACCTCCTGATCGTCGCCCTGTGGGAGCAGCTGGGCGACCATGTCCAGGCGCTCGACCTGGTCGGCAGGCTGCTCGGCGCGCACGGCCGGGTGCTGCCGATGTCCGCCGTACCGCTGGAGCTGCAGGCCCTAGTCAAGGGACACGACCCCGGGCAGCCCGATGCCGTCGGGACGGTCCGCGGGCAGGCGACGGTGGCGCTGACCCCGGGCGAGGTGCAGTCCGTGCACCTGGTGCCGCCCGACCCGCCGGCCGTTCCCGAGGCGGTCACCGCGGTGCTCGACGCGGACTGGGTGGTGCTCGGTCCCGGCTCCTGGTTCTCCTCCGTGATCCCGCACCTGCTGGTGCCGGAACTGCTCGACGCGCTCGTCGAGACCAAGGCCCGGCGGGTCCTCTCGCTCAACCTGGCACCGCAACCCGGTGAAACCGATGGCTTCTCACCGCAGCGTCATTTGGAGGTTTTGGCCCGACACGCCCCTAAACTCGCCCTGGACGTGGTGCTGGCCGACCAGGCCGCCGTGCCCGACCCGGAATCTCTGACGCACGCTGCGAAGCGTCTCGGAGCCGAGGTCGAGCTGGCGCCGGTGGCCTCGCAGGAGAGTTCCGCCAAGCATGATCCGGTGCTCCTGGCCGCCGCGTACGACCGTATTTTTCGGATGCATGGAAGGATCGGCCCATGGCGATGACGGCAGCGGTGAAGGATGAGATCTCCCGGCTCCCCGTCACCCGGACCTGCTGCAGGAAGGCAGAGGTCTCGGCGATTCTTCGGTTCGCGGGCGGCCTTCACCTGGTCAGCGGCCGCATTGTGATCGAGGCGGAGCTCGACACGGCGATGGCGGCGCGCCGCCTCAAGAAGGACATCCTGGAGATCTTCGGGCACAGTTCGGAGCTGATGGTGATGGCCGCAGGCGGTCTGCGCCGCGGCTCGCGCTACGTCGTACGGGTGGTGGCCGGCGGCGATCAGCTGGCCCGGCAGACCGGCCTGGTCGACGGCCGCGGACGCCCGATCCGCGGTCTGCCGCCGCAGGTCGTCTCCGGCGCGACCTGTGACGCCGAGGCGGCCTGGCGCGGCGCCTTCCTCGCGCACGGCTCGCTCACCGAGCCCGGCCGCTCCTCCTCCCTCGAGGTGACCTGCCCGGGGCCCGAGGCGGCGCTCGCCCTTGTGGGCGCGGCCCGCCGGCTCTCCATCGCGGGCAAGGCCCGCGAGGTGCGTGGTGTGGACCGGGTCGTGGTGCGCGACGGCGATGCGATCGGGGCCCTGCTGACCCGGCTCGGTGCGCATGAGTCGGTGCTCGCCTGGGAGGAGCGGCGGATGCGCCGCGAGGTCCGGGCCACCGCCAACCGCCTCGCCAACTTCGACGATGCGAATCTGCGCCGCTCGGCCCGGGCCGCCGTCGCGGCCGGTGCCCGGGTGCAGCGCGCCCTGGAGATCCTCCAGGACGAGGTGCCCGAGCACCTTGCGGCGGCCGGGCGGCTGCGCATGGAGCACAAGCAGGCCTCCCTGGAGGAGTTGGGGGCGCTCGCCGACCCGCCGCTCACCAAGGACGCCGTCGCGGGCCGGATCCGCCGGCTGCTCGCGATGGCCGACAAGCGGGCCTCGGACCTCGGCATTCCGGGTACGGAGTCCAATCTGACCGAGGAGATGGCCGACAACATGGCCGGCTGAGAACGCAGGCGGACGACGCCGGAACGCGGGCGGGCCAAGCCGGGAGCGCAGGCGGACCAAGCCGAGAGCGCACGCGGCCGAGGTCGGGGCCGTACGCGGTGGAAGAGGGCGCGAGGGGAATGTCCCTCGCGCCCCCTTCGGTACGCCATATTGACATGATCATGGAGTGTCATGAGCCTGTCGTCCACGCACACATGTGCCGGACAACAGCAAGGGGGGCTCATGAGACGAAAAGCGAACGCGGTACTCGCCGCCGCCGCACTCCTGGCCGGCGGGTTACTCGCCGCAGCACCCACGGCCCAGGCGGAGGGGCCGAAGGCCGAGGACCCCGCCGCCGCGGCGGACGCCGTCAAGGTGTTCCGTGCCGATGTCACCGAGGAACAGGTGCCTCTGCTCCTCGCGGCGGGCCAGGACGCACACGAACTGGCCGAGCGGCCCTCGCGGAAGGGCAAGGCGAGCGTCGAGCTGTATCTGACCGAACGCCAGGCCGACGAACTGCGCGCCCAGGGCGTCGAGATGCGCGAGCACAAGGTCTCCGCCAAGGCCCAGCGCAAGCTCGCGGCCGCCGGGGACGGCGTCTTCCGCCCGTACGGCGGCAAGGGCGGGCTCAAGGAGGAGATCGTCAGGACCGGTCAGGCACACGACCGGCTGACGAAGGTCATCTCGATCGGGAAGACCGTCAAGGGCGAGGACATCCTCGCGCTGAAGATCAGCAAGAACGCGGACCGGCGCCGTGACGGCTCCAGACCCGCCACGCTGTACCTGTCCAACCAGCACGCCCGCGAGTGGATCACCCCCGAGATGACCCGCCGCCTCATGCACCACTACCTCGACAACTACGGCAAGGACCCGCGGATCACCCGGATCGTCGACCGGACCGAGCTGTGGTTCGTCCTCTCCGCCAACCCCGACGGCTACGACTACACACACGCCGCCGACGGCAACCGCCAGTGGCGCAAGAACATGCGGGACAACGACAAGGACGGCAAGCACACCGCCGTCGACGGCGTCGACCTCAACCGCAACTTCGCCTACAAGTGGGGCTACGACAACGAGGGCTCCTCGCCCCGGCCGTCCAGCGAGACCTACCGCGGCGCCTCCCCGGGCTCGGAGCCCGAGACGAGGGCGCTCGACCGGTTCCAGAAGCGGATCGGCTTCCAGTACGGCATCAACTACCACTCCGCCGCCCAGCTGATCCTCTACGGAGTGGGCTGGCAGGTCGCCACGCCCACACCCGACGACGTGCTCTACAAGGCGCTCGCCGGCACCCCGGACAACCCCGCGGTACCCGGCTACCGCCCGCAGGTGTCCTCCGAGCTCTACACCACCAACGGTGAGGCCGACGGCCACGCGAGCAACGTCAACGGCATGGCGATGTTCACCCCGGAGATGTCCACCTGCCAGACCATCTCCGAGCAGGACCCGGACGACGAATGGCGGCCCGAGGACTGCGAGTCCGTCTTCACCTTCCCGGACGACGAGGAGCTGATCCAGCAGGAGTTCGCCAAGAACATCCCCTTCGCCCTCGCCGTGGCCGAGTCCTCGATGCACCCCGACCGGCCCTCCTCGCCGGTGGGCATCGAGGCGCCCGACTTCACCCCCGGCACGTTCTCCACCTCGTACGCGCGCGGCGGTGACCAGGAGGTCTCCGTGGTCGCCCGCAAGTCGGTGCGGCACAAGGAGCTCAACTACCGGATCAACGGCGGACGCACGCACGACGAGGACCTCGAAGCCTGGCGCGGCGGCGAGGTCTTCGGCGGCGAGGACAACCGCTACTTCGACGAGTACCGCGCCGAGATCGAGGACGCGAGGCCGGGCGACGAGGTCGAGGTCTGGTACACCGGCCGCACCAAGCGCGGCAAGCGGGTCTCCAGCGAGCACTTCACGTACACCGTCGCCGAGCGTCCCCGCGCCTCCACTCTCGTGGTCGCCGAGGAAGGCGTCGAGCAGCAGCACGCGCAGAAGTACGTGGACGCGCTCCGCGCCAACGGCCGCAGTGCGACCGTCTGGGACGTGGCCGAACAGGGCGCCCCGCACCCGCTGGCCGTCCTGTCGCACTTCGACACCGTCGTGCACTACACGGGCGATCCGGCACCCAGCGGGCCCACCACCCTCGCCCTGCGGGCGTATCTCAACGAGGGCGGCAGGCTGATCGCGGCCGGTGAGCGCGTGGGCGCCAACGTGCGGATCGGGCGCGCGAACTCCAACGACTTCGCGCAGTACTACCTCGGAGCCTACGAACGCCTCTCCGCACCCGGCGCCGCCGGCTTCGAGGGCGAGGGGGTCCTGAGCGGTATCGGGACGCCCCTCACGGGCGCCGAGGGCAATCCGCTCGACAGCGCGGGGCGCTACACGGTCACCTCGGACTCGCTGCCCGCCGAGGAGTTCCCGCAGTTCCGCAGCGCCCCGGCGGGCTCGTACCCCGGCGTCGCCAATCCCTACGCACCGTACGAGGGCGAGCGCATGGCCTCGGCGCTGCACGGGGACAGCGACTGGCAGCGCCTGACCCGGACCATCGACCTGACCGGGGTGAGCGCGGCCGAGACGCCCGAGCTGAGGCTGGCCCTGAACTGGAACGTCGAGCCCGCCTACGACCACGCACTGCTCGAAGCCCGTACGGCGGGCGGCGACGACTGGACGACGCTGCCCGACGAGAACGGGAACACCTCGCAGGCCGTGCCCGCCGAGTGCGGGGCCGGGTTCTTCATGCGGGACCACCCGTTCCTGACCAGCTACCTGACCCGCAGCGGCAACGCGTGCACGGCGGGCGGCAGCAGCGGTGAGTGGAACAGCTTCACCGGTTCCTCGGACGGCTGGCAGCCCGTGGCCTTCGACCTCTCCGCGTACGCGGGGAAGAAGGTCGAGGTCTCGCTCAGCTATGTGACCGACCCCGGATTCGGGCTGCGCGGCGTCTTCGCCGACAACGCCCAGGTGGTGATCGGCGGCAGCGTCACCGAGACTGAGGGGTTCGAGACCTCGCTCGGCAGCTGGGCCGTCTCGGCCGCGCCGGCCGGGAGCCCCAACATCACCGGCGACTGGTCGGGCACCGGCGAGCTCTACCGCTCCCACGCGGCGGTCACCACACGTGACTCCGTGCTTCTCGGCTTCGGTCTGGAGCATGTCCCAGGCCAGGAGGCACGCGACAAGATCATGGGCAAGGCGCTTGCCGCACTCCGGCACTGACACCTTGTCGAGATCCCCTGTTCCCGGCTACGCACCGTAGCCGGGACCGAGCCCACGACGGCCCGTATCCGGCGAACCGGTGCGGGCCGTCCTTACTCGTACGGACCCGTTGGATGTCACCCGAAGGGCTCCCAAGGGGTAGGGTCGAAGTCGGTCGGGGACATCCCATACAGCTCGCCGGCGCATAGCCCGGCGTACCAACGAGGAGATCGGTTCGTGACGATCCGCGTAGGCATCAATGGCTTTGGTCGTATCGGCCGCAACTACTTCCGTGCGCTTCTCGAGCAGGGCGCGGACATCGAGGTCGTAGCAGTCAACGACCTGGGTGACACCGCGACCACCGCCCACCTTCTGAAGTACGACACGATTCTGGGCCGCCTCAAGGCCGAGGTGACCCACACCGCCGACACCATCACCGTGGACGGCCACACCATCAAGGTGCTCTCCGAACGCAACCCGGCCGACATCCCCTGGGGTGACCTGGGCGTCGACATCGTCATCGAGTCGACGGGCATCTTCACCAAGAAGGAAGACGCCGCCAAGCACATCGCCGGCGGCGCCAAGAAGGTCCTCATCTCGGCTCCGGCCAAGGACGAGGACATCACCATCGTCATGGGTGTCAACCAGGACCAGTACGACCCGGCCAGCCACCACGTCATCTCGAACGCCTCCTGCACCACCAACTGCGTGGCGCCGATGGCCAAGGTGCTCGACGAGAACTTCGGCATCGTCAAGGGCCTGATGACCACGGTGCACGCGTACACCAACGACCAGCGCATCCTCGACTTCCCGCACAAGGACCTGCGCCGCGCCCGGGCCGCCGCGGAGAACATCATCCCGACGACCACCGGCGCCGCGAAGGCCACCGCCCTGGTGCTCCCGCAGCTCAAGGGCAAGCTCGACGGCATCGCCATGCGCGTGCCGGTCCCGACCGGCTCCGCCACGGACCTGGTCGTCGAGCTGCAGCGCGAGGTCACCAAGGACGAGGTCAACGCCGCGTTCAAGAAGGCCTCCGACGACGGCCCGCTGAAGGGCCGGCTGTTCTACACCGAGGACCCGATCGTGTCCTCGGACATCGTGAGCGACCCGGCCTCCTGCACCTTCGACTCCTCCATGACCATGGTCCAGGAGGGCAGGACGGTGAAGATCCTCGGCTGGTACGACAACGAGTGGGGCTACTCCAACCGTCTCGTCGACCTGACGGAGTTCGTCGGCGGCCAGCTCTGAGCCGTTCGCCGGACCGGTCAGGCACCTGATGTGAGCAACGGGGCTCGGAGGGCGCGCCGAACGGCGCGTCGGCCGGGCCCCGTTGGGCTGCACCCCGGCCGCCCGCGGGCCGGACCGCGGCCCTGCGCCCCTGTCCGTACGCCGTCCGTACCGGCCCGTCCGTACCGCCGCCGTCCGTTCCTCTGCCGGCAGTGCCGCGTTCGCTGTCAGCACCGCGTTGTATTTTCCGTTGTTGTCCTAGGAGTCCTTGAGCCATGAAGACGATCGACGAACTGCTCGCCGAAGGGGTCGCCGGTCAGCGGGTCTTCGTCCGCGCCGACCTCAACGTGCCGCTGGACGGCACCACCATCACCGACGACGGCCGCATCCGCGCCGTGACACCCACCGTCAAGGCCCTCGCCGACGCCGGCGCCCGGGTCGTCGTCGCCTCGCACCTGGGCCGTCCCAAGGGCGCCCCGGACCCGGCCTTCTCGCTGGCCCCGGCCGCCAAGAGGCTCGGCGAGCTGCTCGGCGCCGAGGTGGCCTTCGCCACCGACACCGTCGGCGAATCCGCCAAAGCCACCGTCGAGGGCCTGGCCGACGGCAGGGTCGCGGTCATCGAGAACCTGCGCTTCAACGCCGGTGAGACCTCCAAGGACGATGCCGAGCGCGGCGCCTTCGCGGACCAGCTCGCCGCCCTCGCCGACTGCTACGTCGGCGACGGCTTCGGCGCCGTGCACCGCAAGCACGCCTCGGTCTACGACCTGCCGGCCCGCCTGCCGCACGCCGCCGGCTACCTGATCGCCACCGAGGTCGGCGTCCTGAAGAAGCTCACCGACGACGTCAAGCGCCCCTACGCGGTCGTCCTCGGCGGCGCCAAGGTCTCCGACAAGCTGGCCGTCATCGACAACCTGATCGAGAAGGCCGACCGCATCCTCATCGGCGGCGGCATGGCCTACACCTTCCTCGCGGCCCAGGGCCACGAGGTCGGTCTCTCGCTGCTGCAGAAGGACCAGATCCCGGCCTGCCAGGACTATCTGAAGCGGGCCGCCGACAAGGGCGTGGAATTCCTGCTCCCCGTCGACGTCCGGGTCTCGTCCGACTTCCCCGACCTGAAGAACCAGGTCGACGTGCACCCCGACACCGTGCCCGCCACGGCCATCCCGGCCGACCAGGAGGGCCTGGACATCGGCCCCAAGACCGAGGAACTGTACGCTGCGAAGCTGCAGGACGCCGCCACCGTGTTCTGGAACGGCCCGATGGGTGTCTTCGAGCACAAGGACTTCGCGAGCGGCACCCGTGCCGTCGCCCAGGGCCTCGTCCACTCCGCCGCCTTCTCGGTGGTCGGCGGCGGTGACTCGGCCGCGGCGTTCCGCATCCTCGGCTTCGACGAGGCCGAGGTCGGTCACATCTCGACCGGCGGCGGTGCTTCGCTCGAATACCTCGAGGGCAAGTCCCTCCCCGGCCTCGTAGCACTGGAGAAGTGAAGATCATGACCCGTACGCCCCTGATGGCGGGCAACTGGAAGATGAACCTCAACCACCTTGAGGCCATCGCCCACACCCAGAAGCTCGCTTTCGCGCTCGCCGACAAGGACTACGAGGCCGTCGAGGTCGCCGTCCTGGTGCCCTTCACCGACCTGCGCAGCGTCCAGACCCTGATCGAGGGCGACAAGCTCAAGATCAAGTACGGTGCGCAGGACCTCTCGGCGCACGACTCCGGCGCCTTCACCGGTGAGGTCTCCGGCCCGATGCTCTCGAAGCTCGGCTGCACCTACGTCGCCGTCGGCCACTCGGAGCGCCGCCAGTACCACAACGAGAGCGACGAGGTCTGCAACGCCAAGGTCAAGGCCGCCTACCGGCACGGCATGACGCCGATCCTGTGCGTCGGCGAAGGCCTCGACATCCGCAGGGCCGGCCAGCAGGTCCAGTACACGCTGAACCAGATCGACGGCGCGCTCAAGGACATCCCGGCCGAGCAGGCCGAGTCCATTGTGATCGCCTACGAGCCGGTCTGGGCCATCGGCACCGGCGAGGTCGCCACCCCCGAGGACGCCCAGGAGGTCTGCGGTGCGATCCGCGGGCGCCTGGCCGAGCTGTACTCGCAGGAGCTGGCCGACGCCGTCCGTATCCAGTACGGCGGCTCCGTGAAGTCCGGCAATGTCTCCGCGATCATGGCGCAGCCCGATGTCGACGGTGCCCTGGTGGGCGGCGCGGCGCTCGACGCCGACGAGTTCGTCAAGATCGTCCGGTTCCGCGACCAGTAGGGTCCGGTACCCTGACGGGGGTCGGCTCCCTCTGGTGGGAGCGGCCCCCGTCGTCGCGTATGTTGCTCTGTGCGAGATGTCCGACGACACCCGCACACCAACTGTCCGAAGCCGAGTGAACCGCCAGAAAGTGGGATCCAGCCGTGGTTATGGGCTTCTCGATCGCCCTGATCGTCTTCAGCCTGCTGCTGATGCTCCTTGTCCTGATGCACAAGGGGAAGGGCGGCGGCCTCTCCGACATGTTCGGCGGCGGTATGCAGTCCTCCGTCGGCGGTTCCTCCGTCGCGGAGCGCAACCTGGACCGGATCACCATCGTGGTCGGCCTCCTGTGGTTCGCGTGCATCGTGGTGCTCGGACTGCTGATGAAGCTCGACAACTGACCCCACGGTCTGCGGCTTTTCCACCGCCGTTTCGCCTTTCGGGCAGCCTGCCTCGGTTTTCGGGGCGGCTGCCCGTTTTGCTGTCTCGGCCCTTCGGGTGGGACTTGCTTTCCCCGTCCACAGCGGAACTTATGTGTGCTTAATATGGGGCGTACGTCTCGGGGTGGGGGTGTAACTCCGATCACTGGACGCGCGTTGGGCCTTCCGTAGACTGGCTCAGGCCGGTCGCCCCCGCGGTGCAGCCGTCGGTGGGCAACGCTGTGCAGCACCGTTACGCAGGGAGTTACGACCGTGGCAAGTGGCAACGCGATCCGTGGAAGCCGGGTCGGGGCGGGGCCGATGGGCGAGGCCGAGCGGGGCGAGTCGGCGCCGCGTCTGCGCATCTCCTTCTGGTGCTCCAACGGGCATGAGACGCAGCCGAGTTTCGCCAGCGACGCGCAGGTCCCCGAGACCTGGGACTGTCCCCGCTGCGGCTTCCCGGCAGGCCAGGACCGGGACAACCCGCCGGACCCGCCGCGCACCGAGCCGTACAAGACGCACCTCGCGTACGTACGGGAGCGGCGCAGCGACGCGGACGGCGAGGCGATCCTCGCCGAGGCGCTCGCGAAGCTCCGGGGCGAGATCTGACGCCCGTGATCTTCCGGGCGAGACGCCCGTGACTCCGGGCGGGGCCCGACGCCCGTGATACTTCCGCACGGGCGCTGACCTGCATGTGAGGTCCGGCCGCGGCCGATTGTCAGTGCCGCCCCCTACGGTTTCGAGCAGTGGAACCGAAGGGGGAAGGATGACTGCCGTCGAGACCGGGGATGGGGCTGCGCGCGGGCAAGTGCCCGCCTGGCGCGGTGGATTCGGACGCCTGTGGGCCGCCGCCGTGCTGTCCAGGTTCGGCGACGCCCTGCGCACCGCGGCGCTGCCGCTGCTCACCGACGAGCCGCTGCTGATCACGCTGGTGAGCGCCTGCGGCTATCTGCCGTGGCTGCTCTTCGGGCTGCTCGGCGGGGCCGTCGCCGACCGGGTGGACCAGCGGCGGGCGATGTGGGCCGTCGATGCCGTACGAGGCGGCCTCATGACCGTATTCGCGCTGGCCGTAGCCCTCGGACACGCCTCCATCGCACTCCTGGCCGCCCTCGCCTTCCTGCTCACCACCCTCCAGACCCTCTTCGACAACGCCGCCACGGCCCTGCTGCCCGCTCTCGTGCCCGGGACCGCCCTGAGCAGCGCCAACGCACGGCTGATGACCGGCCAGCAGATCGCCGGCGGCTTCGTGGCCGCGCCACTCGTCCCCGTGCTGCTCGCGGGCGGAATCGCGCTGCCGTACGGGGTGGACGGGGCCACCTACGTCATCGGGGCGTTCCTGATCGCCTCGCTGCGGATACCGGTTCCCGAGCGGGCACCCAGGCCCGCCGGAGCGACCCTGCGTGGGGACATCGCCGAGGGAATCCGTGTCCTGTGGCGGGACCGGCCGCTGCGTGCCCTGTGCTGGGCGACCACACTCAGCAACATCGGCATGGGCGCCCTGATCGCCACCCTGGTGATGCACGTGAAGTGGTGGCTGGACGCCGGCGACGGCGGCTATGCCGCCGCCCTGACCGCCTTCTCGGCGGGCAGCGTGGCCGGTGGCTTCCTTGCCGGACGGTTCGCGGCCCGGCTCGGGCGGATACGCGGCGTGTTCGTCGCCGGGGTCGTGCAGCTCATGTGCCTGGTGGCGATGGGCCTGATCAGGACGCTGTGGGCGGTGCTCGTGAGCCTGGCGCTGTTCGGCGTGATGAGCATGGTGTGGAACGTCAGCCAGCGCACCCTGATGCAGGAGCGCAGCCCGCGCGAGATGCTGGGCAGGATCAGTGCCGCCTACCGCACCCTCGCGGTGGCCGGTGCGCCGCTGGGCGCCCTGCTCGGCGGAGCGGTGGCCACGGGCTGGGGACCGAACGCTCCGGCGCTGCTCGCGGCGGCGGTCTTCGTGGCCGCGGTCGCGGTGCTGCTGCCGGTGCGGAGCGACGTCCCGTGCCCCGGGCCGAAGCCGCCCGGCACGGGACAGACGACTCGAAGAGACACCTGATCAACTAGGTTTGGGGAGGCAGCGGGGCGCGGCGCTCAGGACGAGTGCCGCGGACTATTGAGAGGGCTGGAAGTCCGAGATGAACGCAAGTGACCGTACGCGGCTGAACCAGATGCCCGAGTGGGCCGCGCTGGCCAAGCACCGGGAGCAGCTGGGCGAGACGCATCTGCGCACCCTCTTCGCGAACGACCCCGGGCGCGGCACCGGCTACACCCTCCAGGTCGGTGATCTGCACCTGGACTACTCGAAGCAGCTCGTCACCGACGAGACCCTGTCCCTGCTGCGCGAGCTGGCCGCCGCCAGTGACGTCTTCGGCCTGCGCGATGCCATGTTCCGCGGCGAGAAGATCAACACGACCGAGGACCGGGCCGTGCTGCACACGGCTCTGCGCGCCCCGCGCGAGGCCGTCATCGAGGTCGACGGGCAGAACGTGGTGCCCGAGGTGCACGCCGTCCTCGACAAGATGAGCGCGTTCTCCGAGAAGGTCCGAGGTGGCGAGTGGACCGGCCACACCGGCAAGCGGATCAGGAACATCGTCAACATCGGCATCGGCGGCTCCGACCTCGGCCCCGCGATGGCCTACGAGGCGCTGCGCTCCTACACCCGGCGCGATCTCACGGTCCGCTTCGTCTCCAACGTGGACGGCGCCGACCTGCACGAGGCCGTACGGGACCTCGACCCGGCCGAGACGCTGTTCGTCATCGCCTCGAAGACCTTCACCACCATCGAGACGATCACCAACGCCACCTCGGCGCGCGACTGGCTGCTTACCGGCCTCAGGGCCGGGCAGGAGGCCGTGGCCAAGCACTTCGTGGCCCTGTCGACGAACGCCGGGAAGGTCGCCGACTTCGGCATCGACACGGCCAACATGTTCGAGTTCTGGGACTGGGTCGGCGGGCGCTATTCCTACGACTCGGCGATCGGGCTCTCGCTGATGATCGCCATCGGACCGGACCGCTTCCGGGAGATGCTCGACGGCTTCCACCTCGTCGACGAACACTTCCGCACCGCGCCGCCCGAGGCAAACGCGCCGCTCCTGCTCGGGCTGCTCGGCGTCTGGTACGGAGCGTTCTTCGACGCGCAGTCGCACGCGGTGCTGCCGTACTCGCACTATCTGTCCAAGTTCACCGCGTACCTCCAGCAGCTGGACATGGAGTCCAACGGCAAGTCCGTGGACCGCGACGGCAACCCCGTCGACTGGCAGACCGGGCCGGTCGTCTGGGGCACGCCCGGCACCAACGGGCAGCACGCGTACTACCAGTTGATCCACCAGGGCACGAAGCTCGTCCCCGCCGACTTCATCGGCTTCGCAAAGCCGGTCGACGACCTGCTCCCGGGCCTTGCCGCCCAGCACGACCTCCTGATGGCCAACTTCTTCGCCCAGACCCAGGCGCTCGCCTTCGGCAAGACGCCCGAGGAAGTACGGGCCGAGGGGGTGCCCGAGGAACTCGTCGCGCACAAGACCTTCAAGGGCAACCACCCCACGACCACCATCCTGGCCCCCGGGCTCACCCCGTCCGTGCTCGGCCAGCTGATCGCCCTGTACGAGCACAAGGTGTTCGTGCAGGGCGCGATCTGGAACATCGACTCCTTCGACCAGTGGGGCGTCGAACTCGGCAAGGTCCTCGCCAAGCGCGTGGAACCCGCCCTCACCGAAGGCACCGAGGTCCCCGGCCTCGACGCCTCGTCCAAGGCCCTTGTCGCCAAGTACCGGGAGATGCGCGGGCGTTGAGCCCGGGATGCGGGGGCGCGGCGTAATTCGGGTGCGCCGTGCCCTTTCGGGGGGCGACACTGCTGCGGCCCAGTCCGCGGCGCCCGTCGCCCCCCAGGAAGGTCCCGCCCATGAGCCGGCAGCTGCTGTCCGCCCTCGCCGATCCCGAACGCCTCAAGCTGTACGCGAGCATCGTCCGCTTCGGCGACGCGGCCGAGGCCACCGGGGGAAAGCAGGGACAGAAGCATCTGTCCCGGCTCATCGGAGCCGGACTGATCGAGCCGCAGCCGGACGGGTCCTTCAAGGCCGACGCCGCCGTCTTCCAGAAGGCGCTCGCGACCGGGACCCGCACTGAAGACCAGGACGTCCCCCAGGAGTTGTGGCCGTTCTTCGCCGAGGGGCGGCTGCGTTCCATGCCGATGCGCCCCGCCGTACGCCATGAGCTGCTCGCACATCTGGTCCGGACCCTCTTCGAAGCGGCACGCGACTACACGGAGCCCGAGGTCAACCGGCGCTTCACGACCGTGCACGAGGACAGCGCCATGCTGCGCCGCTACTGTGTCGACGGCGGGCTGCTGCGGCGCACGAAGGACGGCACCCGCTACCAGGCGGCCTGAGGGCGGCCTGTGGGTTCCCCCGGAGCAGCGGATACCCACTCATGACCTGGAACGACGCTCGGGGAGCGGGCTTGGTGCGGCGGTACGCAGGCCGGCCCGTCCACAGGGCCGTCGCCGTGATGCCGGGTCGCCCGCCAGGGCCCGAACGGCGGATCGTCTGATCAGCCGTCCGGGCCCTGGCGGACGAGCAGTGCCCGAACGGTGCGGTTCAGGCGAGCGCCGGCGGGTACAGCTGCCGCGGGAGCTGGGAAGCCGCCGCCGCGTCCAGGAGCCAGAGCGTGCGGGCGCGGCCGTATGCGCCCGCCGCCGGGGCCTGGATCTCGCCCGCGCCGGAGAGGGCGATCGCCGCTGCCTTCGCCTTGTCCTCGCCCGCCGCGAGCAGCCACACCTCACGTGCGGCGCGGATCGCCGGCAGGGTGAGGGAGATCCGCGTGGGCGGTGGTTTGGGGGCGCCGTGGACGCCGATGACCATGCGGTCCGTCTCGCGTACGCCGGGGTGTTCCGGGAACAGCGAGGCCACATGCGTGTCCGGGCCGACGCCGAGCAGCAGTACGTCGAAGGCCGGGACCCGGGCGTGGTTCTCGGGCCGGGCGGCCCGGGCCAGTTCGGCCGCGTAGGCCTCGGCGGCCGCGTCCGGGTCGTTGCCGCAGGCCCCGTCCGAGGCCGGCATCGCATGGACCCGCGCCGGATCGAGCGGGACCGCGTCGAGCAGCGCCTCGCGGGCCTGTGTGACATTGCGGTCCGGATCGCCCTCCGGCAGGAACCGCTCGTCGCCCCACCACAGGTCCAGACGCGACCAGTCGATCGCGTCCCGGGCGGGCGAGGCGGCGAGCGCGGCAAGGAGACCGTTGCCGTTGCGCCCGCCCGTGAGGACCACCGAGGCCGATCCGCGGGCGGCTTGCGCGTCCACGATCTTCGTGAGCAGCCGGGCCGCCGCGGCCTGTGCCATCAGTTCCTTGTCGCGGTGGACGACCAGCTGGGGTGCTGCGGTCACTTCGCCTTCGCCCCCGAAGCCCTGGTCGCCTTCTTCGGCCCCCGCGCCGGCGTCGCCTCCGGTGCTTCCGTGACCGCGGCCGGAGCCTTCGCCACGGCGGTGGAGGCCGCCTCCTGCGAAGAGGACGCCGGCTCCTTGTCCGTACGGGAGGAGCGGGCCGGTCCGGACCCGGTCTCCGGCTCGGCGGACACCGGCCCCGGAGCCCCCAGCCGCTCCACGCCGAAGCGCAGCGCCGAGGCGTAGGTGTCGTCCGGGTCGAGCCGCCGCAGTTCCTCCGCGATCAGCTCCGCCGTCTCGCGCCGCTTCAGCGCCACCGCACGGTCCGGCTGCCCCTGCATGGACAGCGTGGCCAGCGATCCGTCGGCCCGGTCCAGGACGATCGGCCCGCAGTCCGTGTCCAGCCGTACGGCCGTGAGCCCGGGCCCCGAGGACAGCGAGCGCCGGACCGGCACCTGCAGCCGGTCCGCGAGCCACATCCCGAGCAGCTCGCAGCTCGGGTTGAACTCCTCGCCCTCGACCTCGACCTCGTTCACCTGGCAGGTGACCTGGTCGAGCGCCGCCGCCAGCATCGAGCGCCACGGCGTGATGCGGGTCCACGCCAGGTCCGTGTCGCCGGGCGTGTAGGTCTCGGCGCGCGCGGTCAGCTCGTGGATGGGCTGCTCGGCGGCGTAGGTGTCGGTGACGCGGCGCTGGGCCAGCGAACCGAGCGGGTCGGTGGCGGGCGACAGCGGGGCGTTCACCGGCCACCAGACGACGACCGGGGCGTCGGGCAGCAGCAGCGGGAGCACCACCGACTGGGCGTGGTTGATGATCTCGCCGTGCAGGCGGAGCACCACGGTCTCGCCGGTGCCCGCGTCCGCGCCGACCCGTACCTCGGCGTCGAGCCGGGACTGCGTACGGTCCCGCGGGGTGCGCGAGACGCGCTTGATGACGACGAGCGTGCGCGAGGGGTGCTCGCGCGAGGCGTCGCTCGCGGCCTTGAGCGCGTCGTAGGCGTTCTCCTCGTCGGTGACGATGACGAGGGTGAGCACCATGCCGACGGCGGGCGTGCCGATCGCGCGGCGGCCCATGACGAGCGACTTGTTGATCTTGCTGGAGGTGGTGTCCGTGAGGTCGATCTTCATGGCCGACGCCAGCTCCGTCCGTCTCGTTCGAGCATTTCGTCCGCCTCGACGGGACCCCAGGTGCCCGCCGGGTACTCGGCGGGCTTGCCGTTGGCGTCCCAGTACTGCTCGACGGGGTCGAGGATGTTCCAGGACAGCTCGACCTCCTCCGTGCGCGGGAAGAGGTTGGAGTCGCCGAGCAGTACGTCGAGGATCAGGCGTTCGTACGCCTCGGGGCTCGACTCGGTGAAGGACTCGCCGTACGCGAAGTCCATGGACACATCGCGTACTTCCATCGACGTGCCCGGCACCTTCGAACCGAAGCGCACCGTCACACCCTCGTCCGGCTGCACCCGGATGACCAGGGCGTTGCGGCCCAGCTCCTCGGTCGCCGTGTGGTCGAAGGGGGAGTGCGGGGCGCGCTGGAAGACCACGGCGATCTCGGTGACCCGGCGGCCGAGCCGCTTCCCGGTGCGCAGGTAGAACGGCACACCCGCCCAGCGCCGGTTGTCGATCTGCAGCTTCACCGCGGCATAGGTGTCGGTCTTCGACGCGGGGTCGATGCCGTCCTCCTGCAGATAGCCGATGACCTTCGCGCCACCCTGCCAGCCGGCCGTGTACTGGGCGCGGACCGTTCCGGTGGACAGGTCATCGGGCAGCTTGACCGCGCCGAGCACCTTGGTCTTCTCGGCCGCGAGCGCGTCCGCGTCGAAGGAGGAGGGCTCCTCCATCGCGGTCAGCGCGAGCAGTTGGAGCAGGTGGTTCTGGATGACGTCCCGCGCGGCGCCGATGCCGTCGTAGTAGCCGGCGCGGCCGCCGATGCCGATGTCCTCGGCCATCGTGATCTGGATGTGGTCGACATAGGACCGGTTCCAGATCGGCTCGAAGAGGGTGTTGGCGAAGCGGAGCGCCAGGATGTTCTGGACGGTCTCCTTGCCGAGGTAGTGGTCGATCCGGAACACCTGGTCCGGCTTGAACACCTCGTGCACGATCGCGTTGAGCTCCTTGGCGGAGGCGAGATCGTGCCCGAAGGGCTTCTCGATCACCGCGCGCCGCCAGGACTCGCCCGGCCCGTCGGCCAGGCCGTGCTTCTTGAGCTGCTGGACGACCTTGGGGAAGAACTTCGGCGGTACGGAGAGGTAGAACGCGAAGTTCCCGCCCGTGCCCTGCTTCTTGTCCAGGTCCTCCATGGTGGCCTTCAACTGCTCGAAGGCGTCGTCGTCGTCGAAGTTGCCCTGGATGAAGCGCATGCCCTGGATGAGCTGCTGCCAGACCTCCTCGCGGAACGGGGTCCGCGCGTGCTGCTTGACGGCGTCGTGCACCTCCTGGGCGAAGTCCTCGTCCTGCCATTCGCGGCGGGCGAAGCCGATGAGCGAGAAGCCCGGCGGCAGCAGCCCGCGGTTGGCCAGGTCGTACACGGCGGGCATCAGCTTCTTGCGCGAGAGGTCGCCCGTGACGCCGAAGATCACCAGGCCCGACGGCCCCGCGATACGCGGGAGCCGTCGGTCCGCGGTGTCACGGAGCGGGTTTGCTCCGGTTGTGCTCAAGGTGTCAGCCCTCCGAAGGGGCGAGCTTCTTCAGCTCCGCCTCGGTCGACTTGAGCAGGTCGTTCCAGGAGGCCTCGAACTTCTCGACGCCCTCGTCCTCCAGGAGCTGGACGACATCGTCGTAGGCGATGCCGAGCTTCTCCACGGCGTCGAGGTCGGCGCGGGCCTGCTCGTAGGTGCCGGCGATGGTGTTGCCGGTGATCTGCCCGTGGTCGGCGGTCGCGTCGAGGGTGGCCTCCGGCATCGTGTTCACGGTGCCGGGTGCGACCAGGTCGTCCACGTACAGGGTGTCCTTGTACGCGGGGTCCTTGACGCCGGTCGAGGCCCACAGCGGACGCTGCCGGTTGGCGCCGGCCCGGTCGAGGGCGGCCCAGCGCTCGCCGCCGAAGACCTCCTCGTAGGCCTGGTAGGCGAGCCGGGCGTTGGCGAGGGCGGCCTTGCCGCGCAGCGCCTTTGCCTCGTCGGTGCCCAGCGCGTCGAGGCGCTTGTCGATCTCGGTGTCCACGCGGGAGACGAAGAACGAGGCCACCGAGTGGATCCGGGTGAGGTCCAGGCCCTTGGCCTTGGCCTGCTCCAGGCCCGCGAGGTAGGCGTCCATGACCTCGCGGTAGCGCTCCAGCGAGAAGATCAGCGTCACGTTGACGCTGATGCCCTTGCCGATCGTCTCGGTGATGGCCGGCAGACCCGCCTTCGTGGCCGGGATCTTGATGAGCGTGTTCGGCCGGTCGACCAGCCACGCCAGCTGCTTGGCCTCGGCGACCGTGGCCTTGGTGTTGTGCGCCAGGCGCGGGTCGACCTCGATGGAGACCCGGCCGTCCTGGCCCTCGGTCGCCTCGAAGACCGGGCGGAGGATGTCGGCGGCGTCCCGTACATCCGCGGTGGTGATCATGCGGATGGCTTCCTCGACGGTCACCTTGCGGGCGGCGAGGTCGGCGAGCTGCTGCTCGTAGCCGTCGCCGGAGGAGATCGCCTTCTGGAAGATCGACGGGTTCGTCGTGACGCCCACGACATGGCTCTGGTCGATCAGCTCGGCCAGGTTGCCGGACGTGATGCGCTTGCGCGACAGGTCGTCCAGCCAGATCGCGACGCCTTCCTCGGAGAGGCGCTTGAGTGCGTCTGTCATGGAAATTGCATCTCCTACGTGTCGTATGAAGCGTCTGGGGGCGTCAGCGCGCGGCCGCGGCGAGAGATTCCTTCGCGGCGGCGGTGACCGCCTCGGCGGTCAGGCCGAACTCCTCGAAGAGCACCTTGCCGTCGGCCGAGGCACCGAAGTGCTCGAGCGAGACGATCCGGCCGGTGTCCCCGACGAAGCGGTGCCAGGTCAGTCCGACGCCGGCCTCGACCGCGACCCGCGCCTTCACCGAAGGCGGCAGGACACTGTCGCGGTACTGCTGGTCCTGGGCGTCGAACCACTCGACACACGGCATCGAGACGACCCGGGTGGCGACACCGTCGGCCTCCAGGGCCTCCCGGGCGCCGACGGCCAGCTGGACCTCGGAACCGGTGGCGATGAGGACGACGTCCGGGGTCTCCTTGGAGGCCTCGAACAGGACGTAGCCGCCCTTGGCGGCGTCCTCGTTGCGCTCGTAGGTCGGCACACCCTGGCGGGTCAGTGCGAGGCCGTGCGGGGCGGACTTGCCGTAGTCCTTCCTGCCGCGGCGCAGGATCTCGCGCCAGGCGATCGCCGTCTCGTTGGCGTCGGCCGGGCGGACCAGGTTGAGGCCCGGGATGGCGCGCAGCGCGGCGAGGTGCTCGACCGGCTGGTGGGTGGGGCCGTCCTCGCCGAGGCCGATCGAGTCGTGCGTCCACACGTACGTGACGGGCAGGTGCATCAGGGCGGACAGACGCACGGCATTGCGCATGTAGTCCGAGAACACCAGGAAGGTGCCGCCGTAGATACGGGTGTGGCCGTGCAGCGCGATGCCGTTCATGGCCGCGGCCATGGCGTGCTCGCGGATGCCGAAGTGGATCGTGCGGCCGTACGGGTCCGCCCCGGGCAGCGGGTTGTCCGCCGGCAGGAAGGAGCTGGTCTTGTCGATCGTGGTGTTGTTGGAACCCGCGAGGTCGGCCGAGCCGCCCCACAGCTCCGGGATCACCGCGCCCAGCGCCTGCAGGACCTTGCCGGAGGCGGCACGCGTGGCCACGCCCTTGCCGGTCTCGAACTCGGGGAGCTTGGCCTCCCACCCGGCCGGCAGCTCGCCCGCGTTGATCCGGTCGAACTCGGCGGCGCGCTCCGGGTTGGCGGTGCGCCAGGCGGCGAGCGACTTGTCCCACTCGTTGCGGGCCTCGGCGCCGCGCGCCAGCGCGCCACGGGTGTGGGCGATCACGTCGTCGGAGACGTCGAAGCTGCGCTCCGGGTCGAAGCCGAGGACGCGCTTGGTGGCGGCCACCTCGTCGTCGCCGAGCGCCGAGCCGTGCGCGGCCTCGGTGTTCTGCGCGTTGGGGGCGGGCCAGGCGATGATCGAGCGCATCGCGATGAACGACGGCTTGTCGGTCACCGCCTTCGCGGCCTCGATCGCGTTGTACAGGGCCTCGGGGTCCAGGTCGCCGTCCGGCTTCGGGTCGACGCGCTGCACATGCCAGCCGTAGGCCTCGTAGCGCTTGCAGGTGTCCTCGGAGACGGCGGTCTCGGTGTCGCCCTCGATCGAGATGTGGTTGTCGTCCCACAGCAGGACCAGATTGCCCAGCTTCTGGTGGCCCGCGAGCGAGGAGGCCTCGGCGGAGATGCCCTCCTGCAGGCAGCCGTCACCGGCGATCGCGTAGACGAAGTGGTCGAAGGGCGACTCGCCGGCCGGGGCCTCGGGGTCGAACAGGCCGCGCTCGTAGCGGGCGGCCATCGCCATGCCCACGGCGTTCGCGACACCCTGGCCGAGCGGTCCGGTGGTGGTCTCCACGCCGGGGGTGTGACCGTACTCCGGGTGACCGGGGGTCTTGGAACCCCAGGTGCGGAACGCCTTGAGATCATCGAGCTCCAGACCGAAACCGGCCAGGTAGAGCTGGATGTAGAGCGTCAGGGACGAGTGACCGGCGGAGAGTACGAAACGGTCGCGCCCCACCCACTCGGGGTCGGCGGGGTCATGGCGCATCACCTTCTGGAAGAGGGTGTACGCGGCCGGGGACAGGCTCATGGCCGTACCGGGATGGCCGTTGCCGACCTTCTGTACGGCATCTGCGGCCAGGACACGTCCCGTGTCGACGGCGCGCTGGTCGAGCTCGGTCCACTCGAGGTCTGTGGTGGTCGGCTTGGTGCTCACCCTGGGTCAGGGCTCCTCTCCACATGCTCCACATGTCGAAACCGGCGGCGTGCGCGGCCGGATTACGAAGCCCGGCGTTGCTGCGCCGCCCGGCCTCCACCGCCGAGCCTACCGGCTGTTTTCGGCGCCTATTCCGGGCTCCGCTCCCGTGGACCCCGCTGCCGCCGCCGACGTTCTCAAGTGATGGACACGCCGCTCGTCTGGACCAACTTCAAGGCCGTCTTCAGGGCCGTTCCCAGACTGCCCGGTCGCGGCCGGATACGCCTGCCGGAGTCGGCCGGATGCGCCCGCCGACACCGGCCGGAGGGCCGAACGGGCCGGTACCCCAACACGACCCACCCCCGCGAAGGACGAAGTACGGGCAACGTCTACAGTGGCGTGGTACGCGCGAGCCTTTACCGGGTGTTCACAACCGTCGACGTCCGGCGTGCTCGCTGGGAGTCTCTGTCAGGGGTGTGCGTGACGGCCGTCGAGTCCCGTCCTGCGGGCGCGCTGGGAACGAACAGTGCGAACCACCGGCCGTTCAAGGCCCGTGTCATGGCGTTCATCGCGCTGACGAAGCCACGGATCATCGAGCTGCTGCTCATCACGACCGTGCCGGTGATGTTCCTCGCCGAGCAGGGCGTGCCGGATCTGTCGCTGGTCCTGGTGACCTGCCTCGGCGGCTATCTGTCGGCGGGCGGGGCCAATGCCCTGAACATGTGGTACGACCGCGATATCGACGCGCTCATGGAGCGGACCTCGCAGCGGCCCCTTGTCACCGGCATGGTGAGCCCGCGCGAGTGCCTCGCCTTCGGTATCGCCCTCGCGATCGGCTCCACCCTGCTCTTCGGCTTCGCCGTCAACTGGCTCTCGGCCTGGCTGGCGCTCGGTGCGCTGATCTTCTACTCCGTCGTCTACACGATGATCCTGAAGCGGCGGACCTCGCAGAACATCGTGTGGGGCGGGATCGCGGGCTGTATGCCGGTGCTCATCGGCTGGTCCTCGGTCACCAACTCGCTCTCCTACGCGCCGGTCATCCTCTTCCTGGTGATGTTCTTCTGGACGCCGCCGCACTACTGGCCGCTGTCCATGAAGGTCAAGGACGACTACGCCCGCGCGGGCGTGCCCATGCTTCCGGTGCTCGCCTCCAACAAGGTGGTCGCCCGGCAGATCGTCCTCTACAGCTGGGTCATGGTCGGCGCCTCGCTGCTGCTCACGCCGCTCGGCTACACCGGCTGGTTCTACACCCTGGTCGCGCTGCTCGCGGGCGGTTTCTGGCTGTGGGAGGCGCACGCGCTGCAGAACCGGGCGAAGGCCGAGGTGACGGGCGCGAAGCTCAAGGAGATGCGGCTGTTCCACTGGTCGATCACCTACGTCTCGCTGCTGTTCGTGGCCGTCGCGGTGGACCCGTTCCTGCGCTGAGACGGGCCTGGTGCCCTGGCCGGGACGGAGTGGCGTCCTGCGCCGGGACGGGCGTGGCGCGTTTGGCTACCGGTCGGTAGCATGCGTTGTATGGGAGAGACCAAGACGCAGACGGCGGGCACGGGCGCGGGCGCCGGGAACGAGCGGGCCGTGGCGAAGCTGGCCAAGCAGCTCGGTGCCTTCGCCAAGGAGCACGGCGGGGCCGAGGCACAGCTCGCGTACGTGGGGGAGCGCGGCACGCGGATCGTGCTCGTCGGCCAGGACGGTGCCTGGGGCGATGCCTTTGCCACCAGCCACGCCGTGGCCGAGGGCGCGGTCGACAAGGCCGGTCTCACGGTGCACGAGGACTTCGACGGCGACTTCGCGGCCCGGGTGAAGACCGGCCGGTACGAGTGGTCGCGCATGGCGGGCATCCAGGTCGGCGGCCCGAAGAACAAGTAGCCGCCTGCTGCCCGGGCGGCAGGCGCGCTTTCCGTCCTGAGGGCGGAGCAACACCTGGGGCGGGCTCTCGCGTTAGGACCGTTAGGAACCTCGGTCCAGCGCAGGGAGCACCGGATGATCGACACACCGTCCCTGGTGGACCAGCACTGCCACGGCGTGCTGCGCACCGAGCTCGGGCTCGGCACGTTCGAGGCGTATCTCGGCCGGGGGGAGGGACCACCCGCCCCCGGCACGACCTTCTTCGACACCCAGACCGGGTTCGCCGTACGGCGCTGGTGCCCGCCGCTGCTCGGCCTCCAGCCGCACTGTCCGGCCCCGCACTACCTGGCCCGCCGACGCGAGCTCGGGGTGGTGGAGGCGGGGCGGCGGCTGCTCGGCGGCAGCGGAATCACCACGTACCTCGTCGACACGGGGCTTGCCGAGGACCTGACCGGTCCGGCGGAGCTCGCGGCCTTCGGCGGGGCGATCGCCCATGAGATCGTCCGGCTCGAACTGCTCGCCGAGCAGGTCGCCGACACCTCGGGGACCGTCGAGTCCTTCCTCGCCAACCTCGCCGAGTCCGTGCACGGCGCGGCGGCCGGAGCGATCGCGTTCACCTCGGTCGCCGGCGTACGCCACGGCCTCGCCCTCGTGCCCGAGCCCCCGGACGCGGGCGAGGTACGCGGGGCCGCCGCACGGTGGCTGGCCGGCCGACAGGTCGGCGGGCGGCTGAAGGATCCGGTGCTGCTGCGGCATCTGCTGTGGATCGCCGTCGCCAGCGGGCTGCCGCTGCAACTGCACTCGGGGGCGGGCGATCCGGGACCGTACGTCACGGGCTTCGCGCGGGCGACGGCCGGGCTCGGGACCGACCTCGTGCTGCTGCACGGCTATCCGTACCACCGCCACGCCGCCCAGCTGGCCGGACTCTTCCCGCATGTGTACGCGGACCTCGGCCCGGCCCTGGCGTGCTCGGGCGGCGCACGTGCCGCGGCCGCCTTGGCCGAGGTGCTGGAACTCGCGCCGTTCGGGAAGCTGCTGTTCTCCAGCGGGGCACGCGGGCTGCCCGAACTGCACGTGGTCGCGGCCCGCGCCTTCGGCGAGGCGCTCGCGCGCGTGCTCGGCGGCTGGGTCGCGGAGGGCGCCTGGTCGCGTACGGACGCGGACCGGGTCGCCGCGATGATCGCGGCGGAGAACGCCGGACGGGTCTACGGGATCAGCGCGCGGCCGCCAGCGGGGACTCCGCCTGCGCCGGAACACCGGGTGCCTCGGCAGGGCGCTCGCGCAGTGCGAGCAGCAGGCGGATGACCGCGATCCACATCAGGCACGAGCCCAGCATGTGCGCCGCGACCAGGAGCTCAGGGAGATCCGTGAAGTACTGCACATAGCCGATGCCGCCCTGCGCGAGCAGGATCAGGAACAGGGTGCGGGTGCGGGCGAGCGGGCCGGGCGGGGCGTCGACGGCCTTGAGGACGAACCACAGGGCGAAGGTCAGCGAGACCACGACCCAGGCAAGGACCGCGTGCAGCTTGGTGATGTTCTCCCAGTCGAGCGGGATGCGGTGCACCTCGCTGGAATCGCCCGCGTGCGGTCCCGCGCCGGTGACCACCGTGCCGACGGCGACGAGCAGCCCGGCCGCGACGGCGAGGATCCAGACCAGCTGGCGCACCGACTTCCCGACCAGCGGACGCGGCGCCGCATCGCCCTCCCCGGCGCGCTGCCACATCACCGTGGCGACGGTGATCAGCGTGGTGGAGAGCAGGAAGTGCGCCGCGACCGTGTACGGGTTGAGGCCGACCAGCACCACGATGCCGCCGAGCACCGCATTGCTCATGACCAGCCAGAACTGCACCCAGCCCAGGCGGGTGAGACCGCGGCGGTGCGGCTTGTTCGAGCGGGCCGCGATGATCGCCCAGCCGACGGCCGCGCACAGCACGTAGGTGAGCATCCGGTTGCCGAACTCGATGACGCCGTGGAAGCCCATCTCGGCGGTCGCGGTGAGCGAGTCGTCGGTGCACTTGGGCCAGGTCGGGCAGCCGAGGCCGGAGCCGGTCAGCCGGACGGCGCCGCCGGTCACGACGATCAGCACGTTCATGACGAGGGAGGAGAGGATCGCGCGCCGCAGGATCCGCTCTGAGGGGGTCCAGCGCTCGGCGATGAAGGCGAGCGGGTTGCGCGCGGCTCGCGCGGCATCGGCTCGGGTCACGTTTGGCACGGGGACATCGTAGAGGGCGGGTTTGTGCACGTTTTCACGAGGGTCGCGCCGTGCGGCCCCCGTGACCGCCACTCCCAGCGGAAGAAGCGCACCTGGCAGCCACTCCCAGCGGAAGGAGCGCGCCTGGCCGCTACTCCCAGCGGAAGAAGCGCGCCGCCGCACCGAGGCCGAGCACCGACCACACCGCCAGGATCCCGAGGTCGCCCCACGGCATGCCCGCGCCGTGCTGGAGGACGTCGCGCAGGCCGTCCGAGAGCGCCGAGATGGGCAGCAGGCCGAGTACGGACTGGGCGGCGTCCGGGAACTTGTCCAGCGGGACGATCACGCCGCCGCCGACCAGGAGGAGCAGGAAGACGAGGTTGGCGGCGGCCAGCGTTGCCTCCGCCTTCAGCGTGCCCGCCATCAGCAGGCCGAGGCCCGAGAAGGCCGCCGTGCCGAGGACCAGCAGGAGCAGGACCGCCAGGGGGTTGCCGTGCGGGGACCAGCCGAGGGCGAAGGCAATCGCGGTGAGCAGGGCGATCTGCAGCACCTCGACGGCCAGGACGGAGAGGGTCTTCGCCGTCATCAGGGCCCAGCGCGGCAGCGGCGAGCTGCCGAGCCGCTTGAGCACCCCGTAGCGCCGCTCGAAGCCCGTGGAGATGGCCTGCCCGGTGAAGGCCGTGGACATCACCGCGAGCGCGAGGACACCCGGCGCGAGGAAGTCGACCGAGCTGCCCTCGCCCGTGTCGATGATGTCGACGGTCGAGAACAGCACCAGGAGCAGTGAGGGGATGACGACGGTGAGCAGCAGCTGTTCACCGTTGCGCAGCAGCATCTTCGTCTCGAAGGCGGCCTGCGCCCCGATCATCCGGGGCAGCGGGGCCGCTCCGGGCCTCGGCGTATGGGTACCGGCGCTCATCCGCGCAGCTCCTTACCGGTCAGCTCCAGGAAGACGTCCTCGAGCGTGTGCCGCTCCACCGAGATCCGGTCCGGCATCACCCCGTGCTGGGCGCACCAGGTCGTCACGGTGGCCAGGAGCTGCGGGCCGACGGCACCGGTCACCCGGTATGAGCCCGGGGTGAGCTCGGCGGCCGCCGTGTCCGTGGGGAGTGCCTTGAGCAGCGAGGCGAGATCGAGCCCGGGGCGTCCGGAGAAGCGCAGCGTGTTCTCGGCGCCGCCCTTGCACAGCCGCTCGGGGCTGCCCTGGGCGATGACCTTGCCCGCGTCGATGATGGCGACGTCGTCGGCGAGCTGTTCGGCCTCGTCCATGTGGTGCGTGGTGAGGACGACGCTGACCCCGTCGGCGCGCAGTTCCCGCACGAGAGCCCAGGTGGCGCGGCGCGCCTGCGGGTCGAGGCCTGCCGTCGGCTCGTCGAGGAAGACCAGCTCGGGGCGGCCCACGACGGCGAGCGCGAGCGCGAGGCGCTGCTGCTGGCCGCCGGAGAGCCTGCGGTAGGGCGTGCGGCCGCAACTGCCCAGGCCGAGCCGCTCGATCAGCGCGTCGACGTCGAGCGGGTGGGCGTGCAGCTTGGCGACGTGGCGGAGCATCTCGTCGGCGCGGGCACCGGAGTAGACGCCGCCGGTCTGCAGCATGACGCCGATACGCGGCCGCAGTTCGGGGGCCTGGCGTGCGGGGTCGAGGCCGAGGACGCGGACCGTGCCGGAGTCCGGCTTCCGGTAGCCCTCGCAGGTCTCGACGGTGGTGGTCTTGCCGGCGCCGTTGGGACCGAGGACGGCGGTGATGCCCGCCGCGGCCTCCAGGTCCAGGCCGTCCACGGCGGTCTTGCTGCCGTACCGCTTCACGAGGTTCGTGAGCTGGACGACGGGCTCGGTTCGCATGAGGACTGAGTCTAGGGATCGTCTGCCGGTCCCCGGTCGCCGGGTGTTCGGCGGGGCCGTACGGCCGTCAGGTGCGATCCCACGGTTCGTCCGCCGCCCCTTCGGTCGATACGACAGCTCCGCTGACCTCGGCGTTCACCGGCCGTCACCCTCCGTGTTCAGTTAGGTGTCCCTAAGTGACGCACCGCACCCCCGGCCGCCCACCAGGGCGGTTGTCGGTGCCGGATGAATTACGCAACAATGGCGTTGTGAAAAACGTCGGCGAGGCTTCGGAGGCTCCCGTCGGAGCTCCTCAGGAGGAGCTCGCGACCGGGGAGCGCTCGACGCGCAACCGTGTCGCGCGTTCCATCCTCGACCACGGTCCGTCCACCGTGGCCGACCTCGCCGCACGCCTCGGCCTCACCCAGGCCGCCGTCCGCCGGCACCTCGACGCGCTGGCGGCCGACGATGTGGTCGAGTCGCGTGAGAAGAAGGTCTACGGAGCCCGTACGCGCGGGCGCCCCGCCAAGGTCTTCGCCCTGACCGACTGCGGCCGGGACGCCTTCGAGCAGTCCTACGACAAGCTGGCCGCCGACGCCCTGCGCTGGATCTCGCAGTCCGTGGGCGGCGGGGAGAAGGGCGAGGCGGCCGTCGCGGCCTTCGCCCGGGCCCGGCTCGCGGCCCAGGCCGAGGGCTACCGCAAGGCGCTCGAGAGCGTGCCGGAGCAGCAGCGCACCGAGGCGCTGGCCAAGGCCTTGTCGGCCGACGGGTACGCTGCTACCGCGCGAAGCGCACCGGTCGGCGAGCAGCTGTGTCAGCACCACTGCCCGGTCGCCCATGTCGCCGAGCAGTTCCCACAGCTCTGCGAGGCGGAGACGGAATTCTTCAGCCGTCTGCTCGGCACCCATGTGCAGCGACTGGCCACCATCGCCCACGGGGACGGCGTCTGTACGACGTTCATCCCACGTGGTGAGACCAAGCAGACCGCGCAGACCACGCAAGCAGAAGCCACCACAGCAAGCACGGCCGGGAGGAACCCCGCATGACTCTCCCCATCGAGGAGACTGCCCACCCCGAACTCGAGGGCCTGGGTAAGTACGAGTACGGCTGGGCCGACTCCGACGCGGCCGGCGCGGCTGCCAAGCGCGGTCTCAACGAGGACGTCGTCCGCGACATCTCGGCGAAGAAGAACGAGCCGGAGTGGATGACCAAGCTCCGCCTCAAGGGCCTGCGCCTCTTCGACAAGAAGCCCATGCCCACCTGGGGTTCGGACCTGTCGGGCATCGACTTCGACAACATCAAGTACTTCGTGCGCTCCACGGAGAAGCAGGCGGAGTCCTGGGAAGAGCTGCCCGAGGACATCAAGAACACCTATGACAAGCTCGGCATCCCGGAGGCGGAGAAGCAGCGCCTCGTCGCCGGTGTCGCGGCCCAGTACGAGTCGGAGGTCGTCTACCACCAGATCCGTGAGGACCTGGAGGAGCAGGGCGTCATCTTCGTCGACACCGACACCGCGCTGAAGGAGCACGAGGAGCTCTTCAAGGAGTACTTCGGCACCGTCATCCCGGTCGGCGACAACAAGTTCGCCTCGCTGAACACGGCCGTGTGGTCCGGCGGCTCGTTCATCTACGTGCCGAAGGGCGTGCACGTCGAGATCCCGCTGCAGGCCTACTTCCGTATCAACACGGAGAACATGGGTCAGTTCGAGCGGACGCTGATCATCGTCGACGAGGACGCCTACGTCCACTACGTCGAGGGCTGCACCGCCCCGATCTACTCCTCCGACTCGCTGCACTCCGCGGTCGTGGAGATCATCGTCAAGAAGGGCGGCCGCTGCCGCTACACGACGATCCAGAACTGGTCGAACAACGTCTACAACCTGGTCACCAAGCGCGCCGTGGCGTACGAGGGCGCGACCATGGAGTGGATCGACGGCAACATCGGTTCCAAGGTCACCATGAAGTACCCGGCCGTCTACCTGATGGGCGAGCACGCCAAGGGCGAGACGCTGTCCATCGCCTTCGCGGGCGAGGGCCAGCACCAGGACGCCGGTTCCAAGATGGTCCACATGGCGCCCAACACCTCCTCCAACATCGTGTCGAAGTCGGTGGCCCGCGGTGGCGGCCGCACCTCGTACCGCGGTCTGGTCGAGATCGGCGAGGGCGCCCCGGGCTCGAAGTCCAACGTGCTCTGCGACGCGCTGCTCGTGGACCAGATCTCCCGCTCGGACACCTACCCCTACGTGGACGTCCGCGAGGACGACGTGTCCATGGGCCACGAGGCCACCGTCTCCAAGGTCTCCGAGGACCAGCTCTTCTACCTGATGAGCCGCGGCATGACCGAGTTCGAGGCCATGGCCATGATCGTGCGCGGCTTCGTCGAGCCGATCGCGAAGGAGCTGCCCATGGAGTACGCCCTGGAGCTGAACCGGCTGATCGAGCTGCAGATGGAGGGCGCGGTCGGTTAAGGCCCCTCGGGCCGGCGGTCCTGCGGGGCCGCCCACCACCGTCTCCGTCAAGCCACTTACGTAAGAAAGCGAGCACTACGACAGCCATGGCTGAGGCTCAGAACATCCCCGGGGGCTCCACGACGGCGGGTGCCGTCGCGGTGGCCGCCGAGTCCACCGTCGCGACCCGCATGAGCGCGCCCCCGTCCTACGACGTGCAGGACTTCCCGGTCCCGCACGGCCGCGAGGAGGAGTGGCGGTTCACCCCCCTCGACCGTCTCAAGGGCCTGCACGACGGCACCGCCACGGCGGACGGCGCCATCAGGGCGCAGGTCGACGCCCCCGAGGGCGTGACCGTCGAGTCGGTGACCCGGGACGACGCGCGCGTCGGCAAGGCGGGCACCCCGGTCGACCGGATCGCCGCGCAGGCCTACTCCTCGTTCGAGAAGGCCACCGTGATCTCGGTCCCCAAGGAGACGGTGCTCACCGAGCCCGTGCGCGTCCAGCTGCACGGCGAGGGCGGCACCACCTTCGGGCACACCGTCTTCGAGATCGGTGCCTTCGCCGAGGCCGTCATCGTCATCGACCACACCGGTGACGGTGTGCGCGCCGCCAACGTGGACTTCCTGATCGGTGACGGTGCGAAGGTCACCTTCGTCTCCGTGCAGGACTGGGACGACACGGCCGTCCACTGCTCGCAGCACAACGCCCTGCTCGGCCGCGACGCCGGCTTCAAGTCGGTCGTCGTGACCTTCGGCGGCGACGTCGTACGCCTGCACCCGCGCGTCCAGTACGCGGGCACCGGCGGCGAGGCCGAGCTGCTCGGCCTCTACTTCACCGACGCCGGACAGCACCAGGAGCACCGCCTCCTCGTCGACCACAACGTGCCGCACTGCAAGTCCAACGTGGTCTACAAGGGCGCGCTGCAGGGCGAGGGAGCGCACGCGGTGTGGATCGGTGACGTCCTCATCGAGGCCGCCGCCGAGGGCACCGACACCTACGAGATGAACCGCAACCTGGTTCTCACCGACGGCGCCCGCGTCGACTCGGTGCCGAACCTGGAGATCGAGACCGGCGAGATCGTCGGCGCCGGCCACGCTTCGGCGACCGGCCGCTTCGACGACGAGCAGCTCTTCTACCTGATGGCCCGCGGTATCCCCGCCCCCGAGGCCCGCCGCCTCGTCGTGCGCGGCTTCTTCGCGGAACTGGTCCAGCAGATCGGTGTCGCCGACATCGAGGAGCGCCTCATCGCCAAGATCGAGGAAGAGCTCGAGGCGTCCGTCTGATGGCCGAGTACACCAAGGTCTGCGCGCTGAGCGAGCTGGAGGAGGACACCCCGAAGCGGGTGGAACTCGACGGCACGCCGGTCTCGCTCGTCAAGACCGAGGGCGAGGTGTTCGCGATCCACGACATCTGCTCGCACGCGAACGTCTCGCTGTCCGAGGGCGAGGTGGAGGACTGCCAGATCGAGTGCTGGCTGCACGGCTCGGCGTTCGACCTCCGCACCGGCAAGCCGTCCGGCCTTCCCGCGACGCGCCCCGTCCCCGTATACCCCGTAAAGATCGAAGGGGACGATGTGCTCGTCTCCGTCACCCAGGAGTCCTGAGGCACATGGCAACGCTTGAAATCCGCGACCTGCACGTCACCGTCGAGGTCGAGAACGGCACCAAGGAAATCCTCAAGGGTGTCGACCTGACCGTGAAGCAGGGCGAGACCCACGCCATCATGGGCCCGAACGGCTCCGGCAAGTCCACGCTCGCCTACTCCATCGCGGGCCACCCCAAGTACACGATCACCCAGGGCACCGTCACCCTGGACGGCGAGGACGTCCTCGCCATGGAGGTCGACGAGCGTGCCCGCGCCGGCATGTTCCTCGCCATGCAGTACCCGGTCGAGGTCCCCGGCGTCTCGGTCTCCAACTTCCTGCGTACGTCGGCCACGGCGATCCGCGGCGAGGCCCCCAAGCTGCGCACCTGGGTGAAGGAGGTCAAGTCCGCGATGGAAGACCTCCAGATGGACCCGTCCTTCGCCGAGCGCAACGTCAACGAGGGCTTCTCCGGCGGTGAGAAGAAGCGCCACGAGATCCTGCAGATGGAGCTCCTCAAGCCGAAGATCGCGATCCTCGACGAGACCGACTCCGGCCTTGACGTCGACGCCCTGCGCACCGTCTCCGAGGGCGTCAACCGCGTCCGCGAGACCGGCGAGGTCGGCACCCTGCTGATCACGCACTACACGCGCATCCTGCGCTACATCAAGCCCGACTTCGTGCACGTCTTCGCGGCGGGCAAGATCGTCGAGTCGGGTGGCCCCGAGCTGGCCGACACTCTTGAGGCCGAGGGCTACGAGAAGTACACGAAGGGTGGCGCCGCCGTATGACACAGCTGCCGGGCCTCCTCGACACCGAGGCGATCCGCAAGGACTTCCCGATCCTGGACCGGGTGCTCCACGACGGCAAGAAGCTCGTGTACCTGGACAACGCGGCGACCTCGCAGACGCCGCGCCAGGTGCTCGACGTGATCAGCGAGTACTACGAGCAGCACAACGCCAACGTCCACCGTGGTGTGCACGTCCTCGCCGAGGAGGCCACGGCGCTGTACGAGGGCGCGCGGGACAAGGTCGCGGAGTTCATCAACGCGCCCTCCCGCGACGAGGTGATCTTCACCAAGAACGCCTCGGAGTCCCTCAACCTCGTGGCCAACATGCTCGGCTGGGCCGATGAGCCGTACAAGGTCGACCACGAGACCGAGATCGTCATCACGGAGATGGAGCACCACTCCAACATCGTGCCGTGGCAGCTGCTGTCGCAGCGCACCGGCGCGAAGCTGCGGTGGTTCGGCCTCACCGACGACGGCCGCCTCGACCTGAGCAACATCGACGAGGTCATCACGGAGAAGACGAAGATCGTCTCCTTCACGCTGGTCTCGAACATCATGGGCACGGTCAACCCGGTCGAGGCCATCGTGCGCCGCGCCCAGGAGGTCGGCGCCCTGGTCTGCATCGACGCCTCGCAGGCCGCCCCGCACATGCCGCTCGACGTGCAGGCGCTGCAGGCCGACTTCGTGGCCTTCACCGGCCACAAGATGTGCGGCCCGACGGGCATCGGTGTGCTGTGGGGACGCCAGGAGCTCCTGGAGGACCTGCCGCCGTTCCTCGGCGGCGGCGAGATGATCGAGACCGTCTCGATGAGCTCCTCCACCTACGCTCCCGCGCCGCACAAGTTCGAGGCGGGTACGCCGCCGATCGCGCAGGCCGTCGCACTCGGTGCGGCGGTGGACTACCTGAACTCGATCGGCATGGAGAACATCGCGCGCCACGAGCACGCGATCACCGAGTACGCGGTCAAGCGGCTCCTCGAAGTGCCGGACCTCAGGATCATCGGTCCGGTCACGGCGGAGGACCGCGGCGCCGCGATCTCCTTCACGCTCGGGGACATCCACCCGCACGACGTGGGCCAGGTCCTGGACGAGCAGGGCATCGCGGTCCGGGTCGGCCACCACTGCGCGCGGCCGGTCTGCCTGCGGTACGGAATTCCTGCGACCACGCGAGCGTCGTTCTATCTGTACTCCACGCCGGCCGAGGTCGACGCCTTGGTCGAGGGCCTGGAGCACGTACGGAACTTCTTCGGCTGAGAGGGCTGACGTGAAGCTGGATTCGATGTACCAGGAAGTCATCCTGGACCACTACAAGCACCCGCACGGGCGTGGTCTGCGCGATGGCGACGCCGAGGTGCACCACGTCAACCCGACCTGCGGCGACGAGATCACGCTCCGCGTGAAGTACGACGGCACGCGGATCGCGGATGTCTCGTACGAGGGCCAGGGCTGCTCCATCAGCCAGGCCTCCGCCTCCGTCCTCAACGACCTCCTGGTCGGCAAGGACCTCGAGCGGGCGAGGCAGATCCAGGACACCTTCCTGGAGCTGATGCAGTCCAAGGGCAAGATCGAGCCCGATGACACGATGGAGGAGATCCTGGAGGACGCGGTCGCGTTCGCCGGGGTCTCCAAGTACCCGGCGCGTGTGAAGTGCGCGCTGCTGAGCTGGATGGCCTGGAAGGACGCGACCGCCCAGGCACTCGGCGAGTCCGAGCAGCCCGCCGGAAGGAAGAGCGCATGAGCGACGAGACCGCAACCTTGAAGCCCGCCTCCGAGGAAGAGGTGCGCGAGGCGCTGATGGACGTCGTCGACCCCGAGCTGGGCATCGACGTCGTCAACCTCGGCCTCATCTACGGAGTCCACATCGACGACGCGAACATCGCGACGATCGACATGACCCTGACGTCCGCGGCCTGCCCGCTCACCGACGTCATCGAGGACCAGGCCAAGTCGGCCACCGACGGCCTGGTCAACGAGCTGCGCATCAACTGGGTCTGGATGCCGCCGTGGGGCCCGGACAAGATCACGGACGAGGGGCGCGAGCAGCTGCGGGCGCTCGGCTTCAACGTCTAGGGTTTCGCGTACGGGAGGCGTCCGCGCGCGGAGTGTCTCCGTACGGGAAGGGCCCGCACCATGCTTGGTGCGGGCCCTTTCGTTTGCCTGCGTACGCCTGCGTGAGCCTGTGTGCGCCGCCTACTGCCCGTCGGCCGCCGCGCGGGCGAGGCTGTCGCCGAGGCCCTCGCGGCGGATGCGCTGGTCGATGTAGAGCAGCGCGGTGACCAGTTGGATGAAGGCCTGGGCGAGCAGCTGGAGCACCATCATGATCGCCATCGAGACGATCAGGTACGTCCAGACACCGGAGAGCGAGTCGCCGTAGAGTTCGGAGAAGGCCTCGCCGAGGCTGGCGGGCCGTTCGTCGTACGGTCCGTAGGTCTCGGTCGAGGGCTGCGGTGCCAGGAACATCAGGGGGATCTCTGCGATCCACATCGGGACCACCATCATGATCGAGCCGAGCGCCAGGATCCCGAACGTGCGCCACCAGTTGCCGCGCACCAGGCGGTACGAGCGCTTCAGCGCCGTGAGCGGGCCCGCCGATTCCAGGACGGCGGGTCCGACGGCCGCGACGACAGGAGTCCACCGGGTTCTTGCGAGGAGGCCTCGGTGTTCACGCCGGGGAGGAATCGCATCTGGGCCCACCGTCGGGGATCGGCCGGTAGTGTGGCGGAGCCGAACGCTTGAGCCTTAAGGCACGAACCGGCTTGCCCGGGGAGACGGTTGGGGTGTGGGAGGTGGTCGGCGTCGCCGTGCGCGTGTCGTGCGGCGTGGGTGCCTGTCACCGTACCCGTCGCCCCGGTGCCACCGTCGGCCTGGTGCGAGATGCGACCTGTGACCGTCCCGTCGTAGGGGGTAGTCAGGAGCGCGACAAGGCGTGCGCGACCGAGCCGTACAAGCTCGGCCGTTCACGGCCGAGAGGTGACCAGCAGGCTGAGCAGGCCCATCACCACGTAGGCGAGGGCGATCCGCCTATCACGCCCGGCTTCGGCGCCGGTGGCCAGCCGCCCCAGCCCTACGGGCCGTACGGGCCGGACGGTCCGTAGGGACCCTGCGGTCCATGTGGCCCCTGCGGCAACTGAGGCCCGCCCGGCCCCTGTGGCCCCCACCCCTGGTACGCCATCGCTGTTCTTCGCTCCCCTCGAATCGGATGGCACACCTTAGCCCGCATGGTTATGTACACCCGTACGCAACGGCGCGTACCCTGGTCCGCATGGGATACGGACTGCTGGCCGCGGCCATCGCGGCGGAGGTGGCCGGCACCACGGCCATGAAGTACAGCGAGGGGTTCACGCGGCTGTGGCCCTCGCTCGGGACGGTCCTCGGGTATCTGCTCGCGTTCACGCTGCTCGCGCAGACCCTGAAGACGATGCAGGTGGGGACCGCGTACGCGATCTGGGCCGGCATCGGGACGGCCGCCGTCGCCGCGATCGGAATGGTCTTCCTCGGGGAGTCCACGAGCGCGGCCAAGCTGCTCGGGATCGCCCTGGTCATCGGCGGTGTCGTGCTGCTCAATCTGGGCGGGGCGCACTGATGGCGGCCGCACGGACGGGAGTGCGCTGATGGCACGCCGGTACGATCCGCAGCGGCGCCAGCGGATCATCGATGCCGCGATCCGGGTCGTGGGCAGGAAGGGGATCGGCGGGCTCAGTCATCGCTCGGTGGCCGCCGAGGCCGATGTCCCGCTCGGCTCCACCACCTACCACTTCGCCTCGCTCGACGATCTCATGGTCGCCGCCATGGCCCAGACCAACGAGGGCTTCGGCAGGCTGGTACGCGAACGCTCGGAACACCTCGCCCCGGATGCGGACCTCGCCGGGGTGCTCGCCGGGTTGACGGGCGAGTGGCTGGCCGGGGACCGCGCCGGGGTCGAGCTGGAGTACGAGCTGTACCTGGCCGCCCTGCGCCGCCCGGCGCTGCGGCCGGTGGCCGCCGAGTGGTGCGCCGCCGTCGAGGAGATCCTCATGCGACGCATCGACCGGACCACGGCCCGGGCGGTGGTGGCCCTGCTCGACGGTGTGTGTCTGCAGGTGCTGTTGACCGGAGCGGAGTACGACGAGGCGTACACACGCGAGATGCTCGACCGGGTGGTGGGCGGCGCGGCGCCGGCAGAGGAGAGCGGTGGCGCCTCCGTGCGCGGGCAGGGCGGCTCTCCCGCACACGGGAACGGCGGCACCGCCGCCGGGGACGCTCAGCCGTCGGGCGCGCCGGACCCGTCGGGCGCCTGACCGACCTGCCCGTCCGGTACGGCTGCCTGAGCGACCAGCCCGTCCGGTGTACGGCTGCCGGTCAGGCCTGCCCGTCCCGTACGGCTGCCCGCCCGGCCCGCCCGTCCCGTACGGCCTCCAGTGCCGCGTCCACACTCGCCGTGATGTCCGTGACCGGGTAGAACACCTCGCGGATCCGCCGCTCGCGGTCGACGACGAGCGTCAGTCGCTTGAGCCGGCTCACCCCGCCCGCACGGAAGGTCGGCAGCCGCAGTGCCGCCGCGAGGGACAGCTCGGCATCCGAGAGCAGCGGGAAACGCAGCCGCTCCTTCTCGGCGAAATCCCGCTGCTCGTCCGGCCGCTGGGTCGAGACACCGTGCACGCTCGCGCCCGCTTCGCTGAACTCGGCGAGCCGGTCGCGGTACGTGCAGGACTCGAGCGTGCAGCCGGTCGCGCCGGGGATCCCGGCCCAGCCCGGCGGATACGACTCGCTGCGGGCGTATGCGCCGGGGAAGCAGTAGAGCACCGTGAACGGGCTCCGCGACACCGGATCGCGGACCTCGCCCGCGCTGTCGACGAGCTTGACGTCCTGCGGGACGCGGGTCCCGCGCAGGGCGTGCACGCGGGCGGCTTCCTGTGACGGATCGGCGGCGGTGGCCATCAGTTCCCCTTCTCCCAGCACCCAGGTGTCCCCCCAGTCCTGGAGCGCGATCAGTACCGGCAGCAGGGCCCGGCCGCGGGCGGTGAGCCGGTACTCGTGACGCACCGGGCGCTCCTGGTAGGGGACCTTGTCGAGGACGCCCGCGTCGACGAGCAGCTTCAGGCGTTCGGCCAGCACCTTGCGGGACATGCCGAGTTCACGCTGGAGCTCCTCGAAACGATGGGCGCCGCGCGCGCTGTCGCGGACGATCAGGAGCGTCCACCAGTCGCCGACGACGTCGAGCGCCTGGGCGATGGCGCAGTCGGCGTCATTGAGGCTGCTCCTGCGTGCCATGGCCTGTCCCTTCGCGCTGACGGATCCTCGTCGACCTGCCGGATCCCGTGACCGCCGGATCTCCATCGATCACCGGGTCTCCATCGATCACCGGATCTCCGTTGACCTGCCGATCATTATGCTGCCATAGTCAGTTCCCAAAAGGAACTGACCTGCTCGTGCGGGCGGCGGGGGCGGTATGAGGGGTGGGGTGGGCGCGTTGCGTATCGGTGGATCGGTGCCGCGGCCCGTATGGCTGCTGGCGGCAGGAGTGTTCTTCAACGCGCTTGTGAGCTTCACGTTCATCTATGTCTTCCTCTACCTGACGGGACCGCGCGGCCTCCCCGTCTCCCAGGCCGGCCTGATCGCGGGGCTCGGCGGACTCGGCGTGGTGGCGGGCAACTTCACCGGCGGCTGGTACGGCGACCACTTCAGCCACCGCCCCGTACTGCTCGCCGCGGCCGTCGCCGCCGGCCTCGTACTCGCCGCCCTGCCGCTGCTCCCGCTCCCCGCGCTCTATCTCGCGCTGCCGCTCGCCGAGTACGCGACCGGAGTGGTCCGCGCCGCCAACTCCGCGCTCGTGGCGGCCCTCGTCCCCGAGGGCGGGCGGCGCCAGGCCTTCGCCGTGATCCGGGCCGCGTCCAACGGCGGCATCACCATCGGCCCGCCGCTCGGGGCGCTCGTCGCCACCTCCGTCTCATACGACTGGCTGTTCGTCGCGGACGGAATCGGCACGCTGGCCTTCGCGTGCTGGACGGCGCGGATGGTGCCGGCGGGCGCGGTGGCCAAGCCCGCTCCTTCCGTACGAGAGGAGGCCGGTGCCACCCAGGCGCCTGCCGCGGGCAGGCTGTGGCCCGAGCTGCGGGCGAGGCCCGCCGTCCTCGTGCTCCTCGGCGCGATCCTCGTCGTCGACCTCGTCTACCGGCAGCAGTACACGACCTTCCCCGTGCACCTCGCCGAGCACGGCATGGGCACCCAGGTCTACGGCTGGATGATCGCCGTCAACGGCGGCCTGATCCTCTGCCTCGAACTCCCCGTGGCCCTCGCCCTCAGGTCCCGCCCGCCACTGCGGATCGTCGGCTGCGGCCTGGTCCTCGTCGGCGCGGGCTACGCGGTGCTCATCCCGGGCACCGTCCTCGCCTCGGCGATCGCCACCATGGCGCTGCTCACGCTCGGCGAGATCCTGTACAAGACCACCGCCACCGCGTACGTCGCCGACCAGGCGCCCGCACACGCGCAAGGGCGTTTCCAGAGCCTGTACGCGGGGGTCTCCATCAGCGGCACGGTGCTCGCCGCACCCCTCGGAGGCGCGGTCCTCGCCGCCGCGCCCGCCCTGCTGTGGCCGCTCTGCGCGGCCCTCGCGGCGGGCGCGGGATGCGCCGTCCTGTGGTGTCCGTACGCTCGTCGACCAGAAAGGCGTACGGCGCCTTCGGCGTGAAGCGCCGCCTTGGCGACGTATCGCCGGGCCCGCACCCTGAGACCGGTTCGCCTCCCCGCACGCCCGCCGGTTAGGTTTTCCCCCATGACCGACATCACTGCCCCCCGTACCACCGGCGCCGTCGCCGCGGGTCTTGCCACGCTGACCCCGGACGGCACCGTCCTCGACACCTGGTTCCCCGCCCCCGAGCTCAGCGAGGCCCCCGGCCCGGCCGGTACCGAGCGGCTGAGTGCCGAGCGTGCCGTCGAGCTGCTGGGCGCGGGTGCCGCGAAGGCCGTGCGCAAGGACGAGCGTCGGGGCGTGGAGATCGTCGCCGTCCGTACGGTGATCGCTTCCCTGGACGACAAGCCGCTGGACGCCCACGATGCGTACCTGCGCCTGCACCTGCTCAGCCACACGCTGGTCAGGCCGAACGAGCAGAACCTCGAAGGCCTCTTCGGGCTGCTCACCAACGTGGCCTGGACCTCCCTCGGCCCGGTCCCCGTCGACACCCTCGAGACGGTCCGCCTCAACGCCCGCGCCGAGGGCCTGCACCTCGTCGTGCACGGCGTGGACAAGTTCCCGCGGATGCTGGACTACGTGGCGCCGAAGGGCGTACGGATCGCCGACGCGGGCCGGGTCCGCCTCGGCGCGCACCTCGCCGCGGGTACCACCGTGATGCACGAGGGCTTCGTCAACTTCAACGCCGGTACGCTCGGCACCTCCATGGTCGAGGGCCGCATCTCCCAGGGCGTCGTCGTCGGCGACGGCTCCGACATCGGCGGCGGTGCCTCCACGATGGGCACGCTGTCCGGCGGCGGCACACAGCGCGTGGCGATCGGCGAGCGTTCGCTGGTCGGCGCGGAGGCGGGCGTCGGGATCGCGCTCGGCGACGAGTGTGTGGTCGAGGCCGGTCTGTACGTCACGGCGGGCACCCGCGTCACGATGCCCGACGGCCAGATCGTCAAGGCCCGCGAACTCTCCGGCGCGAACAACATCCTCTTCCGCCGCAACTCCGTCTCGGGCATCGTCGAGGCCCGCCCGAACAACGCGGTCTGGGGCGGCCTGAACGACGTGCTGCACAGCCACAACTGATCACGGACGGCCGTGACCTGCGGCCGCCGCATCGATCAACGCTCTGACCTGCCGCCGAACTGCCGGTGGCTGTCGACGTCGGTCACCATCGAGCGCCCTTCCGCGGCCCCAGGACGGCCCGGGAGGGCGCTCGCGTGTCCGCGGCACCGCCGATCCCGCCCGCCTTCGACCGGCCACGCGAGGCTCCCTCGGGCCGGAGCCGAGGAGGTTCGGGTTCTGCCGTGGGACCCCCGGATACACGCGGGTGCGCCGGTGAAACCCTGTCCGGATTCGAACGGAATCGGACAGGTCTCGGTCGGTGCCGGGCAAGTTCCGCTGGAATGTGCCACTGCGCGGCGGAGGTACCCGGAAGCCCCGTAGCCTCCCGGTCACATGGGCGCGACGGATGCGCCGGAGGGGGAGGGGATTTGGGTGCCGGGGATCAACGCGCTGCTGGTTGAGGCAATGGGTGTACCGGGCGCCAGAGGCGCCGCGCTCGTGGACTGGACCTGTGGGTTCGCGCTGGATTCGGCGGGGGAGTGGCCTATGGAGGATCCCGAGGCCGCCGCCGTCGAGGCCGCCGAACTGGCACGGCTGGTAGCGGAGTCGGCCGTGTTCGCCTCCCGTAGGCGCGAATCCGGGCATATGCCGGAGGCGGGTCGCGCAGCCGAACCAGGGCCGATACCCGACCGGCCCACCTCGGTCGAGGACCTCATCGTCACCAACGGGACCGGGTACCACCTCCTGCGTTTCGTCGAATCGGCACCCGGCAGCAGCCCCTTCGTCCATCTCTGGCTCGACCGGGACACGAGCAATCTCGCACTCGCCCGGCTGCGCCTGCAGGACCTGGCAGGGCGGCTGGGACAGGGTCTCGTACGGCAAGGGCCGAGATGAACCGCGCGCACGCCGCCACCGGGCAGGTACCGCCGGCGTTGCCCGCCCGGTCCCCCATGCTGCTGCGGCTTGCCGACGAGCGTGCCACCGGCGTGCTGCGGCGCGCCACCGGGTCGCTCCGGCTGATCGACGGCCGCGTGGTGCACGCCGAGAGTGAAGCGGCGCCGGACCTCGGGCGCCTGCTCGTCGCCGCAGGGCGGTTGCCGCGCAGTACGTGGGACGAGACGGTCGTCCACTGCTCGGATGCACTCGCCGTCCCGGATCACCTGATCAAGGACGGATGCGTAGGCGAGAGCGAACTCGAGAGGTACTGGCTCACCGCCCTCTTCGACGCCGCGTTCTTCGCCCTCGGCCCCGGCGGTGGACCGGCCGGATTCCAGCACGGGTCCGTCACCGGCAAGGCCGCGCCCCGCTCCGTGGCGGCCGGACGGCTGCTGAACGAGTCCCACCGCCGGCGGCGCCTGCTCGACGGGCTCTGGCCGGGGCGGGAGACGGACGAACTGCCGGTGGAACGAGGCCCGTACGAGGCCGACCCGCGGCTGACCGGCAGCCGACGCGCTCTCCTCGCCCTGGCCGACGGCTCCCGCACACCGGTCGAGATCGCAGGTGAACTGGGCCGGCCCGCCTTCCACGTGCTCCTCGAAGTGCGCCGTCTGACCATCGCCGGTCTGGTGCGGTCGTGCCGACCGCCGTCCCATGAGCCCCCCGGTGTCGAGCGGATGAGCCGCTCGCCCACCACCCGGCCACGGGCACCGGACGGCTTCGTTTCACCGGACACCGCCCTGCTGCAGCGTGTCCGAGACGCCTTGGAGGTCGCTCTGTGAAGCCACTTCTGTCCGACGTGTCCGGAGCACCTCGATGAGGCGCAGGGCCCGACGCCGAGCGGAGAGGATGCACATCATGGCGGCAGAGGCCGAGCTGGAGGACGAACTGCGGCGCCTGCGGGCCGCGATGCCGCAGCTCACCGGAGCTTTTGTCGTCGACCACGACGGAAAGGTGATCGCCAAGCGTGTCACCGGCCCCGACACACCGAGCACCGGCGCCCGTACCGCCGATGCCCTGACTGCGGCTCTCCGATTGGCGGAGGCCACTGCGACGGGCACGGCCCGCGAGCTCCTGATCCGCGGCGACCAGGGCTGGTTGGTCGGCCACGCCGCGGGACGCCTGGCCGTCCTGATGCTGGCGACGGAGCCCCGGGCGAACATCGGCCGACTCCGCATCGAGGCCCGCCGGTCCAGCTCTCGCATCGGAGAACTGCTCGACGGCGCGTTCGAACGACTGGAGAAGACCTGACCATGAACCCACCCACCCCCCGTTCCCCGAACCGACGCAAAGGAAGTGCGGCACCGATGATCAACACCGAGACGGCCCTCAAGGAAGCCATGACCGGGATAGAGGGGGCGCTGGGCGTCGCCCTGGTCGACTACAGCAGCGGCATGGCCCTCGGTACCCTGGGCGGCGGCAAGGACCTCGACCTGTCCGTCGCGGCCGCGGGCAACACCGACGTGATGCGCGCCAAGATGCGCACCATGGAGATGCTGGGCCTCAAGGACGAGATCGAGGACATCCTGATCACCCTGGGCAGCCAGTACCACCTCATCCGCCTGCTGAAGTCCCGTAACAACAGCGGGCTCTTCCTCTACATGGCCCTGGACAAGGAACGCGCCAACCTTGCCATGGCGCGCCACCAGCTGAAGCGCATCGAAAGCGAGCTGGACGTGTGAGACGCCGAAGGGCGGTGCCGCGCCTCGCGCGCGGCACCGCCCTTCGCTGTGGTCACGAAACCCGTCGCACAGAACGGGTCACAACCCTGCGAACTCCTTGACCACCCTGCGTGCCTGAGCGAAGAGCATGCCCACGTTGACCGACTTGCGGCATACGGCGACGGCGACCACATCCTGCTGGTCGTTCATACGGATGAACAGGTGCGTCAAGTGGTCGCTGTTCACCAGGACCTCCTGGAAGTAGTGCTGATCGCTGCTGACACCCCTGCGCTCCTTGAACACGTCCTCGATCATCACCACGTTGCGCCCCTGGAACATGTCCAACGTCGCCCCCGCGAGCAGATCGAGTACCTCCGGCGGGTGGCTGTCCACCGTCTCGTAGGAGAGCAGCATGCCGGTGCTCATGTCGACGACCCCGCTGGCGACGCAATCGGGTGTCTCCGAGCGCAGTGCCTTGCACAGGGCAAGGCACTGGTCCGAGAAGCTCTGTGCCATTCGCTTGGCGGCCATGCGTTCACGCTCCGTCCGTCAGGATCATGCCGATCCGGTTCAGCACCGGCGGGCACTCCCGGTGCAGTGCTTCGACGTCCATGCCCTCGTCGCCGACGACCACCATGAGCGCGGTGTCGCCCACCGGGTACACCGCTGTGCAGCCCTGGCTGCCGTGGTTCACGAGGCGGCGCAGTTCGCCGCGCTCGGTCGCGGCAGTGGTGCGCCGGGCCAGGCCGAGGCCCGCCGCGGCGATCGCGGCCAGGCTCTCCGCGTCGATGGTGCTGCTTGTGTCGGCTGCGATCAGCAGCCCGTCGGCAGCCGCGACGGCCGTGTCGGTTATGCCGGGCAGTTCCCTTCGTAACTGCCGCATCTCCTCGGCCAATTTCTGTTGATCCATGCAGTGGACCCCCCTTGCGCTGATGTGTTTCCATGCATCGGGAATTTCTTCCTGCCCTCAAGTTCCGGGCTCGGGATGCCTGCTTCGTCCACCCCTTCGGAAAATTCCCTTCCAACTCGCCGCGGTCATTTCCGGGGCGAGAGTTCTGGGTGTGCGGCCGACCTCGGGATCGCGACGGGGGAGGCTTCCTCCCGGGTGCGGTCCGGCCGGTGCGGAGTTTCCCTCCGGCCGACGGGGCGTCAACGCCCGGCGGCCCGTCTCATACGGTCGCGGGCCGGTCTCGAGGGCGGCGGACGAGGCGCGGGCGAGCAGTCCCTCGCCGAGCATGCGTGAGGCCTCGACCGTCACGGTGTAGAGCCCACGGCCGGTACGGAAGGCGATGTCACGCGCGGTGCGGCGGCCGTCGGCGAGCGCGACGATGTCCTGGCGGACCTCGGGCGTGGTGGCCCGGACGTCTTCGGAACCGGCGCGGACCGCGGTCCCGGCGCCGGGAGCGGCCAGCAGCGCGTCACCGTCGGGCGCCACGGGGTCGGCGAGGCTCAGCAGGGCCCGCAGCCTGCGGGCCGCTTCGTGGATCAGCGTCGACGGGGGCTCGTCGGTACCGGGCATGACCACCGCGTCGCCGTCGGGATCGGCCGCGCGACAGTCGTCCACGCGTCCGGCGACGATCGCGAACATCGCGTCGTACACGGCCATCCGGTGCATCACCCGCAGCTCCGCGGCTCCGATGCGCCCGCCGGCGATCAGGGGGCCGAGTGCCTGCTCGACGCAGTTGCGGGCCGTCCCGGGGCCGACGGCGGCCCGCGCCGCGCTCCACTCCTGCTCCGGTATGCGCCCCGAGCGCAGAAGCATGGTCTCCAGGCCGGGCGCACCAGGGCTGCCCGCACTCACCACCCGGCCCTCACGCAGGTGCAGCGAGCCACCCGGATTTCCGGATATTCGGATCGCGCAGGTGGCTCTGTCCGCCTCATATGGCTCCAGGGCGCGGATCATCGAATGAACCGCACCCCGCGCGTGGAAATCCTGAACAGCAGACATTGCTCCCCTAACCGGCAGGCAATGTGTATCAGTGAAATCCACTCACCCGAAAGAGGGATGCTCAAGGTGGCAGAAAGAGAAATACCCTGTTCATTGGCGTCGTTATGCGATCGGATTACCGACCGGCTACTTAAGGGTCAACTCGGCGTCCGCGGCGCACGTCGAAGGAGCGCCGGTCCCCGAGGGAGCGGCTCGCTCACAGCGAGAGCTTGAAGCCCTCATGGCTGCGTGCGAATCCGAGCCGCTCGTAGAAGCGGTGAGCCGCATCCCGCCGCTTGTTGCTGGTCAGCTGCATCAGCCCGCAGCCCCGGTCCCGGGCCCTGTCGACCGCCAGCCTCATCAGCTCCGCGCCCAGGCCCTCGCCCCGCCGGTCCGCCCGTACCCGCACCGCTTCGACCAGCGCCCGCTCCCGCCCGGCCTGGCCGAGCCCGGGAATGTACGTGAGCTGAGCGCAGCCCACGATGAGCCCGGTCCCGTCCACGAGTACCAGCATCTCGTTGCGCGCGTCGGCCCGGATCGCCTCGAACGCCCGCTCGTGTGCCTCGCCGACCAGCACGGATTCGGGGTCAACCACCTGACTCTCGTCCGCGAGCAGAGCGAGGACGGCGGGCAGTTCGGCGCGGGTCGCGGGGCGGAGGATCATGCGGCGAGTCTCGCACGAGCCCGGGGACCGGGCTCCGGCAGTCCGTCGCCTCACCCACCGCTCACCCGGTGCTGAGGCTCCCCCCCCCGGCAGCCACCGCCGCACACCGCCCCCGACCACCCCCGGAAAGCTCCGCACCCGGGCCCACTCGGGCGTGGGTGAGCCGACTCCGTCGCCGGGGACGGCCGTGCGTCGCTCGATGCCCGGCACCGCGTCGTCGATCTCCGTGTTGCGCTCGGTGCGCTGCCGGGCCACGAACGCGTCGTGGTCGGAGAGCCGGCGCCACTGCGAGAGGTGCAGCAGCGAGGCGCCGTCCGTCCCCTTGAACACGCTGTACGCGACGGGCCCCTCCGCGGGCCAGGGCCGGCTCTCCCATGTCTTGACGATTGCGGCGATCGCCGCGTCCTGCCGCTCGGGGGTTTTGGCGTCCCACGTGCTGGCGAGCACGGCGCCGATACCTGGGCGGTCCAGGTCGGGAACGGTTTCGATGGTCAGGGTCATGGAGGTCATGACCGGCCTCTGGTCGTAGCCGCCGTCTTGTCGATCTCCATCCTGGAATCTCAAGTCCGCTTGAGGTCAAGGGCGGAGAGGGGCGGGACGGCGGCCACGACCGAAAGGCTCACGGCTCGAAGCGCAGGACCTGCGGGTCGTGATCGCTGTTCTGCTCGGCGAACTCCGCGTTGATGTGCACGCTGTCGTAGGAGTAGTCGTCGATCGACGGGCTGGTCAGGATCTGGTCGAGGACCTGAGAGTTGCCCTGGTAGACGTACGAGTAGCGCTCGGCGCGCGGCAGCGACGTGATCGCGGTCTCCAGGACGCCGCCGTCCGTCAGCGCCTTCGCCGTCGCCGAGAACTCGAAGTCGTTGATGTCACCGAGCACGACCACGTCAGCCTTGCGCTGCACCGCGAGCAGATCCTTGACGAAGCCGTTCACCACCTGCGCCTGCTGCAGCCGCTGCTCCTCGGAGGAGCGCACCGGCGGCTGGTGGTGCGAGTTCAGCGACTCGTCGCCGCCCTTGGAGCCGAAGTGGTTGGCGATGACGAAGACCGTGCGCCCGCGGAAGCTGAACTCGCCGGCGAGCGGCTTGCGGCTGTCCTCCCAGGCCGCGTTCTGCGGGTCGATGCGGCCGGGGGACAGGGTCAGGGCCGCGCGTCCCCTCCGCTTCACGACCTCGGTGCCCGTCGTCGCATCGCCGCCCGGGCGGTCCGTGAAGGAGACCCGCTGCGGGTTGTAGAGGAAGGCCACCCGGATGTTGCCGCCGGGCTGGCCGCCGTCCGTCTTGTCCTCGGGGGCGATCGAACGCCACTCGTACGACGGACCGCCCGCCGCCTCGATCGCCGCGGTGAACTTCCGCAGCGTCTCACCGTCCGACACCGTTCCGTCGTCCGTCGGCCCGCTGTCGTCCTGGATCTCCTCCAGGGCCAGGATGTCGGGGCTCGCCAGGTTCTCCACGACCGCCGCGGCGAGCGCGTCGAACTTTTCCTGCGGGTCCTTCGGGTCCAGGTTCTCCACGTTGTACGAGGCGATCGCGAGCTCGTCCTCGTCCTGGGGCCGGGTGCGCTCACGCTCCAGGCCGCGCTGCTCGACGACGGGCAGGGTGCGGGCGGTCAGCGTGTAACCGCCGTATCCGTTGAAGTCGAGCGGCCCTTCGGTACGGCCGGTCAGCCGGTCGCCGACATCGGCGGTCGGGAAGGGGTGCTGGGAGACCGGTGCCAGCTGCTGGATCTTCAGCCGGCCGCCGTTCTGCGAGGTGTACGAGCCGTAGCGCGTGCCGCCGCGCCAGGTCGGGTTCTCCCACGGCTTCACCGTCACCCACAGCTCGTGGTACCGGTTGGAGGCGCCGACCACCCGCGAGTCGCCGACCGCCACGTTCATGCCCTCCAGGGACTCGTAGTAGTCCAAGGCGTACGAACGCGGCCGCAGCGCCAGCCCGTTGATGCTGTTGCCGTCGGCCGGGTCGCCGGCGGGCGCGTAGCGGTACGGGACCTTCCAGCCGCGGATGACGTGCGCGGCGGGCAGCTCGTTGCCGGAGGAGACCACGGTGATCGTGGGTCTGGTTATCTGCGTCAGCGACTGGTTGCCGGAGCCCTTGCCGCCGGGCACGTACTCGGTGACGGTGCCCGAGACCCGTACCGCGTCCCCCACCTGCACCGTGGGCGCGGATCCCGTGTAGACGAAGATGCCCTCGCTGGTCGCGGGGTCGGCGTCCGGGTTCGGGTCCTGGAACCAGAAACCGCGCGAACCGTACGCGCGGACACCGGTGACGATGCCCTCGACCTCGCTGACCTGCTGACCGGCCAGCGGGGAGAGACGGGTCGTGCCCTGGATGTCGTGGATACGGACCGGGGCGGCGTCGGAGTCGGCGTCCGCGCTGCCTGCGGTGAGCAGACCGGCGGCGAGCGCGGCGGCGACGACGGCGGCGGTTCTCGGTCCGGCTTGTGAACGGGCAGAACGGACGGGTTGGGCAGGACGGACGGGACGGGCGGAGCGAGCAGGCATAGGACTCTCCGGATGAGGGTGAGGAGTGCTCTGGTTGACGCGCGTAGCGCGCCGGGCGGGCGGCTGCGCGGGACCGTGCGGTGATCTACGCGCGTCAATCTCTTGCGTGAGCAGGGGAGTTGTCAAGGCTCCGGAGGTGGATGAGAGCCGAAGAGTCCATGAACCGGCCGGTTCGCCTGCAAATCCGTCTACGCTTGGTGCCGCCCGCAGCCCGCCGCCGCGGAGACCCGTTCGAGGAGAGCCAGCACATGAGCACGACGCCCGACCGCACCACCCTGCCGCCGGCGCGCCTCGCCCCCGAAGCGGAGCTCGCGCGCGCCGCGCTGGCCGCCCCGCTGCTCGCCCGCGCGGTACGGCTCGCCCGCTGGGCCGGGCCCGAGACCCGGGTGGGCGCGGGCGGCGAACTCGTCGACGAGCAACTGCCCGCCGCGGCCGAACTGCTCGGCTACGCGGTGGACGACGAGGACGGACCCGCGTACGCGAGCGAGGCCTGGCGGGTGGCCGTCGACACCGGGCTCGTGACGGTCACCGACGGCGACGAGGCGACGGAGGGCACGGCCGCGGCCGGCGAGGAACTCGCGCTGATCACCGCCAAAAGCCCCGCCGATGTCCTCGCGATCTGGCAGGGCGCCCTCGACACGGTCCTCGCGGACGCGAGCGTGCCCGACATCGACGACCTCGTGGACGCGCTCAGCGAAGGCGGAGAGATCGATCTCTCCTCGCTCGGCTGGGACCCCGAGGCGGAGGCGGAGTTCCTCGAAGGGGTGCTCGGCAACCTGTACCTGCTGACCGTCGGAGAGGACGGCCCTGGCGAGGAGGCGGTACCGCTGCCCGCGCTCGCCGCGTCCATGATCGTGCCGGACGACATGGGGGAGCCCACCGACGACATCCTGGAGCAGGTCTCGGACGCGATGATGCGGCTCGACGACCAGTTCCGGATGCTCGAACCCATCGGCCTGGTCGAATTCCGGCCGGTGGACGAGGAGCTGATGGCGGAGGCCGACGACGAGGTCGCCGAGCTGCCCGAGAGTCCCGAGGACGAGGACATCAGCCGCTACGGCATGGTCCGGCTCACCCCGCTGGGGCTGTACGGGATCCGGGCGCGGATGCTGGACGCCGGGGTGGAGGCGCCGGCGGTCGGCGACCTGGCGGACAAGGGCGCGGACGTGCTGCTCGACGCGACGGCGCAGTTCCCGCAGACCTCCGCGCAGGCGGAGACGGAGCTGTGGCTCGCCGGGCGCGAACCCGTGGCAGCCGCACGGGAGTTGTTGGCGGCCGCGCGCGGCACCGACGAGGAGGGGCCGCTGCGGCGCCTGCGCTGCCAGCAGGCGCTCTCCCTGACGGGCCCGTCGGCCGAGCCCGCCCTGCGGGACGTGCTCGACGACCCCGAGCTGGGGGGCCTCGCCCGGGTGTGGCTCACCGAGCACGGCTTCTCCGATGTACCCGCGCCCGACCCGTCGATGATCTTCTGGCTGACCATCGACACCCTGGCCGCGCAGCTGGCGGCGGAGGGCAACTCGGAGGAACTCCAGTCCCTCGTCGAGGGCCTCGCCTCCCAGCACGCCGGATTCTTCGACACGGCCTGGCGGGTGGAGCACCCGGCCACGGCCGATGTCCTGGAGGCGATGGGGCGGCTGCACCCGGACAAGCGGGTGGCGAAGGAGGCCCGCAAGGCGGCGTTCAAGGCACGCTCGCGGGCGTGAGAGCCTGCCGGGCGTCGGGGCGCAGGCGGGGGTTCGGAAACAGGATCTGAGGCCCGGGCGGGGGTGACGTCCGGGTTTCCGGGTCGCGGCGCGAACGGAAGTGCACGGCGACCCGGTCGGAGGGGTTCACGGAAGCGGGACTGCAGTCGTCGGACGGTGTTCAACCCCCGTTTATGCGCGGCCGGAACTCTCGGCCCCGCACCCGCCCCGCGTCGCGCACGCGGGCTTCCCCGCACCCACACCGTGCCGTCAGGAGACAGAATGCCGCTCACCCGCAGGGACTTCGCCCGCAGCTCCGCCCTCAGCGGCGCGGGCATCGCGCTCGCCGGCACCGCGGGCGTGCTCGCCACCGCCGACGGAGCCCTCGCCGCCCAGGACAGGCCCGGCGCCGGTCACGGCCGACGCCCCCACGAGCCCGGCTACGGTCCCCTCGTCCCCGACCCCGACGGCATTCTCGCGCTGCCCGAGGGATTCACGTACAAGATCATCACGCATGCCGGGAAGACGAAGCTGGAGAGCGGTGAGTACACGCCCGCCGACCACGACGGCACCGCCGCCTTCGAAGGCCCGCGCGGCACCACGCTGCTCGTGAACAACCACGAGATGGGCGGTCCCCGCTCCGACTACGAGCACCCCGTACCGCTCATCGACGGCCTCGTCTACGACCCGGCCGCGGCCGGCGGCTGCACCGTCGTCGAAGTCCGGCGCGGTGGCGAGGTGTCGGAGTGGGTGGGCATCGCGGGCACCTCCGACAACTGCGCGGGCGGACGCACCCCGTGGGGTACCTGGCTGACCTGCGAGGAGAACTCCGACAAGGCCGGCGAGAACGGTATGACCAAGGACCACGGCTACGTCTTCGAGGTCGACCCCCACGACACCCGTGCCAACCGCGACCCCAAGCCGCTCAAGTTCTTCGGCCGCTTCGAGCACGAGGCCGTCGTCATCGACCCGAGGACCGGTCACGCCTACCTCACCGAGGACGACAAGAAGCCCAACGGGCTCTTCTTCCGCTGGCTGCCGCCGCACGGCTTCGAGCACGGCCGCGGCCGCCTGCGCACGCTCGCCGACGACGCGGGCATCCTGCAGGCGCCGAGGTGCTTCGACTCCGGCGGCAACTTCGTCGACGACCTCGCGCGCGCCACGAAGACCGGCACGGTGTACGGAGTCGACTGGGTCGACGTGCCCGAGCGCGACGCCCAGGAGACCCCGGTCCGCGAGCAGTTCGCGGACGGCGAGATCACCCGCGCCCGCAAGCTCGAAGGCATGTGGTGGGGCGACGGCGGCGCCTACATCGTCGCCTCGTACGCCCGTGACGACAGCCCCGGCAAGCCGCACGACGGCCAGGTCTGGTTCTACAACCCGCGCCGGCGCACCCTCACCCTCAAGGTCCTGATCGGGGTGAACACCCGGCCCGGCGAGGACGGCGCCTACGACGGCCCCGACAACATCACCGTCTCCCCGTACGGCGGCCTGATCATCGCCGAGGACGGCGACGGCATCCAGCACCTCTTCGGTGCGACCGACAGCGGGTGTACGTATCCGATCGCACGCAACGACCTGAACATCGGCTCCGCGGCGGAGCCGGAGTTCAGCGAGTTCACCGGCGTGGTGTTCTCGCCCGACGGAAAGACCCTGTACGCGAACATCCAGGAACCCGGCATCATGGTGGCCATCACCGGTCCCTGGCGCCGTAGCTGAAAAACCCTTGGATTCCCTGCCCGGGCACTCCCTAAGGTGAACTCACGCGATGCACCTCCCGGTGCGAAGGCCGGCGGCTACTTCTCTCTCAAAGAACCCGCGCCGCAGGCCGCATTGATCTCGGGAGGCTGTTCGGCAAGGGGCGTGCCCGGTGCGCAGGCAGCGGTTACTTCCTTGATCAGAGGGTTGCGGGTTCGAGTCCCGTCATCGACTCCGGGTCGGTGTAGCTCAATCGGTCAGAGCATCTGAACGTCACCGTCGTCGACTTCGACCTCGGGCACCCCCTTGCCGTAAGCCCCCGAAACTCTCGTGTGCCCATTCCGTACAGCAGCGAATTCGGGGGAATTCTCATGGCGCGTTTCAACATCAGGTCCATCCGGGCGAGCAGCCTTTCTCGTGTCACCTCGACCGGCCGCACCCTGCGGACCTTCGAGGGCGGCAGTGGCTTCGAAAGGGAGGCGCGCTCCGAACTCTTCCTGCTCGCCGTCGCGAATCTCGTCTCCCAGCGCACCTTCTACGAGTCGGGCGCGGACCGCGACGAGCGCTTCGCGCGCCTCGTGCGCGAGCTGGCCGTCGAGGATCCGGGCTGGACCGCGGGCCTGCTCGGCTGGCTGCGGGGCGAGGGCAATATGCGCACCGCCTCGCTGGTCGGTGCCGCCGAGTACGTGAAGGCGCGGCTCGACGCGGGCGCCGCGGACGGGCCCTCGAACCGCTCGGTCGTCGCCTCGGTCCTGCAGCGGCCCGACGAGCCCGGCGAACTGCTCGCCTACTGGACCTCGGTGTACGGACGCGCCGTGCCCAAGCCCGTCAAGCGCGGTATCGCGGACGCGGTACGGCGGCTCTACCACGGCACGTCCCTGCTCAAGTACGACACCCCGGGCAAGGGCTACCGCTTCGGCGACATCCTCAACCTCGTGCACGCGACGCCCGATCCGGACAAGCCGTGGCAGGGCGACCTGTTCCGGTACGCGCTCGACCGCCGGCACCGCCCCGAGACCGCGGTGGCGCCCGAGTCCCTCCCGGTCCTCGCCGCGCACCGCGCGCTGATGGAGCTGCCCGTCGGCGAGCGGCGCGCCGTGGTCACCGGGCCCGACGGGCCCGCGCGGCTCGCCGCGGCAGGCCTCACCTGGGAGGCGCTCGCGGGCTGGCTGCAGGGGCCGATGGACAAGGCCGCCTGGGAGGCCGTGATCCCGTCGATGGGCGCCATGGCGCTCGTCCGCAACCTGCGGAACTTCGACGAGGCGGGCGTCTCGGACAAGGTCGCCGCGCGGGTCGCCGCGAAGATCGCGGATCCGGAGCAGGTACGCCGCTCGCGGCAGTTCCCGTTCCGGTACCTGGCCGCGTACCGGCACGCACCCTCGCTGCGCTGGTCGTACCCGCTGGAGCAGGCGCTCGGGCACTCGCTGGGCCAGGTGCCGGCGCTCCCCGGCCGCACGCTGGTCCTCGTGGACCGGTCCGGTTCGATGTTCCACTCGAAGATGTCGGACCGCTCCCGGCTCAGCCGGGCCGACGGCGCCGCCGTGTTCGGCGCCGCGCTCGCGCTGCGGGCCGAGCGGGCGGATCTGGTGCAGTTCGGTTCGGGCAGCGCGCCGGTGAGCTTCAAGCCGGGCGAGTCGGTGCTCAAGATCCTCGACCGCTTCGGCAACCTGGGCGGCACCGACACCACCGCGGCCGTCCGGCGGTTCTACCGCGGGCACGACCGGGTCCTGATCGTCACCGACGAGCAGTACACGTACAGCGCCCACGGCGATCCGACGGCCCAGGTGCCGGCGGATGTGCCGGTCTACACCTGGAACCTCGCCGGATACCGCGCGGGCCACGGCCCCTCGGGGACGCCGCACCGCCACACCTTCGGCGGCCTGACGGACGCGGCGTTCCGGATGGTGCCGCTCCTCGAACGGGGGCGGGACGCGGACTGGCCGTGGGAGCGGGCCGCGTGAGCGGGTGAACGCGCCGCCTCCTCGGTCCGCCGTCCGGTGCAAGCCGGGCGGCGGACGGAGGAAATCCGTGGGTGGACGGAGGAAAGTCCGTAGGTAAGGGAACGGCAAAGCCGGCTCGATCGTTACCCCGGACATGACCGCTATGACCCCTGGCTCGAACATTCCGCTTTCCGCCGTCCGCGTGTCGGTGGACGTCGCCGCCCCGGTGCGGCTCGACGTTTCGGGCCTGCTGCTCACCGCCGACGGCAAGGTGCGCTCCGACGACGACTTCATCTTCTTCAACCAGCCCACCGGCCCCGGTGTCACCTACCAGTCGGGCGGCGGCACCGCGCCCGACAAGGTCACCGTGGACACGGCCGCGGTACCGGCGGGCATCGAGAAGATCGTCGTGACCGCGAGCCCCGATGCCGCGGGCCAGACCTTCCAGGGCATCGAGCCCACCGCCACGATCCGCAATGCCGACGACGGCAGCGTCCTCGCCACCTTCACCCCGCCGCAGCTCGGCGCCGAGACGGCCCTGGTGGTCGTCGAGGTGTACCGGCGCAACGGGGCCTGGAAGGCCCGTGCGGTGGGCCAGGGCTATGCCAACGGTCTCGCCGGGATCGCGACGGACTTCGGTGTGTCGGTGGACGAGGAAACGGCCGCCACCCCCGCCCCGGCCGCACCTGCGGCCCCGCCCGCGCCCCCGGCCCCGCCCGCCGCGGCGGCACCGGATCCGCGCGCCTGGGCCCAGACGCCGCCCGCGGCCGCCCAGACGCCTCCGCCCGCCGCGCCCCCGGCGGCTCCCGCCGCCCCCGCCCCGGGCACCGGGAAGATCAACCTGGACAAGGGGCGCGTCAACCTCCAGAAGAACCAGACCGTGTCCCTGGTCAAGGGCGGCCGCCCGCTCCTGTCCCAGGTGAAGATGGGCCTCGGTTGGGAGCCCGCCCACCGCGGCAAGGACATCGACCTCGACGCCTCGGTGATCGCGTACGGCCCCGACCGCAAGCAGATCGACAGCTGCTACTTCGGCAAGCTCTCGATCCTGGGCGGTGCGATCAAGCACTCCGGTGACAACCTCACGGGCGAGGGCGGCGGCGACGACGAGGTCATCGTCGTCGACCTGGGCCGCCTCCCGCAGGAGGTCTCGGGCCTGGTCTTCACGGTCAACTCCTTCTCGGGCCAGAAGTTCACCGAGGTCGCACAGGCCTACTGCCGCCTGATCGACGCGGCCACGGACCAGGAACTGGTCCGCTTCGACCTCACGAACGCCCAACCGCAGACGGGCGTCATGATGGCCAAGCTCATCCGCCAGTTCTCGGGCGAGTGGGAGATGACGGCGATGGGCGACTTCGTGAAATCGCGGACGGTACGCGGCATGGTCAAGCCGGCGGCGCAGGCGCTGTAGCGGCTCGTCGCCGGACAGCCGGACAGCCGGACAGCCGGACAGCCGGACAGCCGGACAGCCGGACAGCCGGGCAGCCGGGCAGCCGGGCAAGGGGCGGTCACGTGGCGCGCGTGGCCGCCTCTTCGCGTCGGCTTGCGGCGGCCGACGGGGCGAACCCGACGAAGGGTTCGCCCGGCAGGTCAGTCCGTCTGCGGAGTGGCGGAGGTGTCGGAAGTGCCGGATGCCTGTGCGGCCCGGTCCGATGTGCTGCGCAGCACGCAGAACTCGTTGCCCTCGGGGTCCGCGAGGACGGCCCAGCCCGAGCCGTCCGGCTCGCGGCGGTCGGCGATCCAGGTGGCGCCGAGGGCGATGAGGCGCTCGATCTCCGGCTCGCGGGAGGAGGAGGGGCGCAGGCACAGGTGGACACGGTTCTTGACGGTCTTCGGCTCCGGGACCTGGTTGAAGTACAGGAACGGGCCCTCGGGTATGGGGATCTGAGCGGCCGTATCGCCGGGCGCGGCGTCCGGATCGAGTGGACAGCCCGTCACCTCGCTCCAGAAGCGCGCCAGGGCATGGGCATCCGCACAGTCGATCGCCACGTTCTGCACCATCGAGAACATGCCGGTCACCCTAGCCCGTGACCATCCGCGCGCCTCGGCCGAGGTCAGCGCCGGTTGCGCGGATGGTTGCGGGCGACGCGCTCGTTGCCTATCTTGTACGCCCCGGTCCAGCGGGCCATCACCAACTGCTCGTCCCCGGAGCCCACTTCGGCCAGGAACTTCTGGGCCCGCGCACCGCGCAGCTTCGTGGCGGACCGTCCATGGTGCGTGATCGTCACGCTGCCGTCGCTCTGCTGCTCGTATCGGAATCCATGAGGTCGTGGCATGCGCGGAGCCTAGGGCGCGATGCGCGGGCGCGTACAACGGATTTCGGGTGTCCGGGGCCCGCGCAGCAGGGAGGGTACGGCGGCCAGGCCCGCCAGGCCGAGCGCCACGAGCAGCAGCCGGTGATCGACGAGGGCGACCAGGCCCGCTCCGGCCCCGAGCGCCAGTGCGTTCGGTGCGAACACCAGGGTGTTGGCGCTCGCCGCCGCCCTGCCGAGCAGTTCGTCAGGGGTCTGCTTCTGCACCGCCGTGAGTGCGGCGATCAGAACGGCCGGCAGTCCGATCCCGATCGCCGCGCTCGCGGCCAGGGCCGCTGTGTCGTACGGCAGTGCCCGCAGCGCCACCGCGACCGAGAACAGGCCCAGGCCGGCCGCCGCGAAGCCCCGTTCGCCGAGGCGGCGCAGCAGCGGCCCCGAGACGAGGCCCACCGCGACGGATCCGGCGCCCTGCACCGCGTACAGCACGCCGACGGAGGCGGGGGAGCGGTCGAGTCCCTCGTCGACCACCGCGAAGATCAGGGCGCCGTTCACGCCTGCAAGCAGCATCGTGAAACCGCCCGCCAGGGTCAGCAGCCGCAGTTCGGGCCGCTTCCACAGATGGCGTGCGCCCTCGGCGCTGCGCCGCCACCAGCCCTCCGTGGGCGGGGCGGGCGGTTCCTCGCGGATCCGCAGCAGGGTGTAGAGCCCGGCCGCCGCCGCGAAGGTGAGCGCGTCGAGGAGCGCCACCCGTGTGCCGCCGTACGCGGCGAAGAGGCCCGCGCCCGCGAGCGGGGCGAGGAGCTTCATGCCCTCGTTGGCGGTCATCCGCAGGCCGTTGAAATCGCCGAGCAGCTCCTTGCCGACGGCGGAGGCGACGAGCGCCGCCTCCGCCGCGTCGTGCACGACCCCCGCGGCGCCATAGACGAGGAGTACGGCGAACAGGAGCCAGATCCGCTCCGCCGAGTCGACGGCGAGCAGGGACATGAGGAGGGCCGCGAGGCCGAGGTTCGTCAGGACCAGGAGGGGGCGACGCGGTACCCGGTCGGCCAGGGTGCCCAGCAGGGGCCCGGCGAGGACCGGGAGCCACAGGGCGAAGCCGGCCAGGGCGGCAAGCGAGTTCGAACCGGTGAGGTCCTTCACCCACACCCCGCTGACCAGCCACATCGCGGAGGAGCCGAAGCCGGAGACCAGGACGCCGCCGAGGTAGAGGGTGGCGTTGCGGTCGCGCAGGACTCGGCCGGTTGTCCATGTCATGGCGGACAGGTTCGTGGGGGTGCGTGCCGGGGCCGTAAGGCAGATGCCGTATTCGCGGCCTCAGATCGGCCTTCGACCGGCCTCAGACCTCTCGGACCCGGGCTCGGGGCGGCCTCAGGCCGGCCTTGAGCGGCTTCGAGTGGCCTGGACCGGCCTCGGACCGATGAGTTTCCGGTCCGGCTCCGGTCTCCCCTACGACGCCGGTCACCGTCGGCGCGGAGCGCGGACCCGCTGCGGCGGACCGCCGACCCGCTGCGGCGGAGCGCCGAACTGGTGGAGCAGAGCGACCGGCCCGTAGACCTGAGGAGCCTCATGCCCGACATCGACTTCACCGCCCAGACCCGGCTCGTCGCCGAGCTCGCCGACCGGGTCACCGAGGCGCAATTCGAGCTGCCGACGCCCTGCCCGGAGCTCGCCGTACGGAATCTGCTCGGCCATCTCATCGGGCTCGCCGCGGCGTTCCGGGACGCGGCGCGCAAGGACCTCGGGCCCGCCGCCGACAGCGCACCCGATGTGGCGGGCTCGGACATCGGCCCCGGCTGGCGCGCGGAGCTGGCGAAGAACCTGGACGCGCTCGCGGAGGCCTGGCGCGACCCGGCCGCCTGGGAGGGTTTCACCAAGGTGGGCGGCGTCGACCTGCCGGCGCCGGTCGCGGCGCAGGTCGCGATGGACGAACTCGTCCTGCACGGCTGGGACCTGGCCCGCGCCACGGGCCTGCCCTACGAGCCCGACGCGGCCTCGCTGCAGATCGCGTACGAGCTGGTGGCTGCCACACCGGAGGGCGTCGAACGCGAGGGTATCTTCGGCCCGATCGTCCCGGTTCCCGCCTCCGCGCCTCTCCTGGACCGCGTCCTTGGACTCTCCGGCCGCGATCCGGGCTGGGTCGCCGACTGAGGGGTGCTGCGAGGGGCCCAGGGGGGCCTGGCGGCGGGAGTGCCGACCCCATGGCGCCCCGCCGCCAGGCCCACCGGGAGCGCCACACATGGCGCCCCCGCCGCCAGGCCCACCAGGAGCGCCGAGCCCGGCGCCCCCGTCTCAGCCCTGCAGCGCCGCCTCCATCATCGCCTTCGCGACCGGCGCCGCGAGCCGGTTGCCGCCGACCTCGGAGCGCGCGGCACCGGAGTCCTCGATGAGCACCGCCACCGCGACCTCCTTGCCGTCGCCGCCCTTCGCATACGAGGTGAACCAGGCGTACGGGGTGGCCTCGTTGTTCTCGCCGTGCTGGGCCGTACCGGTCTTGCCGCCGACCGTCGCGCCCGGGATCCGCGCATTGCTGCCGGTGCCCTCGTCGACGACCGTCTGCATCGCGGACTGCAGCTGCTCGGCCACCGATGCGCTGAGGATCCGTTCGCTGCCGGGGTCCTCGAAGCTCTGCAGCACCGAGCCGTCGGCGTCCTGCACCTCGGAGACCATGTGCGGATCGACGAGCTCGCCGCCGTTCGCGATCGCCGCCGTGACCATGGCCATCTGCAGCGGGGTGGCCTGGACGTCGAACTGGCCGATGCCGGTCAGTGCGGTCTGCGCCTCGTCCATCCCGGTCGGGTACACGCTCGGCAGGGCGCGCACGGGGACGTCCTGCTCCTGGTCGCCGAAGCCGAACTTCTCGGCCATCGCCCTGACCTTGTCCTGGCCGAGGTCGACGGCCATCTTGCCGAAGACGTTGTTGCAGGAGTACTGCAGCGCGGTGCGGATGTCCGCGTCCTTGCAGGGCGCGGACTTGTTCTCGGCGGTGAGCGTCGCCGTGCTGCCGGGCAGCCTGTAGGGCCACGGGCTGTCGGTCCGCTCGTCCACCGAGGAGTACAGGCCGTCCTCGAGCGCGGCCGCCGCGACGACCAGCTTGAACGTGGAGCCGGGCGGCAGCGGCTGCCGGATCGCCCGGTTGACCAGCGGCTTGTCCTCGTCCTCGGTGAGCTGCTGCCAGGCCTCACCGTCCGTGGACCCGGCGATCTTCGAGGGATCGTACGACGGCGTCGAGACCATCGCGAGGATCTCGCCGGTCTGCGGGTCGAGGGCGACCGCGGCGCCCTTCTTGTCGCCGAGCGCCTCGTACCCGGCCTTCTGCACCGCCGGATCGATGGTCGTGATCACGTCACCCGGATCGGCCCGCTTGTTCGTCAGGGTGTCGAGCGGGTTCTTCAGGCGGGTGTCCGTGCCGTCGAGGACGTCCTCGTAGATGCCCTCCAGCTGGGTCGCGCCGTAGACCTGCGAGCTGTAGCCGGTGACCGCCGCGTACAGCTTCCCGTGCTTGTACGTGCGCTGGTACGCGAGGTCGCCGCCCGCGGTGCGGGTGGAGCCGGTGATGTCCTCGCCGCCCACGATGATGCCGCCCATCGGGTAGGCGTACTTCTCGATGGTGGCGCGCCGGTTGTGCTTGCTGTCGGCGAGGGCTCGGGCGTCGTAATACTGCACCCACGTCGCCCTCACCAGGAGGGACAGGACGAGGAGCAGGGTGAAGACCGAGATGCGCCTGATCGTCTTGTTCATCACTCTCAAGGACGAACCGTCCGGAGCGGATCGTTCCGCCGGTGGCGGGATTCACAGGGAACCTTCATCTTCCGCGGCCGGATGAACCGGGCGATCCGGATGATCAGGTCCCGACGAACCCCGCCTCGTACGCCGCGATCACCGCCTGGGTGCGGTCCCGCGCACCCGTCTTGGCCAGCACCGCGGCCACGTGCGTCTTGACCGTGGCGGGCCCCACGCCCAGTTGCCCGGCGATCTCGGCGTTGTTCAGACCGGTCGCCATCCGGCGCAGCACCTCGGCCTCGCGGTCCGTGAGCCGCGCCACCCACGGCGGCCGTGGCCGGTCGCGGTGCGCGTGTTCGGCCGCGAGGCCGCGTACGGCCGCGGGGAACAGGAGCGAGTCGCCGCCCGCCACCGTGCGTACCGCCCGCACCAGCTGATCGGCATCGGCGCGTTTGAGGAGGAAGCCGGAGGCTCCGGCGCGCAGGGCGTCGTAGACGTAGGAGTCGTTCTCGAAGGTCGTCACGACGACGATCCGCGGCGGCTGTGCCATCGAACCGATCAGCTGCTCGGTGGCGCGGATGCCGTCGATCTCGGGCATCCGCACGTCCATGAGCACCAGGTCGGGACGCAGGGCACGCACCACGGACACCGCCTCGGCGCCGGTCGCCGCCTCGCCGACGACCTCCATGTCCGCCTCGGCGCCGAGGATCGCGCGCAGCGCGGTGCGCACCATGCGCTCGTCGTCGGCGAGCACGATACGGATCGGGGGCGTGGCGCCGGGATCGCCCGCGGTATCGGGATCGCCCGCGGTGCCGGGATCGTCGGCTGTGTCGGGGGCGCCCGGGATGGCGGGGCCGTCCGGGGTGGCGGGTTCGCTCATCGGGCACCGTCCGCCGTCAGCGGCAGCCGTACCTCGAGGCGCCACAGCTCGCCCTCGGGCCCGTCCTGGGGGCCCGCGCTCGCGGATCCGCCGAGCAGCCGGGCCCGGTCGGCGATGCCCTTCAGGCCGTGACCGCCGCCCGTGCGGGCGGACGCGGCCTGGGCGGCCCGGGACACTGGGTTCTCCAACACGATCTCCACTTCCTCACCTGCCGCGGCGATCCGCAGCTCCACGGGCGCGTCCGCGGCGTGCCGCAGCGCATTGCCCAGGCCTTCCTGCACGATCCGGTACGCCTCGCGCGAGAGCAGCGCGGGCAGCGCCGCCGGATCGACGGCCACCGTGGCCGCGACGTGGGTGCCCGTGGCCCGGGTGCGTTCGAGGAGCCCCGGAAGGTCGCGGGCGAGTGTGGGCGCGGGGGCCCTCGTGGCGGCATCGCCCTCGCGCAGCAGACCGAGCACCGCGTCGAGTTCGCCGACCGTACGCCGTGTCGTGTCCTCGATGGCCGCGAGCGCCTCGCGTACGAATCCGGGATCGCTGTCGAGCACCCGGCGCGCGGCGCCCGCCTGCAGCGAGACGGCGCTCAGCGCATGACCCACCGAGTCGTGCAGCTCACGGGCGAGCCGGTTGCGTACCGCGAGTTCCGCCGCGCGCTCCTCGGCGGCCGCGAGCCGGTCGGCCGGGGTGGGGCCGAGCAGCAGCGGCGCACACCGGGCGAGCAGTGCCCCGGCGGTGCTGGCGCCGAGCGCGAGGAGCATCAGCATCACGAGCCCGGCGAACGGCGCGAGCACCCGCGCCCAGGTCCCGTCGAGCGCCGCGGGCAACGCCAGCCACTCGCGTACGGAGCCCGAGAACGGCAGCAGGATCACGGTGACCGCGAACGGCGGCAGCGCGAGCATGGCCCCGCTGAGCAGCCCGCCCACGCCCACATGCAGCGTGAACCAGCCCGACGTACGCCGCCGCGTGGCCGCGCCGTGCCCCGGACCGTCCGCGAAACGCTCCCCGTCCACCCCGCACAGCGCCCGCGCCATGGCCACCGACAGCGGCCGTACGAAGGGGAAGAGACCCACGACCGCGGCCAGCGGGAGCGCCAGGGCGTACGCCGCGAGCTGGGCCGTGAGGGAGCCGCCGAGCACGGACCGCTCGCCCAGGAGCGGGCCCACGATGACGGTGGCCACCAGCCAGAACGGCATCAGCAGGGCGCCGCCCAGGACCAGATGGACCCAGCGCAGCCGGGCCCGGCGGCCGAGCAGCGCCCCGGTGAGTGTGCGAAGGGTCACAGGGCGGACCCGGTGTGTGCGGGGGCCTTGCTCGGCGCGGGGGTTTCCGGCGCCCCGTCCCGTACCGCCGGCGCCCCGTCCCGTACGGCGGTCCGCGGCATCCGCCGCCGGGCATGGTGCGCCCCGGTCAGCAGCACGAGCACCCCGGTGATCACGGACCCAGCGTAGGTGAGCAGCATCAGGGCCGTGGGGCCTTCGGACGTGTCCGCGGTCGTGAGCGCCGCGAGCAGCAGCCAGCCGCCCCAGCAGGCCGTGGCGGCCGAGCCCACCCAGACCAGGGCGAGCGGGAGCCGCAGCCCGAGCCCGGGGGCGAGGCGGAAGGCGAGCAGGAGTGCGCCGGTGACGGCGGCGAGCGGGTAGAGGGCGTTCAGCGCCTCGAGGGCGTGGAAGTCGCCGGCGCGGTCGTCGACCATCGCGGTGCTCAGGCCCGTGGTGGCGCCGAAGGCCCACATCAGGTGGGTGCTCACCGGCAGCACGGCGAAGACGGCGGCCGCGACGGCGGCACCCTTGCGGCCGGGCGTCAGCTCGGCCAGGCGGCCGCGCCATACGTGGCCCCAGCGTCGGCGGGCATAGCCCACGAACAGGCCGCCGAGGGCCAGGCCCTGGAGGATGAACCCGCCGTACACCACGGAGAACACCCAGGAGTCGAGGAAGGGTTCGTCGGCGGACTGGGTGCGCACACTGCCGCCGAGGAGCTGGATCAGCAGCTGCACCGGGAACCCGGCCATGATCGGCACGAGCAGCCCGGTCGCCGCCCACATCGGCAGCACGAGCAGCCAGGCCCTGACCCGCAGCCCCCAGGCCTGCGTGAGCAGCAGGGCCAGCACGATCACACAGGCGTCCATCAGGACGGTGGCCGTGTTGGCGATCACCATCGTGGTGGGGTGGTCGAGCAGGGCGCTGCCCTCGGGGATGCCGGTCCGGCCGCCGAGGATCCAGCTCACCTTGAGCGAGAGGTACGGGGCGCATGCGGCGATCGCGAGGATGCGCAGCGCCTTGGCGGCGCGTCCGGGTGCGGGCGCGGGCGCGGAATCGGCGTTGAGCTGTGAGGTCGTCATGGCACCAGCGTCCCGTCCGGGCGCCGCGCCGCCGTCCTGCCCGCAGACGATCCGCCTCCGCCGCGCGGGGGAGACGCCCGGGACGACGGGCCCGGGAGACGCACGGGACGACGGGCCCGGGAGACGCACGGGACGACGGGCTGCGCTCACCCGTCCAGGCGGAGCACCACTTCCTCGATCTCCGCACCACGCGCGTGCGCGAACCCGCGCTCGTGACCGGTCCGCACGAAGCCGCACTTCTCCAGGACCCGGATCGAGCCCAGGTTGTCGGCCGCGGCCCTGGCGTGCAGCGGGCGCTCGGTGACCTCGGCGATCACGGCGCGCAGTGCGGCCGTGGCGAGCCCGCGGCCCCAGTAGGCACGGTCGATCCAGTACGTGACCTGCAGGTCCCCGGGCTCCCCGTACACCGCCGTACTGCCGACCACATCGCCGTCGAGCAGGACCGTGCGTACGACATCGGGGCCTGAGGTGATCCGCTTCCAGTGCGCCTCGAAGAGGTCCCAGTCGCCGGACCTGGGAGAGACGAAGGCGGCGGTGCGCATCGACTCGGGGTCGTTGTGCTGGCGGAAGAAGACGGGCAGATCGCTGGGGTGGACCGGGCGCAGGGCGGTCTCGCCCAGGGGCTCGGTGGCGTCGGTGAACATCGGAGCCTCCGGATGGCGAGGGCAGCCACGGTCGCGCGCGCCGGGCAGCGCGTCCTTGATCATCTGCTACCGCAGCGTGCCCGCCGGAGCACGGCGATTCACCTGCGAGGACGCCGTTCACCCTACCGAACGGCTCCGAAGCCCGGCAGGCTCGTCGCCGCGGGCATCCGGCAGGGAATGAACCGCAGTGGTTCAACGTTCATCCACATGACCCGAGCCATGACCCGAGCAACCCCTGACCTGGAGAATCACCCATGCGCGTGGAGATCTGGAGCGACATCGCCTGCCCCTGGTGCTACATCGGCAAGAAGCGCTTCGAGGACGGCCTGGCCGCCTTCGCACACCGCGACGACGTCGAGATCGTGCACCGTTCCTTCGAGCTCGACCCGAACCGGGCCAAGGGCGAGACCGCTCCCGTGATCGACTTGCTCGCGAAGAAGTACGGCCGCAGCCTCGACGAGGCCCGCGCCATGGAGGAGCACGTCGCCGCCAACGCGCACGACGAGGGCCTCGGCTATCTGACCGAGGGCCGCGATCACGGCAACACCTTCGACATCCACCGCCTCCTGCACCTCGCGAAGGACCGCGGGCGCCAGGACGCGCTGCTCGACCTCGCCTACCGCGCCAACTTCGCCGAGGAGCGCTCCGTCTACGACCCCGAGGTCCTGCTTGCCCTCGCCGTCGAGGCCGGCCTCGACGAGACCGAGGCACGCGAGGTGCTCGCCGACGAGGGCGCCTACGCCGATGCCGTACGCGCCGACGAGCGCGAGGCCGCCGAACTCGGCGCGAGCGGCGTGCCGTTCTTCGTCCTCGACCGCAGGTACGGCATCTCCGGCGGCCAGCCCGCCGAGGTCTTCACGCAGGCCCTGCAGCAGGCCTGGGGCGAACGTCCACCGCTCGCCGTCATCGGCCAGGACGACGCGGACGCCTGCGGTCCGGAGGGCTGCGCGGTCCCGCAGGCCTGAGTTCCCGGAAGGCGAAAGGGCGCCCACCCGGCCGTATCGTCGCTGGTGGGCGCCCATGCATAAGCATTGCTTGGGTATGACCTGCAAAACTCCGCAATGGACGGGGAGTTGAGCGACGCGCAGAGTGGGGGCATGCAGACCCTCGCACCCAGCCTCTTCGCCCCGGTCACCACCCACCTCAACACCGCAAGTTTCGGCCTGCTCCCGCAGCCCGCGGTGCACGCGCTGCAGGAAGCGGTCGCCGCCTCCGCCGCCGGGCGCCCGACGGACATGTGGGCCGACATGGAAGCAAGCCGTGCCGCTTTCGCCCGGATCGCCGGGGTGCCCGTGGAACGGGTCGCTCTGGGATCCTCGGTCACCGAGTACGTGGCGGTGATCGCCGCATCGCTGCCCGAGGGGGCCGAAGTCCTGGTCGCCGAAGGCGACTTCGCCTCCCTCGTCAACCCCTTCCACATGCGGAGCGATCTGAAGATCCGCACGGTCGCCCTCGAAGCCCTCGCCGAGGAGGTGCGGGAGGACACCGCGCTCGTCGCCGTGAGCTCCGTCCAGTCCGCCGACGGCCGGATCGCCGAACTGGCCGCGATCACCGCCGCGGCCCGCGCCCACGGCGCCCGAACCCTCGTGGACGCCTCGCAGTCGGCGGGCTGGCTGCCGGTCGCCGATGCGGACTACGTCGTGGCCGTCGCGTACAAGTGGCTGCTCTGCCCCCGCGGCATCGTCTTCTTCATCGCCCCAGAGGACCCGGGGCTCTTCGCCTCGCTCAACCCGCTGCTCGCAGGCTGGGTGGCGGGCGAACAGCCCTGGGACAGCTGCTACGGCCCGGTCGCCGAGTTCGCCGCCTCCGCCCGGCGCTTCGACATCAGCCCCAGCCTCCACTCGTACGTGGCCGCCCGGCACGGACTCGAGGTCATCGAGCAGCTCGGTGTCTCCGCGGTGCACGCCCACGACGTGGCGCTCGCCGAACGCTGCCGCGCGGGTCTCGCCGCGCTCGGCCACACGCCGGTCGACGCGCCCGGCTCGGCCATCGTGGCCGTTCCCGGGCTCGGGCGGCGGCAGCCGCAGCTCAGCGCGGCGGGTGTCGAGGTCTCCGACCGGGCCGGGAACCTGAGGGCCGCCTTCCACCTGTACAACTCCGCTCAGGACGTCGACCGGCTCCTGGAGCTCCTCGGCTGAGAACGCACCACCCGGCGCCCGCACGCAGAAACGGCCGGGCGACACGCCCCCGGAGAGGGGAACGTGCCGCCCGGCCGTGTGCGCAGGCCCTACTTCACCGGAGTCCTCACCGAACCGGAGTGAAGTCCCGCGCCCCGATGAACTCGGGGCGGCGGATCGGAGCCGCGAAGGGCTCCTCGGCCGTGTTCTCCACGCTGTTGAACACGATGAAGACGTTCGAGCGCGGGTACGGCGTGATGTTGTCGCCCGAACCGTGCATCGCGTTGCAGTCGAACCACGTCGCCGAGCCGGCCTTGCCGGTGAACAGCCGGATGCCGTGCGCGTCGGCGAACCGGGTCAGCGTCTCGTCGGAGGGCGTGCCCGCGTCCTGCATCTGCAGCGACTTCTTGTAGTTGTCCTTGGGCGTCTCACCCGAGCAGCCGAGGAACGTCTTGTGCGAGCCCGGCATGATCATGAGCCCGCCGTTGGTGTCGTAGTTCTCGGTCAGCGCGATCGAGACCGACACGGTTCGCATGTTCGGCAGACCGTCCTCGGCGTGCCACGTCTCGAAGTCCGAGTGCCAGTAGAATCCGGTGGCGCCGAAGCCCGGCTTCACGTTGATCCGCGACTGGTGGACGTAGACGTCCGAGCCCAGGATCTGGCGTGCCCGCCCGACGACGCGCTCGTCGCGCACCAGGCGCGCGAACAGCTCGCTGATCCGGTGGACCTCGAAGACCGAGCGGATCTCCTGCGACCTCGGCTCCACGATCGAGCGCGCGTCGGCGCGGATCTCCGGATCCGACATCAGACGCTGCAGCTCACCCGCGTACACGCCGACCTCGTCGGGCGTGATGAGCTGCTCGATCGCGTGGAACCCGTCCCGCTCGAACCCTGCCAGCTCCTCCTGCGACATCGGCCCCGGCGCCCCCGGCGAGGACCACACGACCGGGTCCTTCCGCTCGGTCAGCACCTCGGTCTTGCCGCGGGTGGGGTACAGGTCGGTCCGTTCGGGTGCGGTGGTCATGGTGGTGCCTTCCTCTCCTTACGTACGGTTCCTCATGAGGTCCCTTGGTGCGGTTCGGGAGTTACCGCTTGGTGCGGTTCGTGCGCTGCCGCTGGATCAGACGGGATCGGGCTCGGTGAGCAGGGGGTAGACCCCGTTCTCGTCGTGGTCCTCGCGGCCGGTGACCGGCGGGTTGAAGACGCACAGACAGCGGAAGTCCTGCTTGATCCGCATGGTGTGCTTCTCGTGCCCGTCGAGCAGGTACATCACGCCGGGCGTGATGGTGTGCTTCTCGCCGGTCTCGTCATTGGTCAGTTCGGCCTCGCCCTCGATGCAGACGACGGCCTCGATGTGGTTCGCGTACCACATCGAGGTGGTGGTACCTGCATACAGGGTGGTCTCGTGCAGTGAGAAGCCCACGCGCTCCTTGGCGAGCACGATGCGCTTGGACTCCCAGGTGCCGGACGCGGACTTCACATGCCGGTCGGTGCCTTCGATCTCCTGGAACGAGCGGACGATCACGGTGGGGCTTCCTTCTCTGTTACGTGTACACGGGCGTGGCCGCTCCGTACGGACGGGAGCGGCCACGGGGTGGCTTCGGAGCGGCCGAGTGGGTCGCTGCGAGCGGCCGACCGAGTTGCTCAGACCGTCTCGCGGATGGCGCGGGCCAGGATGCGCAGGCCCTCGTCGAGCTCCTGGGCGGTGATGGTGAGCGCCGGAAGCAGCTTGACGACCTCGCCCTCCGGGCCGGAGGTCTCGATCAGGAGCCCCAGTTCGAAGGCGCGGCGGGCGACCTTCGAGGCGTCCTCGGGCTTGGTCATCTCCAGGCCCCACACCAGACCGCGGCCGCGGTACTCGCGGGTGGCCTCGGGGTGCTCGGCGCGGATCGCGCTCATGGCCTGCTCGACCTGCTCGCCGCGGGCGAGGGTCTGCTTCTCCATCTCGCCGTCCGCCCAGTACGCGCTGAGAGCGGCGGCGGCCGTGACGAAGGCGGGGTTGTTGCCGCGGAAGGTGCCGTTGTGCTCGCCCGGCTCCCACAGGTCGAGCTCCGGCTTGAACAGGCAGAGCGACATGGGAAGGCCGTAGCCGGAGATCGACTTGGACACCGTGACGATGTCCGGGACGATGCCGGCCTCCTCGAAGGAGAAGAAGCCGCCGGTGCGGCCGCAGCCCATCTGGATGTCGTCGACGATCAGGAGCATGTCCCAGCGCTTGCAGACGTCCGCGAGCTTGCGCAGCCACTCGGCGCGCGCCACGTTGATGCCGCCCTCGCCCTGCACCGTCTCGACGATTACGGCGGCGGGGTGGTTGAGGCCCGAGCCGGAGTTCTCCAGGAGGCTCTCGAACCAGATGAAGTCCGGGGTCTGCCCGTCGAGGTAGTTGTCGAAGGGCATCGGGGTGCCGTGCACCAGCGGGATACCGGCACCGGCCCGCTTGAAGGCGTTGCCGGTCACGGCGAGCGAGCCGAGCGACATGCCGTGGAAGGCGTTCGTGAACGAGACGATCGACTCGCGGCCCTTGACCTTGCGGGCCAGCTTCAGCGCCGACTCCACGGCGTTGGTGCCCGTCGGGCCGGGGAACATGACCTTGTACGGCAGGTCACGCGGGCGCAGGACCGTCTCCTGGAAGGTCTCCAGGAAGGCGCGCTTGGCGGAGGTCGACATGTCGAGGCCGTGGACGACCCCGTCGCGCTCCAGATAGTCGATCAGCGCGCGTTTGAGGACCGGGTTGTTGTGCCCGTAGTTGAGCGATCCGGCGCCGGCGAAGAAGTCGAGGTACTCGTGGCCGTCCTCGTCGTACATCTTGCTGCCCTGGGCGCGGTCGAAGACGGTGGGCCAGCCGCGGCAGTAGCTGCGCACCTCCGACTCGAGGGTCTCGAAGACACTGAGGTCGGGCTGGGTGATGGTCACAGGTACTCCTTCAGGAGAGGTCGCCGGCGTCGGCGTCAGCGGATTCGGCCCGCAGGGGGCCGATGCGGTAAAGCACTTCGGGGTCATGGGCACTGCCGTCGGGAAACTCCTCGGCGCTGAAGAGCACCTCGTTCTCCACCGTGGCGCCGTGGCGCTCGGCGAAGGAGGTGAACAGCCGCTCGGAGGCGGTGTTCCCCGGCGTGATGGTGGTCTCGAGCCGACGTATCCCGTGCGAGGCGGCGACCCTGCGGACGAGTCCGTCCAGGAGCGTCGAGGCCAGGCCGCGGCCGCGGTGCGCGGAGTCCACGGCGACCTGCCAGACGAGCAGCGTCTGCGGGCGCTCGGGGCGGACGTACGCGGTGATGAAGCCCGCCGGTTCGCCGTGCTCGTCCCGGGCCACCACCGAAGTGCCGGCGAAATCACGGCACCAGAGCAGATAGCTGTACGACGAGTTCAGATCGAGCGTCTTCGAGTCACGGGCGATACGCCACAGTGCTGCCCCGTCCTTCACAGCGGGGCTGTCGAGCCGGAATTCCTGTGCAGTGGTCATGTATACCGAATTTACCGAGAGGAAATTGAAATCGCACGGGGCTCAGGGGTTACGCAAACCGGCGCGATCTGTTATACGCGCGGGCGAGGCCCGGCGAGATGCCCCATTTTGTGGGGGTCTTACGGGGCAAAGCGGGCGCGGTGTGGAGTCGGTCACAAGTCCATCACGGAGCTGAGGTGTCGTTGAAACCTCCGTGTTTAGGTTCCGGGAAAGCGGGCAGAAGCAAAACGGGAAGCTACGCGTCTGCGTGCTTCCCGTTTTAGCGAATTCTAAATTCAATTCGCGCACCCCAAAGGGCTGTTTAATGCTGCCGCTTTCAGGACTTGCGCACCTTGTGCACCGCGTCCCCCAGCACGGCGAGCACACGCTCCACGACCGCATCACGGGCATCGGGCCCGTAGTGGTTGACGCGGATCATCTCCCGCGCGAGCGCCCCGCCGCCCGCAGCCAACGGCAGCGCCGGATCCACAGCCAGCGCCTCCGCCACCACCGCCGAGGCGTCCACGCCCTCCGGCGTGCGCAGGGTGGTGGCCACCGGGGCCGCGTCCCTCGCCTCGTGCACATACGGCGCAAGCCCCGCGGCGGCCGCACCCGCACGCACCGCGCGCGCGGCCTGCGCATGCCGTGCCATCACCGCGTCCGGGCCGCCCTGCGGATCGGCCTCGATCCGGTCCACGCACGCACCGAGCGCCAGCATCTCCAGCTGCGCCGGAGCATGCGGCAGCGCCTTGCGGCCGCCGTCGAGCCAGCGCTCCTTCCAGTCGAGGAGCGAGAGGTAGGAGCGCCGCGGCGCCCGCGGATTCTCCGCGAACCGCTGCCACGCCCGCTCGCTCACCGAGACCGCCGACACACCCGCGGGCCCGCCCATGGCCTTCTGCGCACCGATCACGCACAGGTCCACGCCCCAGGCGTCGGGCAGCAGCGGCTCCGCGCCCACCGAGGCGACGGCGTCCACGTAGAACAGCGCTCCGTGCTCCCGTACCACCGCACCGATCTCCGCGACCGGATTGGTGTTGCCGGTCGCGGCCTCCGCGTGCACGAGGGAGACGAAGTCGATCTCCGGGCGGTCGGCCAGGGTCTGCTTGATCTGCGCGGGCGTCACCGCCGTGTGGAAGGGCACGGCGAGATCGATCACCTCGGCGCCGCAGTCGCGCAGCCAGTTGCCGAAGGTCTGCCCGTACGGACCGGTGATCACGTTCAGGGCCACCGTGCCGGGCCTGGCGGCCGAGCGGATGCAGGCCTCCAGGGGGAGCAGCGCCTCGCCCTGCATGATCACCACGTCCTGCCGGGTGCGCAGCAGCCGCGCCACCTTGTCCTCGATCGCGGCGAACTCGGCGGCGCTCATCGGCGCCAGGTCGAGGAAGGGGTGCGTCTCGCGCGTCATGGTGGTGCTCTCCGGTGGACGGGGCGGCGGCCGACGGGCCGCGGCGCCTGCTGCGTGGCGGATACAGAGTCGGCAAGGGGATGCCGGTCCGAGCGTACCCAGTGGGTTCTACGCTGCGTACATGAGCGATCAGGCGACAGTGCTGCGGGTGAAGGGGCGGGTCCTCGTCGGGCCCGAGGACGTGCGGGACGAGCTGTGGGTGATCGGGGGAAGGATCTCCTACGAGCGGCCCGTCGGCGATCACGAGGTGACCACCGTCGAGGGCTGGGCGCTGCCCGGCCTGGTCGACGCGCACTGCCATGTCGGGCTCGACGCCCACGGGCCGGTCCCCGACGAGGTCTCCGAGGAACAGGCGCTCACCGACCGAGAGGCCGGCACCCTGCTCATCCGCGATGCGGGATCGCCCTCCGACACCCGCTGGATCGACGAGCGCGAGGACCTGCCGAAGATCATCAGGGCCGGGCGGCACATCGCCCGCACCCGCCGCTACATCCGCAACTACGCCCACGAGATCGAGCCCGAGGACCTTGTCGCGTACGTCGCCCAGGAGGCCGAGCGCGGCGACGGCTGGGTCAAGCTCGTCGGCGACTGGCTCGACCGCTCCTCCGGCGACCTCGGCGCCTGCTGGCCCGCCTCCGCACTGCGCGATGCCATCGCCGAGGCGCACCGGCTCGGCGCCCGGGTCACCGCCCACTGCTTCGCCGAGGACTCCCTGGTTGACCTCGTGGAGGCGGGCATCGACTGCATCGAGCACGCGACGGGCCTCACCGAGGAGACCATCCCGCTTTTCGCCGAGCGCGGCGTGGCGATCGTGCCCACGCTGGTGAACATCGCCACGTTCCCGAAACTCGCCGAGCAGGGCGACAGCAAGTTCCCCATCTGGGCCGACCACATGCGGCGCCTCCACGAGCGGCGCTACGACACCGTACGGGCGGCCTACGACGCCGGGGTGCCCGTGTTCGTCGGCACCGACGCGGGCGGATCGCTGGCGCACGGGCTCGCGGGCGCCGAGGTCGAGGAGTTCGTGACCGCCGGCATCCCCGCCGTCGACGCGCTGTCCGCGGCCACCTGGGGCGCCCGCGAGTGGCTCGGCCGCCCCGGCCTCGCCGAGGGGGCGCCCGGCGACCTGGTGGTCTACGAGGCGGACCCGCGGGCGGACGTACGGGTGCTTGCTGCTCCGCGGCGGGTGGTGCTCAACGGGGTTGTGGTGGGCTGAGACCCGCCGTATCGCATCGCGTTGACGGAACGTGACCATCGGAGTGTGCTGCTCGTTGGGCACTCCAAGGCGTACGCGGGCGCGTCGACCGGCGTATTCGCTCGCTGTTCGGGCCGTGTCGGTGACACGGGTGACACGGGTGACGCGCGGAGCGCGCCCACGCCTTTGATACGCCCCTGAAATCGAACCCAGGGTCGGAAACGCCACGTACGAGTGAACTCACGCCACGCTGCTGCCGGTTCACTCTCCGTACGTAAAACTCCTCGGTGTCGAGGCCGTCGGCGCGGCGCATGTCCCGGAAGTTCCGCGTGCGCCGACGGCTCCCATGTCTCCCTGGGGGTTCCACCACCGTGAACAGCAAGACCTTCCGCATGCCCGCACGCAGGCTCGCCGCGACGACCGCGGCCAGCCTCCTGGCCACCGGTCCCGTGGCCCTCGCCGCCGCCGTACCCGCCCATGCCACGGGCGACGAGGGCAAGGCGAGCGCGGCCGTGCTCCGCACCCGGCTCGACGTCGGACTGCTCGACAAGACCGTGCACGTCCCCCTCGAAGCGAGTCTCAACGCGGTCCAGGCGCCCGCGACCGCCGAGAAGACCGCGCTCACCGTACGGCTCGACGGGGTCGAGCAGGGCGGGCCGGTCCATCTGCTGCGCGCCGACGTGGCCACGGCGAAGGCCACCGCCGACCGGGACAGGGCCGAGGCCTCCAGCAATCTCGCGCAGGCCAGGGTCCATGTCCCGGGGCTGCCGTTGCTCTCCCTGATCAAGGTGGAGAAGGTCAGCTCGAAGGCGGTCTGCGAGGCGGGCAGCCGACCGGTGGCCGAGGCGAACGTGCTGGGCGCGGTGACCGTGCTCGGCAAGAAGGTCACGCTCTCCTCGGGCGGGGTGACCGAGGTCGACGTGCCGAAGATCGGCAAGGTGACGCTGACGCTCTCGAAGACGCACACCACCTCCACGACCGCCGCGGCCGCCGCCCTCGAACTCGAGGTCTCCGTCGACCCGCTGGACCTCAACGTGGCCGAGGTCGAGGGCGCGATCACCCTGGCGGAGGCCTCCTGCGAGTCCCCGAAGGGCGCGCCCCCGGGCACCGAGCAGCCGACCGGTGAGACGGAGGACAGCAGCAGCACGGCTCAGGACGGCACGTCGGACGACGAGGGCAGGACCTCGGGCGTGACGGCGCAGTCGGCCGCCGAACCGCAGCAGCAGGACCTGGCCGCGACCGGCGGAAGCACCGCCACACCGCTCATCGCGGGCGGCGCTGTACTGCTGCTCGGCCTGGGCGGCGGGGCCATCGTCCTGTCCCGGGCACGCGGCCGCGGCTGAGGAAGGACCCGGTGAGGGGCGGGGCGGAACTCCCTGTGCCGTCCCGCCCCTCACCGCTCGGCGCACACGCGCGCGCCTCGGCGCATACCGGACCGAGTGTGGGCCGACCTCGGCGCATGCCGGACTCCGCGCGTGCCGGACTCCGCGCGTGCCGGACTCGGCACCTGCCCGACTCCGCGCAGCCACGCCTCAGCCGGGCGCCGACCTCAGCGCACGCCCGCCGCAGGGAGTGCCGCCAGGAACCGGTCCGTGGTCGCCCGGTCCCGTACCGCGATCCGCAGCCACTCGGGGCCGAGCCCCGGGAACGTGTCCCCGCGGCGCACGGCGAAGCCCGCGTCCCGCAGCCGCGCACGGACCTGGTCCGCCTGCTCGATCCGCAGCAGCACGAACGGCCCGGTCGCCTCCCCGGCCACCGACACCTCCGCGAACTCCCGCAACCCCGCCAGCAGATACGCCCGGTCCTCGGCGTACGCCCGGGCCGCCCGCTCGGCCTCCGCGAGCGCCGCGGGCCGCATACAGGCCTCCGCCGCCGCCAGCGCCGGCGTCGACACCGGCCACAGCGGCTGTGCCCGCTCCAGCCGCGTGATCACCGCCGGATCCGCGAGCACGTACCCGATCCGCAGCCCCGCCAGCCCCCACGTCTTCGTGAGGCTGCGCAGGACCACGAGCCCGGGCACATCCGTGCGCCCCGCCAGGGACTCACGCTCACCGGGCACCGCGTCCATGAACGCCTCGTCCACCACGAGGATCCGGCCCGGCCGGGCCAGTGCGGCCACGGCACGGGCGGGGTGCAGCACGGAGGTCGGGTTCGTCGGATTGCCGAGGACGACCAGATCCGCCGACTCGGGCACGGCCGAGGCATCGAGCCGGAAGCCGTCACCGGCCGCAAGCAGGACCCGCCCCACCTCGTGCCCCGCATCCCGCAGCGCGGCCTCCGGCTCGGTGAACTGCGGATGCACCACCACCGGATGCCGTACGTCCAGGGCCCGGGCGAGCAGTACGAAGGCCTCCGCCGCTCCCGCGGTCAGCAGCACCCGCTCCGGGGCCACCCCGTGCCGGGCCGCGACCGCGGCGCGGGCCGCCCGGCCGTCCGGATAGGCGGCCAGCGAGCCGAGCGCCCCGGCCATCTCCTCGCGCAGCCACCGCGGAGGCGTGCCCGTACGTACGTTGACGGCGAGATCGGTGAGCGCGGCATCATCGCGCACCTCGGCATCACCGTGATGTCGGAGGTCGTAGGCGTCATCGGGGCCCGGGGCCCCGGCGGGCGCCTCAGTGGCTGTGTGCATGGCCGTGGTGGTGTCCGCTGCCATGGTGATGGTGATGCCCGTCGTCGTCGGGGTGGAAGTGCGGCTGCTGCGGCATGCCCACCTTGTCCTCGAAGCCCGGCAGCGCCACCCGGTACACACAGGAGTCGCAGTTCATCCGCAGATCGCCGCGCAGCGCCTCCCGGTAGCGCTCCATCACCAGCTCGAGCAGCTCCTCCTCGGGGCCGATGACGTCGGCGCACCGCACCTCGGTCCCGGTCTGCGCGGCGGTCCAGTCCTCGGCCTGCTGCCGCACCCGGTCCGGGAGGATCCCGGTGAACAGGAAGTACGGCAGCACGACCACCCGCCGCGCACCCAGGTTCACGCACCGGTCGAGGCCGCTGGGCACATCGGGCGCCGCGAGCGAGACGAAGGCGGTCTCGACGCCCGCGTAGCCACGGCCCTCCCAGAACAGCCGGGCCGCCTTGTACACCTCGGCATTGGCATCGGGGTCCGTCGAACCGCGGCCGACCAGGAGCACCGTGACGTCCTCGCGGGCCCAGTCGCCGCGCGCCTCGTCCACGCGCCGTTCCAGGACCGAGAGCAGCGAGGGGTGCGGGCCGAGCGGGCGGCCGTAGGTGTACGAGATGCCCGGGTGCCGCTCCTTCTCACGGGCCAGCGCCGCCGGTATGTCGCCCTTGGCGTGCCCGGCGGACACCAGCATCAGCGGCACCGCCGCGAAGCGGCGCACCTGCTGCTCCACCAGTTCCGTCACCGCGTCGCCGAGCGGCGGCGGCGAGAGCTCGATGAAGCCGCCCGCGACGGGCAGTTCCGGGTTGCGGCGGCCCAGCTCCCGTACGAACGCGCGGAAGGCCTCGGCTCCGCCTTCGTCGCGGGTGCCATGGCCTGCGACGAGCAGGGCGGGAGGGGTGGTACTCACGGGGTCTCCTTCTTACGGGGGTCGTGCTCTGGGGGCTGTGGGTGCCGGTGGTGCCCGGTGCGCTCCGGCTGGGGCGGGTGCTGGTCGTGCAGGGTGTTCGGCGGCTGGTACAGGAGCGCGTTGAGCGCCGCGGCGGCCACCGCGGAACCGCCCTTCTCCGAGATGTTGCTGACGGCGGGAAGACCGCTCTCGCGCAGCGCCTCCTTGGACTCGGCCGCCCCGACGAACCCGACGGGCAGGCCGATCACCAGGGCCGGTTCGGCATCGAGCGTGAGCAGCTCCTCGAGCGCGGTGGGCGCACAGCCGATCACCCACAGCGCCCCCGGGCCGACCTGCTCGTAGGCGAGCCGGACGGCGTGCGCCGACCGGGTCAGCCCCGGAGCCGACCTGGCCTCCGCGAGCCGGCAGACCGTCTCCCGCTTGGTGATGCCCGCCGCGACCATCTCCACGTCGACCACCACGGGTGCGCCTTCGTGCAGTGCCGCATGCGCGCGGACGAGCGCGGACTCGTCGGTCACCAGGTCGTCCGCATAGTCGAGGTCGGCCGCCGAGTGGATGACCCGTTCCACGACCGCCCTGGTCAGGGGCGGGAAGTGCGAGGTGTCGAGGCGGGCGCGCAGCCTGCGGAACGACTCCTGCTCGATCGGGTGCACGACCCGCTCGGCGGTCGCGTCGAAGGCGCTCATCGGCCGGCCTCCGTCGCTTCGGCAGTCGAACGGTCACTCTCGGACCGGCCGCTGTCCAGCTGGCCGCTGTCGGACCGGCCGCTGTCCAGCTGGCCGCTGTCGGACCGGCCGCTGTCGAGCTGGCCGTCGTCCGGCTGGCTGTCCTTGGACTGGTCACTGCCCGGGCCCTCGGTGCCTGCCGCGCCGGGGTCCTGCTGCCAGCGATAACCGCGCGGTGTCACCATGCGTCCGGCGATCTCGCGCGTGGCGGTGTTGCCGACCGTGACCACGGTCATCATGTCGACGCTCGCCGGGTCGAGTCCGGCCAGACTCGTCAGCCGTACGGATTCGTCCGGGCGTGAGGCGTTGCGTACGACTCCCACCGGCGTGCGCGGTGTTCGGTGCTCCGCGAGCAGGCCGAGCGCCTTCGGCAGCTGCCAGTCGCGGCCCCGGCTGCGCGGGTTGTAGAAGGTGACCACGAGATCCGCCTCGGCCGCCGCGCGGACCCGGCGCTCGATCACCTCCCACGGAGTGTGCAGATCGGAGAGGCTGATCGAGACATGGTCGTGCCCGAGCGGCGCCCCGAGCAGGGCACCGGCGGCGAGCGCCGCGGTGACGCCCGGCACCCCGACGATGTCGATGTCCTCGCCGGCCTCCGCGAGGGCGGGCGAGGCCATCGCGTAGACGCCTGCGTCGCCCGAGCCGATCAGTGCCACGGTCCGTCCCTTGCGTGCCTCCTCGACCGCGGTACGGGCCCGCTCCTCCTCGGCGCCGAGCCCGGACTCCAGGACGGTGGTGCCGGGCCTGAGCAGATCGCGGATCTGGTCGACGTACTGGTCGAGCCCCACGAGGACGGCGGCGCCGCGCAGTTCCTCCCTGGCGCGCGGGGTGAGCAGATCGCGGGCGCCGGGGCCGAGCCCGACCACGGCGAGCCGTCCGCGCGGGGCGAGCCGTGCGATCGCGCAGGTGGCCATGGCGGGGCGGCCCTCGGGTGCCGATTTCCGCTTCGGCACGAGGAGTCGGGCGCCTTCGGCGAGCGCCGCGGCCTCGGCGACGGAGGGAGTGCCGACGGCGGCGAGGGGAGCCTCGGAGGGGTGCGGCACGGGGATGGCGGCAAGTTCCTCGGCTCCGTACGTGACGACGGGCACGCCGAACCGCTCGGCCGCCGCCACGATCCCGGGCTCGTCCGCCTTGGCGTCCACGGTGGCGAGACGGGCCAGCGAGCGGGCGCTGAGCCCGGCCTCGGCGAGCGCATCGGTGATGAGCCCGAACACCTCGTCCGCCGGCGCCCCCTTGGAGGCGCCGACACCGACGACGAGCGACGGCGGGCGCAACACGGCTTGGCGCGGGGCGACATGGACCGCGCGGTCGGTCAGCACGAGACGAGCCTCCGCGGACCCGTCGCTCCCGGATCCGGCGCCCTCGCCCTCGGCCGCGGCGTCCGGCATGTGGGTTTCGCTGCTCGGATCCGGTGAGGCCGGCTGCACATGCGGCGGCAGGGCGGGCAGCGGCCACGGGAAGTCCGCCTGGAATACGACGGGTTCGCCGTCCAGGACGGACCGGCTCACCCCGGCCACATCGCCCTCCACGGGAAGGCCGAGGGTGTCGAGCCCGGGCAGGCCGACGGCGTCCGTCGCCGTGGTCACCACGGGCTGCGCGCCCAGCACCTCGGCCACCTCCTGGGCCAGCGCGTTCGCCCCGCCCGCGTGCCCGCCGAGCAGCGAGACGGCGAAGCGGCCCGCCTCGTCCACGCAGACCACACCCGGATCGGTGTGCTTGTCCGCGAGCAGCGGGGCGAGCAGGCGTACCGTCGCGCCCGTGGCGAGGAAGCACACCAGCTGCTCGCATTCACCGAACGCCCGCCGCACGGCGGGGCCCGGGGACTCCTCGTACACCCGGACCCGCCCGGGCCAGGCCGCGGCGAGCCGCTCACCCGCCGCGGCTCCCGCGGCCGTCGCGGAAACAATGCCGATCACCTGAGGTCTCCTCCTTGCCGATACGCCGGCGCTTCCGATCGCGCCGCCGCCCTTTCCACCCGCACGTCCTGCACAGCCGCTCCATGCACAGCAGCCGCGCCGCGTGCGGGCATCTCCCGCGCAGGCGCCTCCTGCCGACCCTCCGAACCCGCCTGCACTTGCCGAACGTCCGGACCCGCCTGTTCCTGCCGGCCCTCCGGCGCCGTCCGCGCCCGAGCCGCACCACCCTCGCCCCCGCCCCCGCCGGGTTCGATCCGGTCGCCCCACAGCAGGAACACCGGATTCGCCGCGGCGAGCCGGGTCACATCCCCGGGCAGCGGTGCGAGGCGGGACGACTGGAGCAGCACTCCGTCGACCGCGAAACCGGACAGCGCCTCGCGGACCTGCGGCACCCGGTCCAGCGCGGCCAGCGCCACGACCACGGTGCGCCGCGCCCTGCGGGCACAGCCGCGGACGATCTCCGGCAGCTCACGGCCGCCGCCCCCGATGAACACCGCATCGGGATCGGCCAGCGAGGACAGCACCGTGGGCGCCGAACCGTGCACGGCCTGGACGTCCACGCCGTGCGCCGCGGCATTCGCCCGGATCCGCTCGACGCCGTCCGCAGTCTTCTCCACCGCGACCGCCGCCGCACCGAACCGGGCGCATTCGATCGCCACCGAGCCGGATCCCGCGCCCACGTCCCAGACGAGATCACCGGTCCGCGGCCCCAGCCGGGCCAGCGCGAGCGCCCGCACCTCGAACTTGGTGATCATCGAATCGCGATGCGTGAACGCGTCCTCCGTCAGCGCCCAGCGCTCCGGCGTGTTCCGGGGCCCCGCCACCGTGCGCACGGCAGAGAGCGCCCGCGTCTCGTCGAGGCACAGCACCACGCTCACCGCATCCCACTCGCGTTCGGCGGCCTGCGCGGGCGTGACTCGTACGACCTGCTGCCGCCCGGGATCGCCGAGCGCGCTCGCGACCAGGAACACGCGGCCCGGGCAGGCCTGCGCCAGCTCCGCGCCGAGCTCACGCGGACCGGCCCCCGGCCCGGTGAGCACCGCCGTCTTGGGGTGCGCCCGGCAGACGTTGACCGCGGTCCGCAGGTCGCGCCCGTGCGCGCTCACCGCCACGGCGTCGTCCCAGGGCAGCCCCGCCTCCGCGAACGCGGCCGCCACCGAGGACACCCCGGGCCGTATCTCCAGGGCGGCCGGACCGAAACGCTCCGCCAGCGCCCGTACGATCCCGAAGAACCCCGGATCGCCGGAGGCGAGCACCACGACACGCGCCCGCTCGTCGTCGAGCCGCTCGGCCACCAGGTCGAGCGCGGGGGCGAGCGGCCCGAGCACGACGTGCTCCACCTCCGGGCCCAGCGGGACCGCGTCCAGGTGCCGCCTGCCGCCGACGGCGAGGCTCGCCGTGGCCAGCAGCTCCCGGGCGCGGGCGTCCAGCGGTGCGCCGCCCGCGCCGACCCCGATGACCGCGATCCTCATGAGCCGGCTCCTCGTGTACGCCGCTTCATGACGCGGCTCCCGGCAGACGGCGCGTCATGACCCGGCCGCCCGCTGTGCCCGCAGCGACCTGCGGGCCTCGGGGTCGGCCTTGCGGTATCCGTGGAAGTGCCCGGGGTGGTACAGGTGCGAGCGGGTGCCCGAGGCGTCGAGGGCGGGCCCGACCAGGAACAGCGTGTGCTTCCACAGCTTGTGCTCCTTGACCGTCTCCTCGAGCGTGCCGACCGTGCAGCGCACCACCAGTTCCTCCGGCCACGTCGCCTGGTAGGCGACGACCACCGGCGTCGAGGTCGGATAGCCGCCTTCGAGCAGCTCACGCACCAACTGGCCCGAGCGGGCGGCCGAGAGGAACACCGCCATCGTCGTGCCGTGCTTCGCGAACTCCCGTACCTCCTCGCCCGGCGGCATCGGCGTCTTCCCGCCGCCGAGCCGCGTCAGGACCACCGACTGGGCCACCTCGGGGATGGTCAGCTCACGCCCGGCGAGCGCGGCCACCGCGGAGAACGCGGACACACCGGGCACGATCTCGGTCTCCAGGCCCAGCGCCGTGCACCGGTCGAACTGCTCCTGGGTGCCGCCCCACAGCGCGGGATCGCCGGAGTGGATCCTGGCGACGCGCAACCCCTCGCGCCCGGCCCGCTCGTACACCGCGACGACGTCCTCCAGGGACATCGCCGCCGAGTCGAGTACCTCGGCGTCCGCGCGCGCGTGCTCAAGGACTTCGGCCTGCACGAGGCTCGCCGCCCAGATCACGATGTCCGCCTCGGCGATGGCACGCGCCGCCCGGAACGTCAGCAGATCGGCGGCGCCGGGCCCCGCGCCGACGAAGGTGACCCTGCCGGTCACGGGAGCGTCCTCGGTTGCCATGGGCGGTGTCCTTCCAGGGTGTTCGGTGGGGGAGAGGTGAGGGCCGTCGGGCAGCCCGGTGTCCGGCGGGGGTGCAACCCTTCCGGGGACGCCTCGGCCGCTCGCGGCGAGCCGTGCGCGCCCCGGCGCGCGCCATCGGCTAGCAAGGGCGCATGGCGGTGTTCGTCGCGCTCGGCGCGTTCCTGATGACGCTGGTCGGCGGGTGGACGGCGCAACGCGTCACCGACCGCCGCCACCTCGTACTCGGCCTGGCCGGCGGTCTGATGCTCGGCGTCGTGGGCCTCGACCTGCTGCCCGAGGCGCTGCACGCGGCGGGCCGGGAGGTCTGGGGCGTACCGCAGGCGCTGCTGCTCTTCGTGGGCGGCTTCCTCACCGCCCATCTCCTCGAACGGGCCCTGGCCCTGCGGCAGGCCGCCCACGGCGCGGACGGCGAACGAGTCCCCCGGGTCGGTCTCGGCGCCGCCTCCGCGATGGTCGTGCACAGCCTCATGGACGGCATCGCGATCGGCGCCGCCTTCCAGGCGGGCAGCGCGATGGGACTCACCGTCGCGCTCGCCGTCATCGCCCACGACTTCGCGGACGGCTTCAACACCTACACGGTCACCCGGCTGTACGGGAACAACCGCCGCAGGGCCCTCGCCATGCTCTTCGCGGCCGCCGTGGCACCGGTGGCCGGCGCGGCCTCCACGCTCCTGTTCACGCTGCCCCAGGAACTGCTCGGCTCCTACCTGGGCTTCTTCGGCGGCGCGCTCCTGTACATCGCCGCGGCGGAGATCCTGCCCGAGGCCCACCACACACACTCCACGAAGACCACGGTGCTCTGCACCCTTGCCGGCGTGGGGTTCATCTGGTTCGTGGTGGGCGCGGCGGAATGAGGGCACCGCCACCCGGCCGGAGCCGTACCTGTGCAGCGTGGTGCTCACAGCTTGCCCCCGCGTCCGCCCCCGCGCCGCGCCGGGGCGATCAGCGTGGAGAGATACGGCAGCGGTCCCTCGGCCAGCTCGCTCGCCGGCCGGATCGACTCCTGGGCAAGACCCAGCGCCGAACCCCACACCGCACCCTCCGTGCGCCCCGACTCCCGCAGCGCCTCGGCCACTTCACGGGCGAGCCGGCCGAACTTGTACGCCACCACGGTGCCCGGACCGTCCAGAGCCTCCTTGAGCGCCGCCGACCCGGCCGTCACCGGCACCAGCGTCAGCGGCTCCGTGCCCTCCGTCAACACCGCTCCGCTGCGGGCCGCGAGGTCCTGCATCGCCGTGATCCCGGGCACGGTCTCCACCACGACATCCGGCACGAGCTCTGCGATGGTCTGCGCGAGATACGTGAACGTCGAGTACACATTGGGGTCCCCGATCGTCGCGAAGGCCACCACCGGGTGCGCTTCGAGCAGTTCGGCGACCCGCGCGCCCGCCGCGTCCCAGGCCGCCTCACGGCGCGCACGGTCGGAGCGCTCGTTGAGCGCGAACACGACACGGACGACCTTCTCGGCCGCCACGTACTCCAGGACCGTCGCCTCGGCCCGCCCCGGCTCCCCGCCGTCCGAACCATCGGCGGCCGCCATCACCGGCACCACCACGACGTCGGCCTCGCGCAGCGCCCGTACGCCCTTGACCGTCACCAACTCCGGGTCGCCCGGGCCCACTCCGACCCCGACCAGACTGCGGCGGACCGAACCGACGGCCGTCACTGTGCTGTTCACTGCGCACACCTCTCCACGAACCTGCGCGCCGCCGACGGCAGCGCGGCGGCATGGGTGTGCAGATAACTGGCGTGCACCCCCTGCTGAACAAAACCCTCGACCCGCCGCTCGGGCAGATGCATGCCCCACGCGGGCGCCGCCCCCGCACCGGGCTCGATGGCGGTGCGGTGGAACTCGTGCCCCCGCAGCCGTGTCCCGGCCGCTGCGAGCACGCTGTCGGAGACCGCGACCGCCTCCCGGTAGCCGAGCGTGAGCCGCTCCGTCATCCGCGCCTCGGCGTCGAGGACGCCGCACATCGGCTTCTCGTCCAGGGAGCGGGCGAGATACAGGAGCCCGGCACACTCCGCGGCCACCGGCGCGCCGCCGTGCGCGAGCTCCGCGACGGACTTGCGCAGCGCCTCGTTGGCGGACAGTTCCGGTGCGTACACCTCGGGGAAGCCGCCGCCCAGGACCAGGCCGCGGGTGTCCTCCGGCAGTTCCTCGTCATGCAGCGGATCGAACGGCACCACCTCGGCGCCCGCCGCCGTCAGGAGCTCGGCCTGCTCGGCGTACGAGAAGGAGAAAGCGGGCCCGGAGGCAAGCGCCACGACGGGACGCCGGGCTTCAGCCGCCCCCGAGCCGGCCTCCCGTCCCGCCCCCGAGCCGAGTTCCCGTTCCGTTTTCGAGCCGGCCTCCCGTCCCGCTCCGGGCCGGACGGGCTCCCCCGCGGCCTCGGCGAGCGCGGCTTCGGGCGACCATGCCTCCTCGCCCAGCGGCGGCGCACTACGGGCGAGGGCCAGCAGCGCCTCCAGATCGCAGCCCTCGCGTACCTGCTCGGCGAGCGCCGCCACCGAGGCCACCGCCTCGGCCGAGCGCTCGGCCACCGGCACCAGACCCAGATGCCGCGACGGCGCCCGCACCGCACGGACCCGGCGCAGCGCACCGAGCACCGGCACACCGGAGCCGTCCAGCGCCTCGCGGAGCAACTCCTCGTGGCGGTCCGAGCCGACCTTGTTGAGGATCACCCCGGCGATCCGCACCCCCGTGTCCCACGAGGCGAAACCATGCACCAGCGCCGCCACGGACCGCGACTGCGAGGAGGCGTCCACGACAAGCACCACCGGCGCCCGCAGCAGCTTGGCGACCTGCGCGGTCGATGCCAGCTCACCCTGCCCGGTCGCCCCGTCGAACAGCCCCATCACACCCTCGACCACGGCGAGATCGCAGCCCCGCGCCCCGTGCGCGAACAGCGGCGCCACGAGCTGCGGGCCGCACAGGTACGCATCGAGGTTGCGGCCCGGACGCCCGGTCGCGAGGGCGTGGTATCCGGGGTCGATGTAGTCGGGGCCGACCTTGTGCGGGGACACCGCGAGGCCCGCCGCCGCGAACGCGGCCATCAGGCCGGTCGCGACGGTCGTCTTGCCGCTGCCCGAGGAGGGCGCGGCGATGACCAGCCGCGGGACGGCGCCCGGGGCGTGGTTCACCACTCGATCCCCCTCTGGCCCTTCTGGCCCGTGTCCATGGGGTGCTTGACCTTCGACATGTCCGTCACGAGATCCGCGAAGTCCACCAGCGCCTCAGGTGCGTTGCGGCCGGTGATGACGACATGCTGCGTCCCCGGCCGATCCCGCAGCACGGAGACGACCTCCTCGGTGTCGATCCACCCCCAGTGCATCGGATACGCGAACTCGTCGAGGACATACAACTTGTACGTCTCGGCGGCCAGGTCGCGCTTGACCTGCGCCCAGCCCTCCCGGGCCTTGTCCTCATTGCTCATCTCGCCGTCGGCGGGCTCCCGCTGGATCCACGACCAGCCCTCGCCCATCTTGTGCCAGTCGACGGAGCCGCCCTCGCCACAGGCACCGAGCACTCGCAGCGCGTTCTCCTCGCCGACCTTCCACTTCGCCGATTTGACGAACTGGAACACCCCGATCGGCCAGCCCTGGTTCCAGGCCCGCAGCGCGAGCCCGAACGCGGCCGTCGACTTCCCCTTGCCGATCCCGGTGTGCACCACGACCAGCGGCCGGTTACGGCGCTGGCGGGTGGTGAGTCCGTCGTCCGGCACGACGGCCGGCTGTCCCTTGGGCATCAGGCGGCCCTCCGCTCGTACCGGCCGTTCGGCCGGCTGTTCTGTACGTCCTTGACCAGACCCGCGATCGCGTCGGCGCGCAGTTCGTCCAGGGTGACGACCGTGCCGCCGAGCCCCTGCGCGAGCGTCCCGGCGAGCCCGAGCCGCACCGGCCCCGACTCGCAGTCCACCGTCACCGAGGCGATGTCCTCGGCTGCGAACAGGCCCGCCGCGCGCGCCGCCCTGGCCACCGGCTCGGCCCCTCCGGTCGCCCGCCCGTCGGTCACCACGACGAGCAGCGGCCGCCGCACCGGATCGCGCAACCGCTCCACCCGCAGCACCTCATGTGCCCTGAGCAGCCCTTCGGCGAGCGGGGTGCGTCCCCCGGTGGGCAGCGCCTCCAGACGCGCCGCGGCGGCGTCCACCGAGGAGGTCGGCGGCAGCGCGACCTCCGCACCGGAGCCACGGAACGTCACCAGACCGACCTTGTCCCGCCGCTGGTAGGCGTCCAGGAGCAGCGAGAGCACGGCGCCCTTCACCGCACTCATCCGCTGCCGCGCCGCCATCGACCCCGAGGCGTCCACGAGGAACAGCACGAGATTCCCCTCGCGCCCCTCCCGCACGGCCTGCCGCAGATCGTCCCGGCGCACCACGAGCCCGCGCCCGGCCCGGCCCCGCGCCCGCTGATGCGGTGCGGCGGCCTGCACGGTCGCCGCCAGGTGCAGCTTGGTCAGCGCCCCTTCGGGACGCCGGGCGCCGGTCGTACGCCCGTGCTCGGTACGCGCCCGCGAGCGCCGCCCTGCCGCACCCGCACCGGTCCCCGGCACGCTGAGCAGCTTCGCGCGGAACGGCTCGGCGGCCGAGGCCGGGCTCTGCTCGCCCGCGCCGGACGGCGTCTGCTGCTCGGACTTCTCCGTACCGGAGTCCGAGGCCGAGGACTGCGGGGGCACTTGGGTGCCCTCCTCGCCGCCGGCCTCGCCCTCGTTCTCGGGCGGCCGGCCACCGCCGTCCGGACCACCACCATCGTCCGGGCCACCGTCGTCCGGCCCCTCGGGGTCCGGATCGTCTTCCGGGCCCGAGCCGTCCCCCTCGGCGGGATCCGGTCCGAACTCCTGCAGGGTGTCGTCGAGTTTGTCCTCGTCGAGTCCCGGGGCGTCGAAGGGATTGCGCCGCCGCCGGTGCGGCAGCGCGAGCAGTGCGGCCTGCCGTACGTCCTCGGCCGTGACGTCCTCGCGGCCCGCCCAGGCGGCCAGCGCGGTGGCCGTACGGGCCATCACGAGGTCCGCGCGCATGCCGTCCACCTCGAAGGCCGCACACGTCGCCGCGATCTGCCGCAGCACCCCGTCGCCCAGCCGTACGGAGGGCAGCAGCGCACGGGCGGCCACGATCCGGGCCCGTACCGCCTGCTCGTCCTCGGCCCAGCGCGCGGCGAAGGCGGCCGGGTCGTCGTCGTAGGCCAGTCGCCGCTTGACGACCTCGACCCGCTGGTCGGGCTCGCGCGAGGCCGAGACCTCCACGGTGAGTCCGAACCGGTCGAGCAACTGCGGCCGCAGCTCGCCCTCCTCCGGGTTCATGGTCCCCACGAGCAGGAACCGCGCGGCATGCCGTACGGACACGCCTTCCCGCTCCACGTACGAGGCGCCCATCGCGGCGGCGTCCAGCAGCAGGTCCACGAGGTGGTCGTGCAGCAGATTGACCTCGTCGACATAGAGGATTCCGCGATGCGCGTCCGCGAGCAGCCCCGGCTCGAAGGCCTTCACGCCCTCGGCCAGCGCCCGCTCGATGTCCAGCGCACCGACGAGCCGGTCCTCGGAGGCGCCGACCGGCAGCTCGACCATGCGGGCGTCCCGCGAGACGGAACCCGCCGCGTCATGCGGCCCGTCCGGACACTGCGCATCCGGCGCCGAGGGCGCGCAGGAGAACCGGCAGCCGGGCACGACCTCGACCTCGGGCAAGAGTGCCGAAAGCGCCCGCACGGCCGTGGACTTGGCGGTCCCCTTCTCGCCGCGCACGAGCACGCCGCCGATCGCGGGCGACACGGCATTGAGCAGCAACGCAAGCCGCAGGTCGTCCTGCCCGACCAGGGCGGTGAACGGGTAGGGGGTGCTCATACGGTGCCCTCCACAGTCGGTCCAACCTTCAGCCCGTCCGGCGTTTGAGGACGAGCGCGTTCAGCGCGATACGGGGCAAGGGGCGAAGCCCCGAGAGGGGCACCGGCGCTCATGCGTCACCTTCCAGGTCACCCTCGAGCTCCAGATACACGGCCCGCAGCCGCTCCAGCGTCTCCGGATCGGGCGCCGCCCACAGCGACCGCTCCGCCGCCTCGAGCAACCGCTCCGTGATCCCCCGCAGCGCCCAGGGGTTGGACTTGCGCATGAACTCCTGGTTCTCCGCGGAGAACACGTACTCGGCCGCCAGCTTCTCGTACATCCAGTCGTCCACGACCCCGGCCGTCGCGTCGTAGCCGAAGAGGTAGTCCACGGTGGCCGCCATCTCGAACGCGCCCTTGTAGCCGTGGCGCCGCATGGCCGCCATCCACCGCGGGTTGACCACACGCGCACGGAACACTCGGTGGGTCTCCTCGCCGAGCGTGCGGGTCTTGACGTGCTCCGGCACCGCCGAGTCCCCCACGTACGCCTCGGGGGAGTCTCCGGTCAGGTGCCGCACCATGGCGACCATCCCGCCGTGGTACTGGAAGTAGTCATCTGCATCAGCGATGTCATGTTCACGCGTGTCTACATTTTTCGCCGCCACCGCGATCCGCCGGAACGCCGTCTCCATGTCGCCGCGCGCGGCCCGCCCGTCGAGCCCGCGGCCGTAGGCATAACCGCCCCAGACCGCGTACACCTCGGCGAGATCCGCGTCCGAGCGCCAGTTGCGCGCGTCGATCAGCGGCAGCAGCCCCGCCCCGTACGCACCCGGCTTGGAGCCGAAGATGCGGGCGGTGGCCCGGCGCCGGTCGCCGTGCTCGGCCTCGTCCTCATCGGCGTGCGCCCGTACGAAGTTCTGCTCCGCGGGCTCGTCGAGCTCCGCGACCGCCCGCACCGCATCGTCGATCAGCCCCACCACATGCGGGAACGCATCGCGGAAGAAGCCGGAGATCCGCACGGTCACATCGATGCGCGGCCGCCCCAGTTCGGCCAGGGGCACGACCTCGAAGCCGGTCACGCGGCGCGAGGCGTCGTCCCAGACCGGCCGGCAGCCGAGCAGCGCCAGGATCTCCGCGATGTCATCGCCCTGGGTGCGCATCGCGGACGTGCCCCACACGGTCAGCCCGACGGACTTCGGATAGTCGCCGGTGTCCGCGTGGTACCGGGCGATCAGCGAGTCGGCGAGCGCCTGGCCCACGTCCCAGGAGAGCCGCGAGGGGATCGCCTTGGGGTCGACCGAGTAGAAGTTCCGGCCCGTCGGCAGCACGTTCACCAGGCCGCGCGTCGGAGAGCCCGACGGGCCCGCCGGGACATAGCCGCCGTCGAGCGCCCGCAGGATGTGCCCGATCTCGTCCGTGGTCCGGGCCAGCCGCGGTACGACCTCCTCGCAGGCGAACCGCAGCACCGCGACGGCATCCGGCAGCTCGACGCCGACGATCTCCCGGACGAGCACAGCGGCCTCGGCTGCCGCCCAGGAGCGCTCCTCCATGCCTTCCGCGAGCCGCCTGCACAGCTGCTCCAGAAGGTCCAGCGCATCCGAACCGGTCCTCGCCGGACCGTCCACGAGCGCCGTCAGACCGTCCGCGACCTTGACCACGGCCCCGGGCTCGGCCAGCAGCTCCTGCTCCGCCAGGCCGAAGTGCGCGGCCAGACAGGCCCGCAGGCCCGGCAGCGCGTTCGCCGTGCCGCCCCACACCTGGGAGGCGCGAAGGACCGCGAGCACCAGATTGACCCGCGGCTCACCGACCGGACCGCCCCCGAGGATGTGCAGTCCGTCCCTGATCTGCACGTCCTTGATCTCGCACAGATAGCCGTCGATATGCATGACGAACTCGTCGAAGGCGTCGTCGTCCGGCTGGTCGTCGACATGCAGGTCGTGGTGGAGTTCGGCGGCCTTCACCAGCGTCCAGATCTGGGCGCGGACCGCCGGTGCCTTCGCCGGGTCGAGATCGCTCACCAGCGCGTACTCGTCGAGCAGCTGCTCCAGCTTCGCCAGATCGCCGTAGGTGTCCGCGCGGGCCATCGGCGGCACCAGATGGTCCACGACCGTGGCGTGCCCGCGGCGCTTGGCCTGGGTGCCCTCACCCGGGTCGTTGACGATGAACGGGTAGATCAGCGGCAGTTCGCCGAGCACCGCGTCCGGCGCGCAGCTTCCGCTCAGGCCGAGCCCCTTGCCCGGCAGCCACTCCATCGTGCCGTGCTTGCCCATGTGCACGATCGCATCGGCGCCGAAGGTGCGGTCCAGCCAGCGGTAGGCCGCCATGTAGTGGTGCGAGGGCGGCATGTCCGGGTCGTGGTAGATCGCGATCGGGTTCTCCCCGAAGCCGCGCGGCGGCTGGATCATCACCACGACGTTCCCGAACTGCAGGGAGGCGAGGACGATGTCGTCCCCGTCGACATACAGCGAACCGGGCGGCTCGCCCCAGGCCTCCACCATCCCCTCGCGCAGTTCGGGGTCGAGCCCGTCGAACCACGCCTGGTAGTCGGCGAGCGGCACCCGCGCGGGCGCGGCCGCCAGCTGGTCCTCGGTCAGCCACTCCACGTCATGCCCGCCGGCCTCGATCAGCCGGTGGATCAGCTCATCGCCCTCGGCCGGATACCCCTCGACCCCGTACCCGGCCTCCCGCAGAGCGTCGAGGACCCGCACCGCGGACGCGGGAGTGTCCAGGCCGACCGCATTGCCGACGCGCGAATGCTTGGTCGGGTAGGCCGTGAAGACCAGGGCGAGCTTCTTCTCGGCATTGGCCTTGTGGCGGAGCCGGGCGTGGCGCACCGCGATCCCGGCGACCCTTGCCGCCCGCTCCGGATCGGCCGCGTACACCGGCACGTCGTCGGGGCCCTGCTCCTTGAAGGAGAACGGAACCGTGACAAGCCGCCCGTCGAACTCCGGGATCGCCACCTGCATCGCCGCGTCCATCGGGGACAGCGCCGCGTCCGAGGCCTCCCACGCGGCACGCGAGGTGGTCAGACACAGGCCCTGCAGCACCGGAATGTTCAGCTCGGCGAGCGCACCGATGTCCCAGGCCTCCTCGTCCCCGCCCGCCGAGGCCTCCGACGCATGCGCGCCACCCGCCGCGAGCACCGTGGTGACCAGCGCGTCGGCCTGCCCGATCAGCTCGTACAGCGCAGGATCCGCGCCGCGCAGTGAACCGCAGTACACCGGCAGCGCGTTGGCGCCCTTCGCCTCGATCGCCGCGCACAGCGTGTCCACGAAGTCCGTGTTCCCCGAGAGCTCGTGTGCCCGGTAGAACAGCACTCCGACGGTCGGCCGCCCCGCCTGCCGCGGGTACGAGCCGTGCAGCCCGAACTCCGGCATCTTCTGCGGCTCGGCGAAGCCCTCACCGGTCAGCAGCACCGTGTCGGACAGGAAGCGCGCGAGCTCCGCGAGGTTGCCGGGGCCTCCCTCGACGAGGTAGCGCAGCGCCTCGGCGACGACGCCGGCCGGCACCGAGGACTCGGCCATCAGCTCCGCGTCCGGCACGGACTCCCCGCCGAGCAGCACGGTGGGGATCCCGGCCGTGCGCAGCGCCGCGAGCCCGTCCTCCCAGGCCCGCTTGCCGCCGAGCAGCCGCACGACCGCGATGTCCGCGCCGTCGAGCAGCCCTGGCAGGTCCTCGGTCACGTCCACACGCGTCGGATTGCCGATGACGTACGGCGCGTCGGACGCACGCGCCGCCAGAAGGTCCGTATCGGCGGTGGACAGAAGCAGCACGGTCATGAGGGTGCCCCCGGAGCGATGAAAGGAAGACCGGGCGGCGCACCGGTCTCGATCAGCCTGAGCAGCGCGGAGGTGTCCGCGTGCTCCTCGATGAGGTCGCCGAGCCGGTCCAACTGCTCCTCGCGCAGCACACCGAAGCTCGTGTCGTCGGCCGGCACGAAGCGCCGGCCGGCATCCGCCGCGACCGCGCGCAGGAACGCCCGCCGGAACGCATCGCTCTCCAGCGACCCGTGCCAGTGCGTCCCCCACACGGCACCGGCCCGGCAACCGTCCAAACTCTGTCCAATGTCATCAGAGATGAACGCATCACCGCCGAGCACTTCGGCGACCCCGTGATGAATCTCGTAGCCTTCGACGTTTTCGCCCAGTGCCCTGCCCACCGGACGCGTCAGCGTCTTCTCGCGCCGGAAGCGGACCCGGACGGGCAGCAAGCCCAGTCCGTCCACCGCTCCCGCGCGGGACTCGATCTCGTCCTCAATATGCTCACCGAGGATCTGGAACCCGCCACAGATCCCCAGAATCGGGCGCCCCTCGGCTGCCCTGCGCTTCAGCGCCCGCTCAAATCCCCGCCGTCTCAACCAATCCAACGCGGCGACCGTCCCGCGAGTTCCCGGGATCACGACGAGATCCGCATCGTCGATCTCCTCGGGCCGGTCCACGAACCGCACGACCACGCCTGGCTCCGCCGCGAGCGCGTCCACATCGGTGAAGTTGGACATCAGCGGGATCGCGCACACCGCGATCCGCAGCAGCTCCTCGCCGACCGGCGGCGCCACCTGAGACTCCCTGACGGCACCGCGCAGCGAGACCCGCAGACCGTCCTCCTCGTCGATGCCGAGCCCGTGCGCGAACGGCAGGACGCCGTAAGTCGCCCGCCCGGTGAGAGCCTTGAGCATGTCGAGCCCCGGCTGAAGGAGCGAGACATCCCCGCGGAACTTGTTCACCAGATACCCGGCGACCAGCTCCTGGTCCTCCTTGGCGAGCAGCGCCGTCGTACCGAAGAAGGAGGCGAAGACACCGCCGCGGTCGATGTCGCCGACCACCACCACGGGAAAGCGCGCGGCCCGCGCGATCCCCATGTTGACGATGTCCGTGCGCCGCAGGTTGATCTCCGCCGGGCTGCCCGCGCCTTCGCAGATCACCGCGTCGTACGAACTCCGCAGCTGCTCGAGGCAGTCCGTGACGGTCCCGAGCAGAGCCTCCTGCCGCCCCCCGTGGTAGCCGCGCGCGCTCATCTCGCCCACCGGCCTGCCCATCAGGACCACCTGGCTGGAGCGGTCGCTGCCGGGCTTGAGGAGCACCGGGTTCATCAGCGCGGTCGGCTCCACGCGCGCGGCCTGTGCCTGCATTGCCTGCGCCCGGCCGATCTCCGCGCCTTCGCGCGTCACAAAGGAGTTGAGGGACATGTTCTGCGCCTTGAACGGCGCGACCGACACCCCCTGCCGCACCAGCCAGCGGCAGATCCCCGCGGTGACCACGCTCTTGCCGGCATCCGACGTGGTCCCCGCGACCAGCAACCCACCGCTCATGACCGTCCTCTTCTTCCTGTACGCAGGTGTCGCACCGGACGCAGGTGCCGCGCCGTACGCGCGAGCACCCGGCCCCTGACACGGCCCGCCGTCACACTGCCCACCGCACACACGGCGAACGCCAGCCAGTCGACCCGGCGTGCCAGCCGCACGGCCCGTTCGACATCCGCCACCTGGACGGCGCGCCCGGCGTCGTTCAGCACCGGACGGTGCTCCACTCGACCCCCGTACGAGAGAACACCCCCCAGTCGTACGCCGAGCGCGCCCGCGAAAGAGGCCTCCACCGGGCCTGCGTTGGGGCTCGGATGTGCCCCCGCGTCCTGCCGCCAGGCCCGCAGCGCACCGCGTGGATCGCCGCCCGCGAGCACGGCGAGTACGGCGGTGAGCCGGGCGCCGGGCCAGCCCGCCACGTCGTCCAGGCGCGCGGAGGCCCAGCCGTAGTTGCGGTAGCGGGGCGATCTGTGGCCGACCATCGCGTCGAGCGTGTTCACGGCACGGAAGCCGAGCAGCCCCGGCACCCCGGCCACCGCTCCCCACACCAGCGCACCCACCACGGCATCGGAGGTGTTCTCGGCGACGGACTCGACGACGGCGCGTGCGATCGCCGCCTCGTCGAGCGCCTGCGGGTCACGGCCGCACAGATGTGGCAGCCGCTCCCTGGCGGCCGCCACATCACCGGCGTCCAGCGCGGCGGCCACGGCCCGCGCTTCACGTTCCAGTGAAGTGCCGCCCACGACCGCCCAGGTGGCGGTGGCGGTCAGCGCGACGGAAGCCGCGGGGGCGGTGGGGGAGCGGCGTGCGGCGGCGGAGGCGAGCACGCCGAGGGCGGCCGCACCACCGGCGCAGACGGCGGTGTGCAGGACACCCGCGGCCTTGTGGTCACGCCACAGGACACGCTCGACGGAGCTCGCGGCGCGCCCGAACGCGGCGACCGGATGCCCACGGCGCGGATCGCCGAGGAGCAGATCGCCGAGCAGGCCGGCCACGGCGCCGTACGCGAATGTGCGATCGGCACCCACGGATCAGGCCGCCGTCACGCCTCGAAGAATCCTCGGGCGGGAAGCGTTCGGTGTGCTTCCCGCGGCAGTCGGTCGAAGCGGCGGAACAGAGCAGCCGGGCATCGCGTCATGTCCTCACTCAGGGTGTCCGCGCCCTGGTTCGAAGGAAACGGCGGCGAGAGTTCCTGGCTCCCGGGAACGACTCCCCGGTCACAGTGGCGGGACCGCGCCGGATTCACACCGGCTTCCTCTGCTGCTGCCGTAATGGCTCCGGCAGTCCACCACGCACCGAGAACACCCGTCAACTCGGCGTTGACCTGCGGCTAAGGAGTGTGCGCAGACACACACCGGCGCACACGCGAGCGCCCCCTGACCGGCCCGGAACGGGCGGGACAAGGGGCGCGACGGTGCGGCCTCGGGCGGCGCGGTGAGCTGCCGCGGGCGAGACCCGGTACCGCCTCAGGCGACGATCAGGAAGATTCCGTACGAGATTGCCGCGACGCACAGTGCGAAGCAGGCGTATGCGCCCGCGCGGGCCAGGGCTGCCGAGCCGCCCTGTGCGGAGGCCGCCTCCTGCTTGGAGAGGCCGAGGATGCCCAGGGTGAACAGGCCCACGAGCGCCACCGTGGCCACGAGGCTGACGCCGAAGACGGAGCCCAGAGCTGCCCAGTCGATGTTCATGCTGCTGATTCCTTAACTGTCGGGCGAGCCGGTTCAGACGCTCGCGCCGGCCGGCTGCGAGGATTCGGCAGCGGGCTTCGGGGCCGGGACGGCCGCCTGGGATGCGGGCACATCGTCGTCGGCGGGGGAGCCGACGGAGGTGTCGGTCGTGGGGGAGCCGGAGGCGACGGTGCTGCCGGCCCCGGCGGCCATGGAGTTCTCGGCGGCGGCCTCCGCGGCCTCCGCGGCGACGGTCGGCGGCGGGGTCACCGCGGCGATCGCGGTGGTCACGACGCCCGACTCGGTGGTGGCGGGCTCGGTGGCCTCGTCCACGTCGTTGACGTTGGTGTGGTCGACCACCTGGCGGCGCGAGAGCAGCCAGATGGCGAGGCAGGAGGCCACGAGGAAGCTCGCGACGACCGCGACACCCCAGTCGCCCTGGCGGGCCACGAACTCGGCGCCCGCGGCGACCAGACCGGCGGCCGGCAGGGTCAGGCCCCAGGCGACGAACATCCGGGTCGCGGTGGACCAGCGCACGACGCCGCCCTTGCGGCCGAGACCCGCGCCCATCACGGCACCCGAGCAGACGTGCGTGGTGGAGAGCGAGAAGCCCAGGTTGGAGGAGGCGAGGATGACCGTGGCGGCCGAGGTCTGGGCGCTGAAGCCCTGCTGCGGCTGCAGGTCGGTGAGGCCCTTGCCCATGGTGCGGATGATGCGCCAGCCGCCCAGGTAGGTGCCGAGCGCGATCGCCAGGCCGGCGGAGACGATCACCCAGACCGGCGGGTTGGAGCCGGGCGCGAGGGCGCCGCCGGTGACCAGGGCCAGGGTGATGATGCCCATCGTCTTCTGGGCGTCGTTGGTGCCGTGGGCCAGCGAGACGAGGCCCGCGGAGGCGATCTGGCCGGCGCGGTAGCCCTTGGCCGAGGTCTTCTCGTCGACGTTCCTGCCGAGCCGGTACGTCAGCTTGGAGGCGTACATCGCGGCGAGACCGGCCACGATGGGCGCGGCGATCGCGGGGAGGAGCACCTTGGTGACGACGACGCCGCCGTTGACCCCGCTGAAGCCGATCGAGGCGATGGTGGCGCCGAGCAGGCCGCCCATGAGGGCGTGCGAGGAGCTGGAGGGCAGGCCGACCAGCCAGGTGAGGAGATTCCACAGGATGGCGCCGACGAGCGCCGCGAGGATCACTTCGGGTTGGATCCCCTCCTCGTTCACGAGGCCTTTGGAGATCGTCTTGGCGACCTCGACGGAGAGGAAGGCTCCGACGAGATTCAGGACGGCGGACATGGCGACCGCGGCCTTGGGCTTCATGGCGCCGGTCGAGATGGTCGTCGCCATCGCGTTGGCGGTGTCGTGGAAACCGTTCGTGAAATCGAACACGAGAGCTACGGCGATCACTATCGCAAGCAGCAGCGTGGCATCAGATGCCATATTCGACGATCCGTTTCAGGTTGCGGACGGTTGCTCAGACCACGACAGATTGCCGAAGCCTTCATGAACGTAGGGTCGTCGGGTGAACGGAAAGTGAACTGACGGGGGATGCAAGGCATACCCGACGGAGAGTCATCACACGGATACGCCGGACCCCCGCTGATCTGGGCGTCTCCTGCGGCGGAAGAACCCTTGGGAGCGCTGGAGCAAAGGGCGTTCCGGAACCTCGCGGGCGGTGCCCGGGCGCCCGGTGGAACCGCCCTGCGACATGGGGCGCACGTGGCCCTTGTCACGCCTGTTGCCTCAGTCGACTGCTCGGGATCCCGTACGGACGGCCCGCATCCGGGCCTTCGCCCGCAGGCGTGCCGTCGCCCGTCCCGACACCCTCGCCCGTCCCGACACCCTCGCCCACACGCGTGCCGTCGCCCGCCCCGACGCCCCCGCCCGTCCCGAAACCTTCGTTCGCCCCCGTGTCTGCGCCCGCATCCGCACCTGAGCCGGCAGCCGTTGGAGCCCGGCCGAGTCCCGTGCCGTCGCAAGGGCGTCGTGGGTCAGTGCGTGCAGGCTCGCGCGGGGATTCGCCCGGGCTTCGAGAGCGAGCTGGACGCGGGCCTGCGGCGCGTTGCGCCGCCCGACGAGCAGCACATCGGCCCGCCGCACCCCCTCCAGGTCCTCGGCCGCACCGGCCAGTACGCCGGCGAGGGCCCGCGCCCGCAGCAGCGCACCCTCCCCTTCACCGCTCTCCACGAGCACCTCCCGGAGCCGGTTGCGCCGGATCTGGGCCACGAGCGACCACACCATGAGCCCGAACAGCACCCCGAGCGCACCGAACACCGCGGGCCACCACCAGGTGTCCGCGCGAAACCGCTCGCGCGCCGATGCGGTGAGCAGTACGTCGCCCCGGGCCTCGTGGAACCACCACGAAGGCATCGGCCCGCCGAGACCGGCGACCAGCGCACCGCCACCGACGACCAGCAGCGTCAGCCCGACGAGACCGAGCAGCACGCGGTTGACGATCCGCAGCATCGCTCACGCCCCCTTCGCGAACGGCCCCGGCCGCCAGGACCGGCCCGGTCGCGCCACCGTCACGGACAGGGCGGGACCCGCCACCAGGCCGAGCGACCCGAGGCCGGCACCGAGCGCGGCATCGAGATCGGCACGTACGTCGTCGAGTGCGTGCAGGGGCGCAACGGCTCGCACGTCGACCTTCGACCGGCGCACCCGGACCCGTACCGACCGGACGCCCTCGACCCCCAGCGCACGCTCACGCAGCACGAGGGCGGCCGCCCCGGTGTCGAGCCAGGCACGCACCTCGCCGCTGTCGTCGCGCATCGGCAGGGCGGAGCGGTGGCCGGGGGCGGCCGCGCACACGAGCAGACCGGCGCCGAGCAGCACCGCGAGCCAGGCGGCGGCGAGCACCCAGCCGTCGTCGAGCGGCCGCCTGGCGAGCTGCTCGGCCAGTTCCCTGCGCCAGGTCATCGCGGTCCGCCCGGCCCGCACCGACGCGAGGTCGTAGAGCAGCAGCCCGGCGCCCGCCGCGAGCAGCAGCGCGAGCACGCCCGCGGGGATCCGGCGCACCGACCAGAGGCGGCCGCCGTCCCCGTCCCGGGCGGGGGAGCGCAACCGGCCGTAGCGTGCGGCGGACGCCGACTGGTCGAGCGTGCCCGGCTCCTCGGTGAGCGGCACCACGGCCGCCCCGGCCTCACGCGCTACGGCCGCAGCGGCCTGTCGCGCTCCGGCCGCAGCGGCCTCTCGCGCCTCAGGCTCCGCGGCCTTCTCCAGTACGGGCAGCCTCCGCGTCCCGCCCTCGCTGCCGGGACCGGGCGCCGCCGCCCGGTCCCCTTCGGGTCCTTCGCTCATCGCGTCCTCCCCACCGCCTGCGTCCGCTCTCCGGACGCAGCCGCTGCACCCGGACGGTCACTTCGGGAACAGCCATCCCCGCCAACGCCTCTACCCGTTCGGCGGCAGGAAGACGCACCCGCGGCACAAGCCGTCGTGGTACGGGGGAGGGCGCGTCAGGTGCTCAGTCCCCGAGCCCCGCGAGATCCCGCAGCCGCCGCCCCTGGGCGGCCCGCTCCGCGGTGCGCTGCTCCTCGTAGGAGTTGCCGACCGCGCCCTGCAGGAGTGCCTTCGTCTCGACCGCGGCGGCCCGCGGCGCGGCGAGCAGCGCGCCGGCCAGGTCGCGTACGGCGTCGTCGAGCTCCTCGCCGGGCACGACGAGGTTGGCGAGGCCGATCCGCTCGGCCTCCTCGGCGTGCACGAAACGGCCGGTGACGCAGATCTCCAGGGCCCGCGCATAGCCGACGAGCGAGACCAGCGGATGCGTGCCGGTCAGATCGGGGACGAGCCCGAGGCTGGTCTCGCGCATGGCGAACTGGACGTCCTCGGCCGCGACCCGCAGGTCGCAGGCGAGCGCCAGCTGGAAGCCGGCCCCGATCGCATGGCCCTGGACGGCGGCGATGCTCAGCACATCGCTGCGCCGCCACCACGTGAACGCCTCCTGGTACTCGGCGATGAGCGCATCGAGCTCCGCGTCATCGCCGCGTGCCATCTCGAGGAACGAGGGCTCGCCCTCGAAACCTTCGGGCGTGAAGGCCTGCCGGTCGAGACCGGCGGAGAACGACTTGCCCTCGCCACGCAGGACCACCACCCGCACGCTGCCCGGCAGGGCCCGGCCGGCCTCGGTCAACGCCCGCCAGAGTGCGGGACTTTGGGCGTTGCGCTTGGCCGCGTTGGCCAGGGTCACCGTGGCGAGCGCGCCGTCGATGGTGAGCCGTACGCCGTCCTTGTCGAGGACGACGGCGGGAGATGAATCGTTCGTGCTCATTGTGGTCTCCGAGGGAGTGCGGTCAGAACGGCGAACCGATAAGTGACTGCACAGTAACCACCCGGCCGGTCATCGGATCGGCCGGGTGGCCGCCACGAAGACCATGAGCATTCCGGCGGACGCCGGGAGTGTCAGGAAGTTGTCTTCTTGCCCCGGGTCGCCCCGCCGCGTCCCCGCAGCGTGACCCCGGACTCGCTGAGCATCCGGTGGACGAAGCCATACGAGCGGCCGGTCTCCTCGGCCAGCGCCCGGATGCTCGCACCGGAGTCGTACTTTTTCTTCAGGTCTGCCGCGAGCTTGTCGCGCGCGGCGCCGGTAACCCGGCTGCCCTTCTTCAGAGTCTCGGCCACCCGTGCCTCCTCATGGGAAGTGCGCTCTGGACTTCTCATGATCACCCCTCCCGAGCGTCCTGGCCACCCATTCGGCAAGGTCCGTCCGGCCGGAATTGATGCCTGCCGACAGTTCCTCACGATCGGAGGGAACAATTCCGGCGACCCCGGTTCACGCGATCACCCGCGGCCGTGAACGAACCGGCAGGTCAAGGCGCACAAGGTCAACCCGGGCCTCGCAGGGCCGGACGAACCCCCGATCCGGTGATCCACACACGGCGGTACTAGGCGATCTCACTCATACGAAGGATCACGCGTCAGCAGAATGATCCAGACGAAGTGGATCAGGCTCGTCCGATCGTGTTCCGGACGAGCCCTCGCGCTACGCCAGCGCCACCAGGTCCGCGTAGTCCGCGCCCCACAGGTCCTCGACACCGTCGGGCAGCAGGATGATCCGCTCCGGCTGCAGCGCCTCCACCGCGCCCTCGTCGTGCGTGACGAGTACGACCGCGCCCTGGTACGTGCGCAGCGCGCCGAGGATCTCCTCGCGGCTCGCGGGGTCCAGGTTGTTGGTGGGCTCGTCGAGCAGCAGCACATTGGCCGAGGAGACGACCAGCGTCGCGAGCGCGAGCCGGGTCTTCTCGCCGCCGGAGAGGACCCCGGCGGGCTTGTCGACATCGTCGCCGGAGAACAGGAACGAGCCGAGCGTCTTGCGGACCTGCACGAGATCGAGGTCGGGCGCCGCCGAGCGCATGTTCTCCAGGACGGTGCGCTCCGGATCGAGGGTCTCGTGCTCCTGCGCGTAGTAGCCGAGCTTGAGGCCGTGGCCGGGAGTGACCTCGCCCGTGTCGGGCTGTTCCACCCCGGCGAGCAGCCGCAGCAGCGTCGTCTTGCCCGCACCGTTCAGCCCGAGGATGACGACCCGGGAGCCCTTGTCGATGGCCAGATCGACATCGGTGAAGATCTCCAGCGAGCCGTACGACTTCGACAGGCTCTCCGCCGTCAGCGGCGTCTTGCCGCAGGGCGAGGGGTCGGGGAAGCGCAGCTTGGCGACCTTGTCGGACTGGCGCACGGCTTCGAGACCGGAGAGCAGCCGCTCGGCACGACGGGCCATGTTCTGCGCGGCGACCGTCTTGGTGGCCTTGGCGCGCATCTTGTCGGCCTGCGAGTTGAGGGCCGCGGCCTTCTTCTCGGCGTTCTGCCGCTCCCGCCTGCGGCGCTTCTCGTCCGCCTCGCGCTGCTGCTGGTACAGCTTCCAGCCCATGTTGTAGACATCGATCTGGGAGCGGTTGGCGTCCAGATAGAAGACCTTGTTGACCACGGTCTCCACCAACTCGACATCGTGGGAGATCACGATGAAGCCGCCGCGATAGGTCTTCAGGTACTCGCGCAGCCAGACGATCGAGTCGGCGTCGAGGTGGTTCGTGGGCTCGTCGAGGAGCAGGGTGTCGGCATCCGAGAACAGGATCCGCGCGAGCTCCACACGACGGCGCTGACCGCCGGAGAGCGTGTGCAGCGGCTGGCCGAGCACCCGGTCCGGCAGCCCGAGCGCGGCGGCGATGGTCGCGGCCTCGGCCTCGGCGGCGTAACCGCCCTTGGTGAGGAACTCGGTCTCCTGGCGCTCGTACTGGCGCAGCGCTTTGTCGCGCGTGGAGCCCTGGCCGGTGGCGATGCGCTGCTCGTTCTCGCGCATCCTGCGGATCAGGGTGTCGAGGCCGCGGGCCGAGAGGATGCGGTCGCGGGCGAGGATGTCGAGGTCGCCGGTGCGAGGGTCCTGCGGCAGATAGCCCACCTCGCCGGAGCGGGTGATGCTGCCGGCGGCCGGGATGCCCTCGCCGGCCAGGCACTTGGTGAGGGTGGTCTTGCCGGCGCCGTTGCGCCCGACGAGGCCGATGCGGTCGCCCTTGGCGACACGGAAGCTGGCGTTCTCGATGAGGATGCGGGCGCCGGCGCGCAGCTCGATGCCGGTGGCGGTGATCACGGGGCAGACTCCTGGGCGGGGTGGATAGGGGGTGTCCGGCGGATCAGGCCGGCGTAGGACTGCGGCGCCTTGAACGGCCTGGTGAGCGGTGGTCTGGTGCGTCCAGATGCAAGGCGGAGGAGGGAGTCGACGCGGAGCGTCGGCGATTGACGACAACGCAGCAGGTGGGCGCACCAGACCACCGCGTCGTCGGCATGATCCGCCGGACACCTCCTACGGCGAGGACAGGGCTGAGGGACGTGTCGACGCCGCCTAATGCGCGAGGAGAATGGCCATGCGGCAATTCTAACGGGGGGATGCAACTGCTTTTGAGGCCCGGTGTGGCGGCCGGTGCGAGGGCGGGGCGAGGGTGAGGCGGGGGCCAGGTGCGGGCCGGGCGGGACACGCCCGGCACCTGCGCCCCCGCCGGCAGAATGCCACGCCGGTGCGACCCGTACGCGGCACAAATGTGACCGGTGTCACGGGCCTGCTCGGCCGGGGCGGCGGCGTAGCCCGTTCGGTCCTCAGCTGGCGCCGCCGACCGCGGAGCGTTCCAGGATGAAGTGGCCGGGATGGAGGCATTCCGCGGCAGAAGGAGCGTGCGCCCGTGCAGTTCGACGACAACGCCCATCTGGACACCTCCCAGGTGCGGGACGTCCGCGGCAGCCGGATGAAGAACAAGGCGGCTGTCGGCGGCGGCTTCGCCGGCATCATCGCGCTGATCATGGGGCTCTTCTTCGGGGTGGGACCCGAGAACCTCGGCCTGGCCTCCGGCAACGAGGATCCCTCGGACAGCGCGTCGAGTGCCGCCCAGGTGCAGCAGACCTGCCGGACCGGGCAGGACGCCAACACCAAGGACGACTGCCGGATGGTCGCGGTGGTGAACAGCCTGCAGGACTACTGGAGCCAGGAGTTCCCGCGCCGCCGGGCCCGTTACAGCACCGCCCAGACCGTGTTCTTCACCAGCCGGGTCGACACCGCGTGCGGCGCGGCTTCCTCGGCGGTCGGGCCCTTCTACTGCCCCGGGGACCACAAGGTCTATCTCGACCTGGGCTTCTTCGACGAGCTGCGGACGAAGTTCGGTGCAAGCGGCGGCCCCTTCGCACAGGCCTACGTGGTGGCGCACGAATACGGGCACCACGTGCAGAACCTGGCCGGGACGCTGAAACGCGCCCAGGACGGGCGGACCGGCGCGAACAGCAACGCGGTCCGCGTCGAACTGCAGGCCGACTGCTACGCGGGCGTATGGGCCAAGCACGCGACGAGCACCCCGGACGAGGCCACGGGCCGGCCGCTCATCACCTCGCTCACGGACGCGGACATCCGCGACGGCCTCAGCGCGGCCGCGGCCGTGGGCGACGACCGGATCCAGGAGCGCTTCCAGGGCCGGGTGCAGCCGGAGAACTGGACGCACGGTTCGGCCGAGCAGCGGCAGCAGTGGTTCCACCAGGGGTTCCGCACGGGCGACATGGCGCAGTGCAACACGTTCAGGTGACCGGGACGAAGCCGCCTCCTGACGCGCGCGGGCTCACGCCCCGCCGGTGTGGACCTGGAAGGCCGCGCGGCGCACCGCCTTGGCGAGCGCGGGATCCGGGTGGGCGGCCGCCAGCGCGACCAGGACCTGGACCGTACGGGGGTGCCCGGCCGAGCGGACCTCGCTGAGCAGCTGCGGCACCGTCGGCTGCACCGCGGCCTCCAGATGCCGTACGAGCAGACTCGCCTCGCCGTGGTCGGCGACCGCCGCCGCCGTGTCCACCCACAGCCAGGTCGATTCCTCGCGGGTCAGCACGCTGTGCACGTCCTCGGGATCGCAGCCCTCCTGCTCGGCGAGCCAGATCAGCGCGTACGGGCGCAGCAGCAGCTCGTCGGCGGCTGCCCGCACCTCGGCCTCGGCGGGTGCGCCGACCACGCGCAGGGCCTCGAAGGCGAGCCCGCGCAGCAGTGAGTCGTCGCCCCTTGCCGCGTCGAGGAGTTCGCTGACGGCGCTGCCCACGGGGCGGGCCGCGAGCCAGGCGCGGTATTCGTCGCGGGCCACGCCCGGCCGCAGCCGCGCGCAGCCGCGGAGCATGTCCTCGGCGCCCTGCTCGATGTTCCCTGCGGGGCTCTGCGCGGCCACGATGATCTGTTCGAGCTTGACCCAGACCGCCCAGCTGCCGAGCGGCGTCATGGTGGCCTGCCGGGATTCGAGGCCCTTGCCGGGTCCGAAGTCCTCGTCGGAGTCGGGCCCCTTGCCGGAGTCGGACCCCTTGCCGGAGCCGGAGCCGGAGCCGGGACCGGGGCCGGGACCGGAGCCGGGACCGGCCTCCAGGGTCAGGGCGCCGACGGCGGCGAGCCCGCCCAGCGCCCAGTCGAGCAGCGGCGCCAGACCGGTCCCGACCGGGACCGGCTCGGGCCGTGGGCCGTACGGGATCTCGCAGCGTTCGTCGCGCAGTTCGGTGACCCGCTGGCCGAGCAGATCGAGCAGCTGCGACAGTGGCACCGGCCCCTGGGAGAGCTGCAGCACCGACAGCAACTGCGGTACGGCCTCGATGACTTCGGAGACGACGGCGGGCGCGAGCCCGGCGGGCGCGGGGTGCACCAGGGACCAGGCGTCGAAGAGGGCGACCCAGCCGCGCAGCACCGCCGAGTCGTCCCGGTCCCAGGCCCGCAGCCGCCATCCGGCCCGCGCGCTGTCCCCGTGGACCTCGATCAGACCGGCCAGCCGAGCGGTGTCCCAGTCGGCGCGCACCTGTCGCGTGCTCAAGTCCAGTGCGGCGGCGGCCTGTTCGGTGCTCTCCTCGGTGAGCAGGCCGCCGGGGGCGGTGCGCAGCACGTTCGGGTGACCTCCGCTGCCGGTGCCACCGGCCCAGCGGGCGATCCGCGCGGCGGCCGCGAGCCCTTCGCGCGCCATCCGGGCCAGCTCCGCGGGGGCCGGGGTGCCCTCGGGCGGCCGGGGTGCGGGCCTGCGCCGGGCTCGAGGGGGCGCTGCCGTGGGGACGGGCGCGAGGGAGCGCGGGCGGACGAGTCGGAGTCTGGAGTCGCGCGGGTTACGGGACGTCACGGGGGCAGTCTTCCCGCTCGGCCCGCGAAATCCCAATCGGGGGTGCGCTGTGGGGCCTTCGCCCGGTTCGACACGAGTTCGCGTCCCCTACAGCAGCGGCGTCAGGAACCGCCGCATCGTTTCCTCGTACCCCGCGGGATCCGCATTCCACATCGCCCCGTGCGAAGCGTCCGGCACGGTGTGCAGCGTGACCAGGTCCGGTCGGCGGGCGGCGAAGACGCGGCTCGCCTCCCAGGGGGCGACGGCGTCGTCGGGCCCGTGGAAGACGAGGACCGGAACGTCCAGCGATTCGGGTACGGCGGCCCCCGCGCCCCGGTCCCCGTGCACCCCGGTACGCCCTTGCGCGGCCCGCACCGCGAGCGGCAGCAGTACCCCCGGAGTACGCCCCGCGGCGGCGAGCGCCCGGACCGTGGCCTCCCAGTCGAGCACGGGCGAGTCGAGGACGAGGCCGCTGATCCGGTCCCGCAGCGCGGAGTGCCGGAGCGCGAGCAGGGCCATCGTGGCCCCGGTCGACCACCCGTGCACCACGATCCTCCGGGCCCCGTAGCGCACCGCGTACCGCAGCGCCGCGTCCAGGTCCCGCCACTCGGTCTCGCCGAGATGGGCGAGCCCGTCCGGCGAGCGGGGCGCACCGACGTCACCCCGGTACGCGAGCGAGAGCACGGGGATCCGCATGCCGTGCAGGAAGTCCATCACCACCATCGGATGCTCCCGGGTGGCGCCGAGCCCGTGCACGGCGATCACCCAGGTGTCCCGCTCCGCCGGCACGAACCACGCGGGCAGCCCGCCCAGCTCACCGGGAACGTCGACATCGGCGTGTTCGAGCCCCAGCGCGCTGCCCGGATCGCCGAGGTGGACCTGCGGCGTGAGCCAGACCCTGGCGCCCGCGTCGAGACTGCCGTGCGTGACCCGGTCGAGCCGCCGTACGACCGTGTCCGCGGTGTGCGGCGCGTCCTCGACGACCGGTCCGACGACCGCGTGGCAGCCGTGGCCGGTCAGCCCGAACACACCGGGACGCTGCGAGGCCAGGGCGCGGGTCAGCGCCACCTGGCGGGTGGTCGTGGCGTGCACGGTGAGCGGGGTCGTGCCGGGCAGCGGTTTGCCGGGCGGGAGCCTCAGGGCGGCATCGCTCGCAAGCCGGCCGGCCGCGAGCGCGGCCGCGCCGGCGCTGATCAGGGCGGTGACGGCTGCTGCCGTCGCGGTGGCGGGGCGCACTCGTCCAGTGTCGGTGCGTGCCGGGCGTGCGGCCAGTGGGAGCCATGGCACCCGCGGCGCCGGATGCCCGCCCGCAGGGTGCGCGCGGAAGGCCGCGGTGCGCTCAGGTACCGCGCTGCGGCTGCCCGTAGCCCCGCAGCTTCCGCGCCACTTCCTGCAGCTCGTCTTCGGCGAGCAGGCTCGGTGAACGGCCCGGCACGGAGCTCGCGGTCAGCCAGAGCCGGCACATCCATTCGAGTTGGGCGGTGCGGTCATAGGCCTGGTCGAGGCTTGCCCCGTAGGTGACCGTGCCGTGGTTCCGCAGCAGACAGCCGGTGCGGTCGCGAAGCGCGAGCCGTATGTTCTCGGCCAGTTCGGCCGAGCCGTACAGCGCGTACGGGGCCACCCGCACCACCCCGCCGAGCGCCGCGGTCATGTAGTGGATGGGCGGCAGCTCGTCGACCAGCGTCGAGACGGCCGTGGCGTGCACCGCGTGCGTGTGCACGACGGCCCGGGCGTCCGTGGACCGGTGGACCGTGAGGTGCAGCGGAAGCTCGCTGGTCGGCGTGAGCTCGCCGAGGACCTGCTCCCCGTCGAGGCGTACGCCCACCGCGTCCCTCGGCCCGAGCCGCTCGTACGGGACACCGCTCGGCGTGACCAGGACGAGTTCTCCCACGCGTACCGACACATTGCCCGAGGTGCCGACCACGAGGCCCTCGGCGGCGGATCTGCGGGCGGTCGCGACCAGTGCCGCCCAGGCCTGGTCGACGGTGTGCTCGGTCGGCTGCGTCATGGGGTGATCCTCGCAGGTGGCGCCGGGGCGGAGAATCCGGAGCGCGGGAGCCCGGAAGGGGGAGGAGGCGGATCCGCGTGCTCGCCGCCTCGACGGCGACGCTCGCCCTCACGGGAACGGCGCTCTTGGAGGCACCGGCCGCCGCGGCCGCCGGGTCGAGGGGGCACGATGTCTCCTCGCCGCCTGAGCCGGACCGGGATGGTCCGCTGGATCCGCTCCTGGCAGCACGACGACGGGGGCCGGCTGCCGGGCGGCCAGAACCTGTTCAACGGCTCCACGGCCCGGCTGAAGCGGTTCGCCCGCCTTCACCGGAGCAGGCCCTGAACGGTTGCCGGAGCAGGCCCTGCACGGTCAGAAGGACCGCAGCGCACCGCCGTCCACCGGCAGCATCACCCCCGTCAGATACGAGGCCGCGGGCGACAGGGCGAAGGCCGCCACACGGCCGAACTCCTCCGGGCTGCCGTAGCGGCCCAGTGGGATCCGGGACTCGGCCGCGGCGCGGGCGGCGGCCGGGTCGGGTGCGAGGCCGTCGAGCTGGCGCAGGCGGTCCGTGGCGATCCGGCCGGGCAGCAGCCCCAGGACGCGGATGCCGCGCGGGCCGACCTCGTCCGCGAGGGACTTCGCGAAGCCCGCGAGGCCGGGGCGCAGGCCGTTGGAGATGGTGAGGCCGCCGATCGGTTCGTGGACCGAACCGGACAGGACGAAACCGATCGCACCGCCCTCGCCGAGCGCGGCGGCCGCGGTGCGCGCGAGGCGTACCGCGCCGAGGAAGACCGCGTCGAAGGCGGCCTGCCACTGTTCGTCGGTACTGGACGCGGCCGTACCGGGCGCCGGGCCGCCGACGCTGATGAGGATGCCGTCGAAGCGGCCGAAGCGCTCGCGCGCGGTGTCGACGAGGCGCTGCGCGGCGGCCGGGTCGGCGTTGTCGGCGCCCACGCCCACCGCGTTCCCGCCCACCGCGTTCCCGCCCACCGCGTTCCCGCCCACCGCGTTCCCGCCGAGCGCGGCGGCCGCCTCGGTGGCGGCCTCCTGCGTACGGCCGGTGATCACCACCTTCGCGCCGTCCGCGACCAGCGCGGCGGCACTCGCGTGGCCGAGGCCGCGGGTGGCTCCGGTGACGACGTACACACGGTCCTTCAGTCCAAGATCCATGGACCCATCCTGCCGGGTGCGGCGCCGGGAGGGGAGCCAGGGGGGCGGGACTCTACGCGGGGATCAGGGGTGGCGGAACCCTACGTGGGCACCGGCTCGGCCTCCCCGTCCGCCGCCTGCTGCTCGCGCTCGCGCCGGTCGCGCACCTCGCGCCGTACGAGGAAGACCCAGCCGACCGGGACAGCCGCCGTGAACAGCCACCACTGGACGGCATACGCGAAGTGGTTGCCGATCGAGTCGTGGTCGGGCTCCGGGATCTGCTCGGGCGTTTCGCCCGCCGGATCGGTCAGCTCGATGTAGCCGCCGAGCACTTCCTTGCCGAGCAGCTCGGCCTGCTGCTCGCTGCTGATCAGCATCACCTGGCGGTCCGGGAGGCCTTCGAGGTCCTTGATGCCGGAGGCATCCGTGGTCTGCGAGGCCATCAGCCGGCCCGTCACCGTGCGCTCGCCCTCCGGGGGCGGCGGGACCTCAGGGAACTCCCTCTGGTCGGCAGCCGCGGGAACCCAGCCGCGGTTCACCAGGAGCACCTTGCCGTCCTGGAGGACGAACGGGGTGAGGACATGCACGCCGACCCGGTCGTCCGCGTTGGTACGACGTCGTACGACGACCTCGTGCGCGGCGTCGAAGCGACCGGTGGCGGTGACCGGACGCCAGTAGTCCTCGCGCGGCAGCGTCTCACCGGGGGCGGTCAGCTCCTCGACGGGGACGGGGTCGGCCTTGAGGCTCTGCGCGATCAGCGCGTTCTGTGCGACGCGCGCCTGATGCCGGTGCAGCTGCCAGAAGCCCAGTTCGATCATCACGGGGATGAGGACGAGGGCGAGGAGGGTGACGAACACCCACTGCCGGGTCAACAGGAAGCGGTACACGCCGTCGACGGTACCCCGGCGTGCGCGGACCCCCTGCGGGCGGGTCCCGAAGGGGGCCGAATCGGGCGGTAGGCGGTAGGCGGTAGGCGGTAAGCGGGCACTGCGACCGGCGAGTGGAGGTGGCTGGCGCCACACCCCGTGCGGACCGGCACGCACGGCCGCCGGCCCGCGCACTCACACCCGGTCGACGATGCCCACCCGCCCCTCCGCGCGCGAACAGTGCGCCCCGCAGTACCAGTGGCCCTCGACCTCCACGCCCTGGCCGATGATCTGGCACCGGCAGTGCTCGCAGATGGGCGCCATGCGGTGGATGGCGCACGAGAAGCAGTCGAAGACGTGCACCGCGCCCTGGGCGTGGATCTCGAAGCTCATGGAGTAGTCGTTTCCGCAGACCTCGCAACGTGCCATGGGCCACAGACTGGAGTCCGGGCCCGCGCGCGGCGGCGAGGCATGCGGGAGGGCGGGCCGACAATCACCCGGTCGGCTTCGCCGGATCACTCCGCCGCGGGCGCCACATCCCGCAGCAGTTGCCCGAAGGCCGCCTCGTCCACGATGGGCGTCCCGAAGTTCTTCGCCTTGACGACCTTGGACGTGCCCGAATCCGGATCATTGGTCACGAGCAGACTCGTCAGCCGCGACAGACTGGTCGCCACATGCAGCCCCGCCTCGACCGCACGGTCCTCCAGGAGTTCACGCTCGGTGGAGGTGTCGCCCGAGAAGGCCACTCGCATGCCCTGTCGCAGCGGCCGTCCCTCCTCGTACCGCCCCGGGTTCGGATACGGGCTCGGCGGGAGCTTGCGGGACTGGCGCCAGCTCGGCTGTGGCCGGTACTGGCGGCCGATGCCTTGCGATGCGGGCGCCGACGGGGTGGCGTTCCACTCCGTGAGCGGTCGGCACTCGTGCAGCGGCAGCCGCACCGCCCGCTGGGCAGCGGTCCGCAGGCTCGGCCGGAAGGCCTCCGCGAGCACTCGCGCGTCGTCGAGCGCATGGTGCGCGCGCTGCTGTACGACGCCGAAGTGCGCGGCCAGCGACTCGAGTTTGTGGTTGGGCAGCGGGAGCGACAACTCCTTGGCGAGCGCGATGGTGCACAGCCGCTGCCGTACGGGAGGGGTGAGCGCGGTCCGTGCGTACTCGCGGGCGATCATCTGCCAGTCGAAGACCGCGTTGTGCGCGACGAGCACGCGGCCGTCGAGTCGCGCCGAGAACTCCTCGGCGATCTGTGGGAAGAGCGGCGCGCCTGCGAGGGCCTCGCTCGTCAGACCGTGGATCCACACCGGGCCGGGATCGCGCTCGGGGTTGACCGTGGTGTACCAGTGGTCCTCGACCTCGCCGCGTGCGTCGAGCCGGTAGACGGCGGCGGAGATGATGCGGTCGTCGCGGGCGAGACCGGTGGTCTCGACGTCGACGACCGCGTACCCCGACGGGTAGGCGGCCGGCCACGGTGCTGCGGCGGTGGGGTCTTCGAGCATGGTGCACGAGGATAAGGCCCGAGACTGACAAGACGGACAGCGGGGCCGAACCGTACGCCGTCCTTCGGCGCTCCCTCATCGGAGCCGAGCGGTGGGCGCAGTGCTGGATTCAGCGTGACAAGGGCCCCAACAGGCCCTCCACCATGGCCCGTACGGAGAGCAGGAAGAGGCGCTCCGGGTCCGGCGGCGCGGCGAGGCCCTTGGCGAGGCCCGGATCGTGCTCGGCCGCATCGGCATCCCACAGCGACTCGTCGCCGGGGTACTGGACGGGGGCCCGCTCGCGGTTGCGCTCCACCAGGACGAAGCCGACGACCTGGAAGAGCAGCGAGCGCACGACCTCGGCGGCCCGGCCCCCGCGCAGTCCGGCCGCGTGCACCTCGTGCACCAGGGCCTGTGTGGCGGGCTGGAACATCCGCTCCGTCAGGCCGCGTTCGTGGACCATCGCCACCAGATGCGGATGCCCGAGCAGTTGACCGCGCAGAGCACGCGCCACCGAGACGATCCGGCTCGCCGGCGTGCGCCCCTGCGCCCGGATCTCCCCGAGATCCGCGACCGTGCGCTCGACCAGGGCGTCGAGCAGGGACTCGCGGTTGCCGACATGCCAGTAGATCGAGGTGACCGCCGTGCCGAGCCCGGCGGCCAGCTTGCGCATGGTCAGGGCGCGCGGGCCGTCCTCCCTGACCATCGCGGCGGCGGCGTCAAGGACGTCGTTCCGGGTGAGTGCACGCTTCGGTGCTTCGGCCATCAGTCCCCCAAGTTCCGTTTTCCGCACGGCTCTTCACTCTTCATCGCGGGCGGTGTAACAGTGTTACAGAGTCGCCGGAACACCCCCAGCGAAGGGCGGTACGCCATGGCACGAGTACGGTACGGCGCGCGCACCGAGGCCGAGATCCGGGCAGCGCGCGAGAAGAGTTCCAAGCTCCCCGACATCTGGTCGACCGGTGTGGTGGCCGTCTGGGAGAGCGATCCGGACGCGGTGGCCGCCGTACTCCCGCCCCCGCTCAAACCCACCGGGCGGCCGCTGGTACGGGCGAACATCAGCAAGGTCGACCTGCCGGGCTACCCCCTCGGCGCCGGATCGGTCGCGGTGGCCGCCGAGCACGACGGGGTCGAGGGCTGGTACCCGCTGGTCATGCCGATGACCCACGAGCGGGCCCTGATCGGCGGCCGGGAGGTATTCGGCGAGCCGAAGAAGCTCGGCGAGGTCTCGGTGGACCGCGACGGGCTGATGGTGAACGCCAGGCTGGCCCGGCACGGGATCGCCTTCGTGGAGGTGCGGGGAGCGGTCAGCGGTGAGCTGCCGGTGCCCGAGCCGGTCCGCAAGACCGACTTCTACTTCAAGTTCCTGCCCGCCGTGGACGGCTCGGGCTTCGATGCCGAACCGGTCCTCGTGCACTGCACGCGCAACGAGAAGGTGCGCAGGCTGGAGCGGATCACCGGGGACGTGGTGCTGCGGGAGTCGATGTTCGACCCGGTCGCGGATCTCCCCGTACGCGCGGTCGTGGAGATCACCATCGGCGAGAAGACCGCCGACCAGCAGGGCAGGGTCGTCGAACGGGTCAGCGCCCAGGCCCTCCTGCCGTACATCCACCAGCGCTACGACGATCCGCAGCAGATCCTCGACGGGCCCCCGGAGGGCAGCGAGCAGGCGCCGGGCGGCGAGCAGACGGGCGGACAGCAGGGGAGTGGCGCATGAAGCTGGAAGCCGGACAGGTGGCCGTCGTCACCGGCGCCGCGAGCGGGATCGGGCTCGCGATGGCGCGGCGTTTCGCGGCGGACGGGCTCAAGGTGGTCCTCGCCGATGTGGAGGAGGGCGCCCTGGACAAGGCGGCCGCGGCCCTGCGCGAGGACGGCGCCGACGTGCTCGCCCGCGTCGTGGACGTCTCCGACCGGGACTCCGTCCTCGCCCTCGCCGATGCCGCCTACGAGACGTACGGCGCCGTGCACGTCCTCTGCAACAACGCCGGTGTCGGCTCGGGGGCCGAGGGCCGGATGTGGGAGCACGAGCCCAACGACTGGAAGTGGGCCTTCGCCGTCAACGTCTGGGGCGTCTTCCACGGCATCCAGGCCTTCGTGCCGCGGATGATCGCGGGCGGCGGGCCCGGCCACGTCGTCAACACCTCCTCCGGTGACGGCGGGATCGCCCCGCTGCCCACCGCCTCCGTGTACGCGGTGACGAAGGCGGCCGTCGTCACGATGACGGAGTCGCTGTACGCGCATCTGAAGGCGGAGGGCGCCCGGGTGGGCGCGTCCGTCCTGTTCCCGGGCCCGCACATGCTGCGCACCGGTCTGTGGGAGTCGCACCGCAACCGGCCCGAGCGCTTTGCGAAGCAGCGGCCGCGCAGGACGCCGTACCGCAGCCTCGACCAGTGGGAGGCGGCGATGAAGGAGGCCGGGAACGAGGTGCGGTTCACGCCGGTCGAGGAGGTCGCCGACTTCGTGGCCGAGCGCATCGAGGCCGGGAGTTTCTGGATGATTCCGGCCGGCGGGCACAGCGACCGGCAGATCAGGGCGCGTTCGCAGTCGATGCTCGACCGTGCGAATCCCGCGTATCTCGAGAGCTTCATCCTTGACTAGGGGGCACCCGTGAGCGATGCACGAGATGCACAAGGCATACAAGACATACGAGACATACGAGGTGCACGAGGCGCACGAGGCGCACAAGGCGCGCAGGATCCGTATCTGATCATCTCGTCGGACTGTCATGCGGGGCTGCCGACCGAGGAGTACCGGCCGTATCTGGACTCCCGTTTCCATCCGCAGTTCGACGAGTTCCTCGCGGGCCGCGACCGGCGCCGCGAGGAGATGACCCGGCTCGGCGTCCGCAACGAGGCCTTCGCCGACAAGTGGTTCCACGACAACGAGGAAGGGCTCAGAGGCGGCTGGGACGTCGCCCAGCGCCTGAAGGAACTCGACGGCGACGGGGTGGCCGCCGAGGTGGTCTTCCCGGACGCCGACGCCGTCGACAGTCAGACCGCCGCGCCCTTCGGCGTGGGCCTCGGGCTCTCCGGCGACCAGGACCCCGCACTCGGCATGGCAGGCGCGCAGGCGCACAACCGGTGGCTCGCGGAGTTCGTGAGCCGGCACCCCGAACGGCACTGCGGAGTCGCACTGCTGCCGATCACCGCCGAGGTGGACACGGTCGTCGCCGAGATCCACCGGGCCAAGGAATCCGGGCTCGGCGCGCTGATGATCCCCTCCATGTGGGTGGACCACCCGCCATACCACGACAGCCGCTACGAACCCGTCTGGGCCGCGGCCGCCGAGACGGGCATGCCGCTCGTCACGCACTCCGGTGCGGCGCCGCGCCACGAGTACGGCGAGCATCTCGGGATCTACGTCAGCGAGGTGACGTGGTGGCCGGCGCGGCCACTTCACTTCCTGATCTGGTCGGGCGTCTTCGAACGGCACCCGGGGCTCAGGTTCGGGGTGGCGGAGTCGGGATGCTGGTGGCTGCCCAACCTCCTGTGGTTCATGGACCGTCTCTACCTCGGCGCGCACGGCGGCAAGAAGCTCTCGCCGTTCTCCGAGCTGAAGCGGCCGCCGAGCGAGTACCTGGACCGCCAGGTCTTCGTCTGCGCCACCAACACCAAGCGGCGCGAACTCGCCCAGCGCTACGAGATCGGCGTCGACAACATCCTGTGGGGCTCCGACTTCCCGCACCCGGAGGGCACCTGGCCCGACACCCGCAACTGGCTCAGGAACACCTTCCACGACATCCCGGTGGCCGAGACCCGGCGGATCCTCGGCCTCTCCGCCGCCGAGGTCTTCGGTTTCGACACCGCGGCACTCGCCCCCGTCGCCCGCCGTATCGGCCCCACGCCCGCCGATCTCGGCCAGCCGGCGGACCAGAGCGCCGTCGAAGCCTCCTGGGCCCGCTCCCGCGAGGTGGGGCGGCACTGGCTGACCGGCAACGACTTCCCGGTGACGGGGGTGAGCACGCCATGAGCACGCCCGGAAGCCCGAACAGCACGGCGGCGAGCGGCGAGGACCGCTACACCGTCATCTCCGCCGACTGCCACGCCGGCGCCGACCTCCTCGACTACCGGCCCTATCTGGAGTCCAGGCACCACGAGGCCTTCGACGCCTGGGCGGCCACCTACGTCAACCCGTACGAGGACCTGCTCGCCGACACCGCGGACAAGAACTGGAACTCCTCCCGCAGGATCGCCGAGCTGGAGGCGGACGGCATCGTCGCGGAGGTGGTCTTCCCCAACACCATCCCGCCGTTCTTCCCCTCCGCGTCCCTGATGGCCCCCGCACCCACCCGCGAGGAGTTCGCACAGCGCTGGGCGGGCCTGCGCGCCCACAACCGCTGGCTCGCCGACTTCTGTTCCCTCGCACCCGGCCGCCGGGCGGGCGTCTTCCAGGTGCTGCTCAACGACGTGGACGAGGCGGTCAGGGAGATCCGCTGGGCCCACGAGGCCGGCCTGACGGGCGGTCTGCTCCTGCCCGGCACACCGCCCGGCTCCGGCCTGCCCGAGCTCTACTCGCAGCAGTACGACCCGATCTGGGCCACCTGCGCGGAACTCGGCGTCCCCGTCAACCACCACGCGGGCTCCGCATCCCCGCCGCTCGGCGACGAACCGGCCGCACGTGCCGTGTTCATGGTGGAGACCACCTGGTTCTCACACCGGGCGCTGTGGCATCTGATCTTCGGCGGCGCCTTCCGCCGCCACCCCTCACTGAAACTGGTCCTCACCGAACAGGGGTCGGGCTGGATCCCCGGGGTCCTGGACATGCTGGACTACTACCACGCCCGCCTCGTGAAGGCCGCGACGAAGGCGGCGGGCCCGAAGGCGAACACCGCCGAGGCCAAATTCGGCCAGGGCCTCGCCGCCTCCATGGGCAAGGGCCCCAGTGAGGTCTGGGCCGAGAACTGCTTCGTCGGCGCCAGCTTCATGCGTCCGCACGAGGTGCCGCTGCGTGAACGCATCGGCCTCGACAAGATCATGTGGGGCAGCGACCACCCGCACGACGAAGGCACCCACCCGTATACGCGGGAGGGCCTGCGCATCGCCTACGCGGGGCTGCCGCCTCAGGAGGTCGCGGCGATGGTCGGCGGCAACGCCGCCCGCGTCTACGGCTTCGACCTCGGCCTGCTCGACCCGGTCGCGGCGAAGGTGGGCCCGACCGTGGCGGAGATCGCCGAGCCGCTCGACCAGCCGCCCGCCGACGCGACCTCACCCGTCTTCGCACCCGGGGGCAAGGTCCGCGTGTGGTGACGTGGACGTTGCCCCGGACGCTCCCTGTGGAGTGATCCGTACGGGCTCCGTCGGGAGTGACCGGTGCGGGCTCCGTGCGGAGTGACCGGTACGCGCCGAGCGGCACACCCCGCGTGGATGCACCGTCATGCCGGGAGGGCGTGAGAACCTCCCGGCATGACCAGCGAAGCCGGGCGGCCCGGCCACACCGAGCACCACGGCTCAGGGATGGCCACCCGCCTCAACTGGCTGCGGGCCGCGGTGCTCGGCGCCAACGACGGCATCGTCTCGACCGCCGGCCTCGTGGTGGGCGTGGCGGGCGCCACCTCCGACCGCTCCACCCTCCTGACCGCGGGCCTCGCCGGACTGCTCGCCGGCTCCATGTCCATGGCGGCCGGTGAATACGTCTCCGTATCGACCCAGCGGTCCTCCGAGCGCGCCGCCATCGCCCTGGAGAAGCGCGAACTGCGCGAGGAACCCGAGGCCGAACTCGAAGAGCTGGCCGGCCTCCTCGCGGCCCGCGGCCTCACCCCCCAGGTGGCGCGCGAGGCCGCCGAACAGCTCACCGCGAAGGACGCGCTGCGTGCCCACGCCCGTGTGGAGCTCGGCATCGACCCGGACGAGCTGACCAACCCCTGGCACGCGGCGGGCGCCTCCTTCCTCGCCTTCACCGTCGGCGCCCTGCTCCCGCTCCTCGCGATCGTCCTGCCGCCGTCCTCCCTGCGGCTCGCGATCACGGTCGCCGCCGTCCTCGCCGCCCTGTGCTGCACGGGCTGGTGGAGCGCCCGCCTCGGCGCCGCCCCGACCGGTCCCTCCGTGCTGCGCAACGTGGCGGGCGGCGCGCTGGCGATGGCCGTGACGTACGCCGCGGGCTCGCTGCTCGGCGCGGTGGGGGTGTGAGGCCCTGACCTGAGGGTCTGTTGGCGGAGTTCGCCAACAACAGTCGCGTACCGCCGGTAATACTTGTCGGTAACTACCTCTAGCCGCGGCCCCACCAGCACCCTTACCGTGCATCCATGCCGAACCTGCCCGATGTGGTCCTGTGGTCCATACCCGCCTTCGTCCTGCTCACGGTGATCGAGATCATCAGCGTGCGGCTGCACCCCGACGAGGATGCCGCCGGATACGAGACCAAGGACGCCACCACCAGCATCACCATGGGCCTCGGCAGTCTGGTCTTCGACCTGCTGTGGAAGATCCCGATCGTCGCGATCTACACCGCGGTCTACGAGCTGACGCCCGCGCGGGTACCGGTCGTCTGGTGGACCGTGCTCCTGATGCTCCTCGCCCAGGATTTCTTCTACTACTGGTCGCACCGCGGACACCACGTCATCCGGATCCTGTGGGCCTGCCACGTCGTGCACCACTCCAGCCGCAAGTTCAACCTCACCACGGCGCTGCGCCAGCCCTGGACCTCGCTGACCGTCTGGCCGTTCTACCTGCCGCTGATCGCCTGCGGCGTCCACCCGGCCGCCCTCGCCTTCTGCTCCTCGGCGAACCTCGTCTACCAGTTCTGGATCCACACCGAGCGCATTGACAAGATGCCCCGCTGGTACGAGTACGTCTTCAACACCCCGTCCCACCACCGCGTCCACCACGCCTCCCAGGGCGGCTACCTGGACCGGAACTTCGGCGGGATCCTGATCATCTGGGACCGGATGTTCGGCTCCTTCGTCGCCGAGACCGAGCGCCCTGTCTACGGCCTGACGAAGAACATCGAGACCTACAACCCGCTCAAGGTCGCCACCCACGAATACGTCTCCATCGCCAAGGACCTGAGGGCGGCGACCAGCTGGCGCGAGCGCGCCGGGCGGGTGCTGCGCGGGCCCGGCTGGTCGCCGGAGCCAGCCACCGCGTCGGCCACCACGTCGGCCGCCGCGGACCTGAAGGCCGCGGAGCGTGTCGGGTGAAGCGGACCCTCCTGTGGGCCTTCGCGGCCGCCGTCACCGGCGACCTCGTGTCCCTGCTCGCCGGCTGGGACCTCGGGCACCTCCTCTTCAAGCCCCTCCTCATGCCGCTGCTCCTCGCCTACGCGGCGCTCCGCAAGGCGCCGCGGCTGCTGCTCGCGGCCCTGTTCTTCGGCTGGGTCGGCGATGTGTGCCTGATGTTCGACGCCGAGGCCGCCTTCCTCGCCGGCATGGGTGGCTTCGCGGCCGGGCATGTCTGCTACCTGGTGCTCTTCGCGCGCCGCGGGACACCGCACGCATACGTCGTGCCGCTCGCGGCGACGTACGCACTCGTGCTCACCCTGACCCTCGTCCTGATGTGGGGCGACCTGCCCGGCGACCTGCGGATCCCGGTCGCCGCGTACAGCCTGCTGCTCACCGCGATGGCACTGCGCGCCGCCGCGCGCTTCGGGCTCGTCGCCGGAATCGGCGGCGCGCTGTTCCTGCTCTCCGACACCCTGATCGCCACGGGCGTCGCCGAATGGCCCCAGCTGCCCCGCCCCGACTTCTGGATCATGCTCACCTACGCGGCGGCCCAGGCCCTCCTGGTCAAGGGCGTCCTGGACGGCCTGACCAGGCGGCAGACACAGACCACCGGAGGCACCCCGAGCCCGGCCGGCGTCTGAGGCCGGGCGAGTCGGACGGGCGGGTTCAGGTCAACCCCAAAGCGGGGGAACCCACCAGATCGGTGCCGGTACCGCCGTGAGCAGCGCCGATACGGCGACCGCGAGGCCGAGGACCACCACCTCGGCCTTCGCGGGCACCGCGGCGGCCCCCGCACCTTTGCGCCCCAGCCGGATCCGCGCCATCACCGCAAGCCCGGCGATCACCACGACGAGCAGCAGCTTGGCCACCAGCACCCGCCCGTACGCCGAGCTGAAGACCGACTCCAGCGGAAGTTTCCGCAGCGTCGAGCAGATCCCCGAGGCGGTGATCGCGGCGAACAGCAGGGCCGCCACCCGCGCGTAGAGCCCGAGCAGTACCCCCGACTGCACCGGCCGTCCCCGCCACAGCCGCAGTGCCCGCAGGACCCACAACAGCCCTCCCGCCCACAGCGCGGCCGAGGTCAGATGCACGAGTGTCAGCCCGCTGCCGAGCAGCGGATTCTCCTCGGGTCCGATGCCCGGATGCGCCCGCAGCGCCTCCGCTCCCACCACCACGGAGAGCGGCAGGAACGCGCTGCCCGCCCGGCGGGTCTGCGCGCAGAACCCGGCGGCGATGAACGCGTTGACCTCGAGCAGCGCGAGCCGCCCGTCCGTGGTCTGCCACAGCCGTCCGGGCGTGAGCTCGGCGAGCGAGTCGGGCGGGATGTTCCCGTTGGCCACGATCAGCGCGAGCCAGACCGCGGCGACGGCGCCCACACAGGCCGCCGTCACCGACCAGTTCGCGGGCCGCGGCGCGGGCGCGTCGGGCACCCGCCGGATGAGCCAGCCCTCGGCGGCCTGCCCCGCGAGTACGCACAGGGCGCCGAACGTGACGGTCCTGAGCAGCGTGACGAGGCCGACCCCGGGCGTGTCCGCCTCGCCCGTCCCGCGCAGCGCGAGGTCGGGGCCGAGCAGCGGCACGAGTGCGGCGAGCAGCAGCAGGACGAGCACCGCCATGCCGCGCCGGAGCGCGGACCCCTGTCCGGCGGCCGACGCGGTGTCGGACGCGGTGTCGTCCCCGGTGTCTTCGTCGGCAGGCGCCGTAACAGGGGGACGGGAAGCGCTCATTGATCGATTTTGACCGGAACGGACAAGTCCAGCAAGCATGGGGTGATTATCGGACAAAACATCCTCGTGGGTGGTGTTCACCCGCCCCAGCGCGCCGGATCCCCACCCCAGACACCCGGCGGAGTCCGCCAGTCGGCGGGCCCTCCCGTAAAGACGAGCGGCGAGCGCGCATGGCGCAGCCGGCCCAGCGCGCTGTCCGTCCCGCCCAGGTGCCGGTCACTGTCGTACGTGCCTTCGGGAGCGGGTTCCGAAGGCAGCGAGCACAGCCAGTGCGCCGTCTGTGCGAGCGCGAACTCCAGCCGCCAGGAGCCGCCCACCGCCCGCCGCTCCGTCAGCGCCCGCAGCACCCCCGCGGCCAGCAGATACCCCGTGCCGTGGTCGAGCGCCTGCGCGGGCAGCACCCCCGGCCTCTCCGGCCCGCCCTCGACGGCCGCGATGCCGGAGGCCACCTGCACCAGCGAGTCGAAACCGCGCCGCCCCGCCCACGGCCCGTAGTCCCCCCAGGCCGAGAGCCGGGCGACCACGAGCCCGGGCCTGCGCTCGGCCAGCGCGGCGGGGGAGAGGCCGAAACGGTCGAGCGCGCCGGGCCGGTAGCCGGTGACCACGGCATCGGCCCCGGCGAGCAGCTCCTCGAACGTCCGCCGGTCCGCCGTGCGCCGCAGATCGAGCAGCGCGGAACGCTTGCCGAAGCCGGTGTCCGCGTGCTGGTCGGGAAGCTCGGGCCGCTCGGGCGTGTCGATCCGCAGCACATCCGCGCCGAGCAGCGCGAGCGACCGGGTCCCGACCGGCCCGGCGATCACCCGGGTCAGATCGAGCACCCGCGGCCGCAGGCCCCGGTCCCGTACCGCCGAAGCCGCGCCCGCGCCCCGTACGACCGAAGCGGCGCCCCCGCCCCGTACTGCGGAAGCCGCACCCCCACCCCGTACCGCCGCATCGTCCACCCGCTCCATGCTCAGCAGCGGCCGCCGCGCCACCGCCGCCCCCTGCTCATGCGCCGCCCACTCCCGTGGGGTGCGCAGCGCGACCGCGAGACCGCCGGCCGCGTACACGGCCTCCTCGATCTCCAGCGACCGCGCCCCGGCCATCGCGGACTCCACCGACTCCACCGACTCCGCGCCCACCCCCAGGGCGGACAGCAACGCCGCCCGGTGCCAGGGGTAGTTGGCGTGCGTGCGCACCCAGCCGTCGGCCGTGCGCCACATCCGGGAAAGCGGCGCGAAGGACTCCGGCGCGCGTCCGTCGATGCGCAGATGGCGTTCGCTGACGAAGGCCGTGGCGACCGCCCCGTCGTCCACCGTCACGGAACCCGCCGCACCGCCCCGTCCGTCGAATTCCGCCGCCGCCAGCGCGCACACCGCGACACAGGCCCGCGCCGCGCTCAGCACCGGCAGCCGCGCGGGGAGCACGTCACCGGCGCCCCGGTGGGTGAGCCGGTGCAGCGGTTCCTCCGCGCCGCCCAGCGTCCTCCAGACGGATGCGATGACATCGGACCCGGTCACTGCGCGGCCTCCTTCGTGGAACAGCGGCATACGGAAAGCGGGCCGCCCCCGGAAGGACGGCCCGCTCCCATGGGACACCGGCTCAGCGCACGGCGTCCAGAGCGTCCACGATGCCGGCCCCGTAGAAGCCGTTCATCCGCCCGTTCCCCTCGCACTCCGCGTCCGCGACCCCGTCGTTGTTCGGGTCGTACGGCTCGGCGGGGCAGCCCGGGTTGTCGGCCTGGGCCTTGAGCATCCACTGCAGCATCGCCGGGCTCGCCCACGGGTACTTGCTCTTCAGGAGCGCGGCCACACCCGAGGCCATCGGGGAGGCCATGGAGGTGCCCTGCTTGTAGCCCCAGTCGCCGCCGGGCAGCGTCGACAGGATCCGGCCGTTGCCCGAGGGGGTGTCCGCCGGGACCCGGCTGTCACCGCCCGGCGCGGCGACATCGATGACGCGGTGCCCGTACGTGGAGTAGAAGGACTTGGCGTCCTTCGGGCCCGTCGCCGAGACCGTCACGACACCCGGCAGCTGGGTCGGGAGGTCCAGGCACTCGCTCGGGTCGATGACCCGCTCGACCGGCTCGGTGTCGTCGGGGCTCGAGTCGTCCACGATCGCGTCGGAGGCGAGGTCGTGGTTGGAGTTGCCCGCGGACGCCACGTGGAGGGTGCCCTTGCGCTGTGCGTACAGCTGGGCCCGGTTGACCGCGTCGACGATGGCCTTCTGGTCCGGGTCGTCCTTGCAGTTGTACAGCCACGGGTCGATGTAATAGCTGTTGTTCGTGATCTCGATGCCCTTGTCCGCGGCGAACATGAAGGCACAGACCACGCTCTCCGGGTAGAAGAGCTGCGTGTCCGGCTCGGAGACCTTGATGCCGGCCACCTTCACGCCGGGCGCGACGCCCGCGATGCCGACGCCGTTGCGCGCCGCGGCGATCTCGCCCGCCACATGCGTGCCGTGGCTCTGGCTGGGGATGGTCGGGCGCCAGGCGCCGGGGGAGGTGTCGGGCTTGCCGCCGACACAGTTCGCGGACTGGGAGGCCGAGAAGTTGGGCGCGAGGTCGGGGTGGGTGTCGTCCACTCCGGTGTCGATCACGGCGACGGTGACGTCGCTGCTGCCCGGGTTGATCTTTGCGGCCTGGTCCGCACGGATCGTCCGCAGGCCCCACTGGTCGGCCTCCAGGGGCTCCTGCCCCTCGCCCGCCTGCTCCGAGAGCTCGGCGACCTCGGCCGCCGAGAGCCGCTCGGTGGCGCCCACCTGGGTGATCCCCGCCGGCTCCAGCGGCGCGGTGCGGGTCGCGCCCGCGCTCTGCACACCGCGCACCTGGCGCATCTGCGCGCCGAAGTCGGGGTTGTCCGAGTGGACGACGAACACGCCTATCTGCCGGTGGGTGACGATGATTTCGCCGCCGGCCCGGGTGATCGCCTTCTTCACCGCGGAGAGGGTGCGGTGGTCCGTCCGCGTGTTCACCACGTACGCCAGCTTCGAACCGCTCTGCGTCGAGGCGGCCGGAGCACCGGCCTGCGGCGCGGCCTGGGCGGCGGCCGGTGCGAGGCCGAGCGCGGCCAGGGCGAGTACGAGGCCCAGCGGGGCGGCGACACGGCGCCGCCTGGAACGCAGATGAGGCATGGGGTCTCCACTTACATCCGTTGTGAGGGTGTGTCCCGGTCGGTACGACAGCACGAAGCACCGCCCTGACTGCGGTGGCAGGCAAGGCGGTTGACATGTACAGCGGATGTGAAGCTATATCGCGCCCGGTGAGCAGGGCAATGGTGCCGGAGGGGACGGGCGGAAAAGTTTCCGACAGAACGGGTGGGGCGTTGAACCGCAACGCGCGCGTCGCCGTGCGGTTGGCAGGGGGAGAGGTCAGCATCAGCCCCCTGCCGGATCACGCCGCGGAGGACGAAACACACCGTCCTCCGGCGCGGCGCGGTCCCCGTTCACTGCGAGGTCGTATGTCCCCATCCACCGCTTCCGTCGCGCAAGGAGTCCCCGTGGCCACCGACGCACCACCGCCCCCGAAGGGCGGGACACAACCCGTGACGCCGTCGACCGAGGCCTTCCGCGAGGTCCAGGAGAGTGCGGAGTTCGGTGAACTGCGCCGCTCGCACCGCTCCTTCGCCTTCCCGCTCACCGTGGCGTTCATCAGCTGGTACCTGCTCTACGTGCTCCTGTCGAACTACGCGGGCGGGTTCATGGGCACCAAGCTCTTCGGCAACATCAACGTCGCCCTGGTCTTCGGCGTGGCCCAGTTCGTGACCACCTTCCTCATCGCCTGGTGGTATGCGCGCTATGCCGCGCAGAAGCTCGACCCGCGGGCCGAGGCCATCAAGTCCCGTCTTGAGGAGGGCGCATGAGCCGCCACGCACTGTCCGCGGCCCTCGACGGCTCCGGGCCTCTGGACGGCTCCGCCGCCTTCCTGGCGGCGGGCGTCGACGTCACCGAGCACCGGGTGCTGATCATCTCGCTGTTCGCCGCCTTCGTCATCGCGACCCTCGGCATCACGGTGTGGGCCGGGCGGCAGACCAAGGACGCCGCCGACTTCTACGCGGGCGGCCGGCAGTTCACCGGCTTCCAGAACGGCCTGGCGATCTCGGGCGACTACATGTCCGCCGCCTCCTTCCTCGGCATCGCGGGCATCATCGCGCTGGCCGGCTACGACGGCTTCCTGTACTCCATCGGCTTCCTCGTCGCCTGGCTCGTGGCCCTGCTCCTGGTCGCCGAGCCGCTGCGCAACTCCGGCCGCTTCACGATGGGCGACGTCCTCGCCTACCGGATGCGGCAGCGCCCTGTACGCACCGCGGCCGGCACCTCCACCATCGTGGTCTCGATCTTCTATCTGCTCGCGCAGATGGCGGGCGCAGGCGCCCTGGTCGCCCTGCTCCTCGGCATCACCAGCGAGGCGGGCAAGATCGCCATCGTCGCCCTGGTCGGCGTGCTGATGATCGTCTACGTCACGATCGGCGGCATGAAGGGCACCACCTGGGTGCAGATGGTCAAGGCGGTGCTGCTGATGAGCGGCACCGTCCTGATCACCTTCCTGATCCTCCTGAAGTTCAACTTCAACCTGTCCGACCTGCTCGGCGCGGCGGCGGACAAGAGCGGATACGGCAGCAAGTTCCTCGAGCCGGGCATCAAGTACGGCACGAGCGCCATGTCGAAGCTCGACTTCATCTCGCTCGGTATCGCCCTGGTGCTCGGCACCGCGGGTCTGCCGCACATCCTGATCCGCTTCTACACGGTGCCCACGGCGAAGGCCGCACGGAAGTCCGTGAACTGGGCCATCGGCATCATCGGCTCGTTCTACCTGATGACGATCGTCCTCGGCTTCGGCGCCGCGGCCCTGGTCTCCCGGGAGACCATCGAGGGTTCGAACAAGGGCGGCACCACGGCGGCGCCACTGGCCGCCTTCGAGATCGGCGGCGGCAGCGGTTCGACGGGCGGCGCGATCCTGCTCGCCGTGATCTCCGCGGTGGCCTTCGCGACGATCCTCGCGGTGGTCGCGGGCCTCACCCTCGCCTCCTCGTCCTCCTTCGCGCACGACATCTACGCCAACGTCATCCGCCGCGGCAAGGCCACGGAGAAGGAGGAGGTCAAGGCCGCCCGCGGGGCCACCGTCCTGATCGGCGCCGCCGCCATCGCACTCGGCGTCCTGGCCCGCGACCTGAACGTGGCCGGCCTGGTCGCCCTGGCCTTCGCGGTCGCGGCATCGGCGAACCTGCCGACCATCCTGTACAGCCTCTTCTGGAAGCGGTTCACCACCCAGGGCGCCACCTGGTCGATCTACGGCGGCCTCGCCTCCTCGGTGATCCTGGTGCTGTTCTCGCCGGTGGTCTCCGGCAAGGACAACTCGATGTTCCCCGGCGTGGACTTCCACTGGTTCCCGCTGAACAACCCGGGCCTCGTATCGATCCCGCTGGGCTTCCTGCTCGGCTGGCTCGGCACCGTCCTGTCCAAGGAGGAGCCCGACACCGGCAAGTACGCGGAGCTCGAGGTCCGCTCGCTCACCGGCACCGGGGCGCACTGACCCCGGGCGCCCCCAGCCAGACGCCCAGCGTCATACGCCCAGCTCACGGCCGCGTCGTAGAGACCTACGATGCGGCCGTGGCGGCAGTCGTGCGATCGGGCCCTGATACGTGTCGGTGCCCTCGCGTAGGCTCGTACGCAGACAGCAAGCCGTACCGAGAAGCAGGTACACGGAAAGCCGTACCGAGCAGCAGAGAGAAAGTCTCGCCAAGGGAGGGGCCCCACGTGCTCATCGACACGTTCGGCCGCGTGGCCACCGATCTCCGGGTCTCACTGACCGACCGGTGCAACCTGCGGTGCACCTACTGCATGCCCGAGGAGGGCCTGCAGTGGCTGGCCAAGCCCGATCTGCTCACCGATGACGAGATCGTCCGGCTGATCCGTATCGCCGTCACCCGGCTCGGCATCGAAGAGGTCCGTTTCACCGGCGGCGAGCCGCTGCTGCGCCCCGGGATCGTCGGCATCGTCGAGCGCGTCGCCGCCCTCGAACCGCGCCCCAAGATGTCCCTCACCACCAACGGCATCGGACTCAAGCGCACCGCCCAGGCCCTCAGGTCCGCGGGCCTCGACCGGGTGAACGTCTCCCTCGACACCTTGCGCCCCGACGTTTTCAAGACCCTCACCCGCCGTGACCGCCACAAGGACGTGCTCGAAGGCATGGCCGCGGCCCGCGAGGCCGGCCTGACCCCGGTGAAGGTCAATGCCGTCCTGATGCCGGGGCTCAACGAGGACGAGGCGCCCGAGCTGCTCGCCTGGGCGATGGAGAACGACTACGAGCTGCGGTTCATCGAGCAGATGCCCCTGGACGCCCAGCACGGCTGGAAGCGCGAAGGCATGATCACCGCCGGTGACATCCTGGAATCGCTGCGCACCCGCTTCACGCTCACCGAGGAGGGCCAGGAAGAGCGCGGCTCCGCCCCGGCCGAGCGCTGGGTCGTCGACGGCGGCCCGCACACCGTGGGCGTGATCGCCTCGGTGACCCGCCCGTTCTGCCGCGCCTGCGACCGCACCCGGCTCACCGCCGACGGCCAGGTGCGCACCTGCCTGTTCGCCACCGAGGAGACCGACCTGAGGGCGGCCCTGCGCTCCGAGGAACCCTCCGACAAGGCCGACGAAGAGGTGGCCCGCCTGTGGAAGCAGGCGATGTGGGGCAAGAAGGCAGGCTCCGGCCTCGACGACCCGACGTTCCTGCAGCCCGCCCGGCCCATGTCGGCGATCGGCGGCTGAGCGGTCAGGGGCCGGTCCGCCGGACACGCCTCACGGCTTGTGCTGTGCGGCTTCCCAGTCGGCGAGCCGCACCACGTCCTTCAGAAACCCCCGCACTCCCAGGAACTGGGAGAGATGCTCGCGGTGCTCCTCGCACGCGAGCCAGGTCTTGCGCCGCTCCGGCGTGTGCACCTTCGGGTTGTTCCAGGCAAGCACCCAGACCGCATCGGCGCGGCAGCCCTTGGCGGAGCACTGAGGAGTCTCAGGGGAGCCGGAGGAACCAGGGGCACTGTCGGGGAAGATCACGCCCCCAGCCTAACCGGCCCGAACATCCGACCGGCCCGAACATCCGTGGGAAAAGGCGACGCCGAGCAGCCACGGGGGGAGCTGCCCGGCGTCGGTCCGTCGCTCCGACGGGGGATGCGGAGCGCGTACGAAGTATGTCACGGGGGACCCCGTGCGGTGCACCGGAACTACATGATTGATCTGAGCTTTTCTTGAGCTTTGCAGACCGGCGCAGGTCAGCCCCGTCTGCCCGAGCCCTTCTGCCCCTCGGGCACCTCGGATTCCGGGTGGGATTCCGCCGGACCGGGCGCGGACGGCGGCGGAAGCATGGGCTGCACGGGCGCGGCGAGGAAGGACGAGGGCAGCGAAGGGGCGTTCTCCCGCCCGGCGTTGGCGATCACGACCGCGATATAGGGGAGCAGCACGCCCGCGACGAGCGCCACGATCGCCACATGTCGCTCCACGTTCCACAGGACCGCCGCCAGGATCACGGACAGGGTGCGGACCGACATGGAGATGACGTAGCGCCGCTGCCTCGCCCGGACGTCGTCCGCGAGGGAATGCCGCGCGCCCGTGATCCGGAAGACCTCGGCCCCGCCTGTCGTGCGCTGCTTCCGCATCACATTCCACCACCCGCTCGCGCTGCCGGACTCTCCCCGGACCGGACACGCTTCCACGGTACGCCCGGCCTGCGCCGCATTCGAGACCGGGTGGGGCGCCGCCGGGGCGCACCGCCTGGGCCGCTCCACGTATGGCTGTGCCCGACATGCGCCGTATGGCGCAGCGGCGGAGACTTGCCGTACTGCTCACCCGTGCGCATTCGAGGAGGCCGTCATGGGCTGGTTGTGGGCGATCATTGTGGGATTTGTGCTGGGTCTGCTGGCGAAGGCGATCCTGCCCGGCAAGCAGCACCTGCCGCTGTGGATGACCACAGTGCTCGGCATCATCGGCGGAGTGGTCGGCAACTCGCTCGCGAGAGGGTTCGGCATCGAGGCGACCCCGGGCATCGACTGGGGCCGGCATGCGCTGCAGGTCGGCGCGGCCGTGGTGCTGGTGTTCCTCGGCGACATGGTCTACAAGGCGGTCAAGGGCGGCAGCAGACAGACCGGCTGAGCTCGCACCGACACGGCAGGCGAAGAGGGGCCGGTCCACTCGGACCGGCCCCTCTTCGCGGGGTCGTACAGCAGCTTTCGCTGGGCCGTACGGCAGTGTCAGCCCGCGACGAGTTCGATCGCCGCCAGGTTCTTCTTGCCGCGCCGCAGCACCAGCCAGCGGCCGTGCAGCAGATCCTCCTCGGCGGGGACGGCGTCCTCGCCGGCGACCTTGACGTTGTTCACGTAGGCGCCGCCCTCCTTGACCGTGCGCCGCGCCGCCGACTTGGAGGCCACCAGGCCGACCTCGGCGAACAGGTCCACGACCGGGCCCAGCTCGGTGACCTGCGCGTGCGGCACCTCGGAGAGGGCGGCGGCAAGCGTCGCCGCGTCGAGATCGCCCAGCTCACCCTGACCGAACAGCGCCTTCGAGGCGTTGATGACCGCGGCGCACTGCCCGGCGCCGTGCACCAGCGTGGTGAGCTCCTCGGCGAGCGCGCGCTGCGCGGCCCGGGCCTGCGGCCGCTCCTCGGTCAGCTTCTCCAGCTCCTCGAGCTCCTCGCGGCTCCTGAAGCTGAGGATGCGCATGTACGTGGAGATGTCACGGTCGTCCGTGTTCAGCCAGAACTGGTAGAACGCGTACGGCGTGGTCATCTCGGGATCGAGCCAGACGGCGCCGCCCTCGGTCTTGCCGAACTTGGTGCCGTCGGACTTCACCATCAGCGGCGTCGAGTAGCAGTGCACCTCGGCCTCGGGGTGCAGCCGGTGGATCAGGTCGATCCCGGCCGTCAGATTTCCCCACTGATCCGAGCCGCCCTGCTGCAGGACACAGCCGTAGCGCCGGTACAGCTCCAGGAAGTCCATGCCCTGCAGGAGCTGGTAGCTGAACTCGGTGTAGCTGATGCCCTCCTGGGACTCCAGGCGGCGGGCCACCGAGTCTTTGGTGAGCATCTTGTTGACGCGGAAGTGCTTGCCGATGTCGCGCAGGAACTCGATCGCGGACAGGCCCGCGGTCCAGTCCAGGTTGTTCACCATCTCCGCGGCGTTCTCGCCCTCGAAGTCCAGGAAGGGCTCGATCTGCGAGCGCAGCCGCCCCACCCACTCGGCGATGACCGCCGGATCGTTCAGGGTGCGCTCAGCGGTCGGGCGCGGGTCGCCGATCTGGCCGGTGGCGCCGCCCACCAGGGCGAGCGGCTTGTGCCCGGCCTGCTGCAGCCGGCGCAGGGTGAGGACCTGGACGAGGTGGCCCACGTGCAGGCTCGCCGCGGTCGGGTCGAAGCCGCAGTAATACGTGACCGGGCCGTCCGCGAGCGCCTTGCGCAGGGCGTCCTCGTCAGTGGACTGGGCGAAAAGGCCGCGCCACTTCAGCTCGTCGACGATGTCGGTCACGGTGGTGGATCTCCTCGGGAGTGGGTGAAGCGCCCGCGGTCACCCGCGAGCGCGTCCCCCAGTCTATGGGGGCGGGGGTGCGGCAGCCGAACGTGTTCCGCTCCGCAAGATCACGCACCCCGGCCCCCTGGCCGCTGAACCCTGGGCCCCTGGCCCCTCACACCTCCTGGCCCCTCACACCCCCTGGCTCACCGAGCTCATGTTGAAGTCCGGGACCCGCAGGGGCGGCATCGCGGCCCGGGTGAAGTAGTCGCCCCACTCGCGCGGCAGCGTCCGCTCGGTGCGGCCCGCCTCAGTGGCACGGCCGAGCAGGTCCACCGGGGACTCGTTGAAGCGGAAGTTGTTCACCTCACCCACCACCTCGCCGTTCTCGACGAGGTACACCCCGTCCCGCGTCAGCCCGGTCAGGAGCAGCGAGGCCGGGTCGACCTCGCGGATGTACCACAGGCAGGTGAGCAGCAGCCCGCGCTCCGTACTCGCGACCATCTCCTCCAGGGAGCGGTCCCCGCCGCCTTCCAGGATCAGGTTGTCGACCTCGGGGGCGAGCGGCAGCCCCGTCAGGTCCGCGCTGTGCCGGGTCGTGAGCAGGTGTGCGAGTTCCCCGTCCCGGATCCACTCGGTGGCCGTCAGCGGCAGACCGTTGTCGAAGACCGAGGAGGTGTCCCCGGAGGCGTGGGCGATGACGAAGGGCGCGGATTCCAGGCCGCGCGCATGCGGATCGCTGCGCAGGGTCAGCCCGAGCCCGCTCAGCCGCTCGCCGACCCGCGTACCGCCGCCCGGCTTGGAGAACACGGTCCGCCCGTCCGCGGCATCGCGGCCCGCCGACGACCAGTACTGGTAGATCAGCAGATCCGCCACCGCCGTCGGCGGCAGCAGCGTCTCGTAGCGCCCGGCCGACAGCTCGATCTTCCGTTCGGCCCAGGCGAGCCGCCGCGCGAGCTCGCCGTCCAGCGCCGCCGGGTCCACATCCGTGAAGTCCCGGGTCGCGCGGCCGGCCCAGGCCGAACGCGTACGGTCGGGAGACTTGGCGTTGAGCTCCAGCGTGCCGTTGGGCTGGTCGTGCCGCAGCCGCAGCCCTGTCGACGTACCGACATAGCTGGATGTCATCTCGTGGTGGGCGAAGCCGTACAGTTCGCGCCCGCCCGAGCGGGCGCGGGCGAAGGCCTCGCCGAGCGCCGGTGCGAAGTCCGCGAAGACCGCCGACGAGGTCTCGTCGGGGGAGTCCGTGAAGTCGGGCGAGGCGGTCCCGGCCGGGACCAGCTCCTGCGCGTCCTCGGCCGGTTCGCCCTCCCGCGCGGCGTGCTCCGCGGCCCGTACGAGATCCGCGAGGTCATCGGCGGTGACGGCCGCGCGCGAGACGACCCCCGAGGCCGTGCCCTCCTTGCCGTCCACGGTGGCGATGACCGTGAGGGTGCGCCCGCGGGTGACACCGTTCGTGGTCAGCGCGTTGCCCGCCCAGCGCAGATTGGCGCTGGACTCCTCGTCGGCGATCACCACACACCCGTCGGCCGTGGACAGCTCGAGGGCCCGCTCGACGATCTCGTGCGGCCTGCTCACCGCGCCCCTGCGGGAACCCGCCCCGTTCGTACGAGAGTCGGCCCCGTTCGTACGAGCGCTCATCGGCCCGCCTCCTGCGTCGTGTTGAGGATGTTCACGTTCTGGAAGAGCGCGGAAGGGCAGCCGTGCGAGACCGCCGCCACCTGCCCCGGCTGCGCCTTGCCGCAGTTGAACGCGCCGCCGAGGACATACGTGTCCGGGCCGCCGACCGCCTTCATCGAACCCCAGAAGTCGGTGGTCGTCGCCTGGTACGCCACATCGCGCAGCTGCCCGGCGAGCTTCCCGTTCTCGATCCGGAAGAAGCGCTGACCGGTGAACTGGAAGTTGTAGCGCTGCATGTCGATGGACCAGGACCGGTCCCCGACCACATAGATGCCGCGTTCGACCCCGGCGATCATCTCGTCCGTCGAGGGCCCCTCGGGCGCGGGCTGCAGCGAGACGTTCGCCATCCGCTGCACCGGCACATGGCCCGGGGAGTCCGCGTACGCGCAGCCGTTGGAGCGCTCGAAGCCGGTGAGCTTCGCGATCCTGCGGTCCAGCTGGTAGCCGACGAGCGTGCCGTCCTTCACCAGGTCCCAGGACTGCCCGGCCACGCCTTCGTCGTCGTAGCCGATGGTGGCGAGGCCGTGCTCGGCGGTGCGGTCCCCGGTCACGTTCATGATCTCGGAGCCGTACCTCAGCTTGCCCAGCTGGTCGAAGGTCGCGAACGACGTACCCGCGTACGCCGCCTCGTAGCCGAGCGCGCGGTCCAGCTCCGTCGCATGCCCGATCGACTCGTGGATGGTCAGCCACAGATTGGACGGATCGACGACAAGGTCATAGCGGCCCGCCTCGACGCTCGGCGCGCGCATCTTCTCGGCCAGGAACTCCGGGATCTGTGCCAGCTCCTTGTCCCAGTCCCACATCGACTGGCCCAGATATTCCCAGCCGCGCCCCACCGGCGGCGCGATGGTCCGCATCGAGTCGAACTCACCGGTGCGCTCGTCCACGGCCACCGCGGTCAGCTCCGGATGCAGCCGCACCCGCTGCTGGGTGGTGACCGTCCCCGCCGTATCCGCGTAGAACTTGTTCTCCTGCACGGTCAGGAGCGAGGCATCCACATGCGCGACCCCCTCGGCCGCGAGCAGCCGCGCACTCCAGTCCGCGAGCAGGCCGGTCTTCTCGGCATCCGGCACATCGAAGGGATTGATCTCGTACGAGGAGATCCACTCTTTGTCGGCGTGCACGGGCTCGGGCGCCAACTCCACGCGCTCATCGGAGCCGGCGGCCGCGATCACCTGCGCCGACAGCTTGGCCATGGCGACCGCCTGTGAGGCGACCCGCGCGGCCGCGTCCATCGACATATCGACTCCGGAGGCGAAACCCCAGGCCCCGCCGTGCACCACGCGTACGGCATAACCGAGATCTGTCGTGTCCGATGAACCAGAGGGTTTGGCGTCCTTGAGCCGCCAGGAGGCGCTGCGCACCCGCTCGAAGCGGAAGTCCGCGTGCTCGGCACCGAGCGCACGCGCCCGGGCCAGCGCGGCGTCGGCGAGCGCGCGCAGGGGCAGCGCGGTGAAACTCGCGTCGAGGACGTGACGGGCTTGGGGCACTTCGGCACCAGCCTTTCTGTAGGGACCCGACAGTGACTGATCCGGGTCACTGTCGGTGACCGATTCTCCGTAACCGTGGCGGGCCAGATAAGTTTCCGGGTATCCGACCACTATCGAAAGGGTGATCCGTTGAGCCGCTCGGTTCTCGTCACCGGAGGAAACCGGGGCATCGGCCTCGCCATCGCCCGCGCCTTCGCCGAGGCCGGCGACAAGGTCGCGATCACATACCGCTCGGGCGATCCCGCGGAGCTGGAGAAGCAGGGTCTCCTCGCCGTCAAGTGCGACATCACCGACAGCGAGCAGGTGGACCAGGCCTACAAGGAGATCGAGGAGAAGCACGGCCCGGTCGAGGTGCTCGTCGCCAACGCCGGCGTCACCAAGGACCAGCTCCTCATGCGGATGAGCGAGGAGGACTTCACGTCCGTCCTCGACACCAACCTCACCGGCACCTTCCGTGTCGTCAAGCGTGCCAACCGCGGCATGCTGCGGGCCAAGAAGGGGCGTGTCGTCCTGATCTCCTCGGTGGTGGGCCTCCTCGGCTCCGCCGGGCAGGCGAACTACGCCGCCTCCAAGGCCGCGCTCGTGGGCTTCGCGCGCTCGCTCGCCCGTGAGCTGGGCTCGCGCAACATCACTTTCAACGTCGTGGCGCCCGGTTTCGTGGACACCGACATGACCAAGGTGCTCACCGACGAGCAGCGCGCGGGCATCGTCTCGCAGGTGCCGCTCGGGCGGTACGCGCAGCCGGAGGAGATCGCGGACGCGGTCCGGTTCCTGGCGTCCGACAACGCTTCGTACATCACTGGTGCCGTCATCCCGGTTGACGGCGGACTGGGAATGGGTCACTGAACCATGGCTGGAATCCTCGAGGGCAAGAAGATCCTCATCACCGGTGTGCTGATGGAGTCCTCCATCGCCTTCCACGCCGCGAAGCTGGCGCAGGAGCAGGGCGCGGAGATCATCCTCACCGCGTTTCCGCGGCCGACGCTGACCGAGCGCATCGCGAAGAAGCTGCCCAAGCCGACGACCGTGCTCGAACTCGACGTCACCAATGACGAGCACCTGGCCGGCCTCGCGGACAAGGTCCGTGCGGAGCTCGGCAGCCTCGACGGCGTCGTCCACTCCATCGGCTTCGCGCCGCAGGACGCGCTCGGCGGCAACTTCCTGGACACGCCCTTCGAGTCCGTCTCGACGGCGATGCACGTCTCCGCGTACTCGCTGAAGTCGCTGACGATGGCGTGCAAGCCGCTGATGACCGACGGCGGCTCGGTCGTCGGCCTCACCTTCGACGCCCAGTTCGCGTGGCCGCAGTACGACTGGATGGGCCCGGCGAAGGCCGCGCTGGAGTCGACCAGCCGCTACCTCGCCCGCTACCTCGGCCCCGACGACATCCGCTGCAACCTGGTCTCGGCCGGGCCGCTCGGCTCGATGGCCGCCAAGTCCATCCCCGGCTTCTCCGACCTGGCCTCGGTGTGGGACACCCGCTCCCCGCTCAACTGGGAGCTGAGCGACCCGGAGCCGACGGGCCGTGCGATCGTCGCGCTGCTTTCGGACTGGTTCCCGAAGACCACGGGCGAGATCATCCACGTGGACGGCGGCCTGCACGCGATCGGCGCGTGAGTCCCGTCCGACCGCTGCGTGCGTGTCGCCCGGTGCCCCGGTTCCCGCGTTTCGCGGGGACCGGGGCATCGCCCGTTCGGGTGTACCTCGCCTGCGGGGGCGCTGTGAACCTCGCAGGCTGGAAGTCCAGTTCGCCCCTTGAGGTGCAGCCGTGGCGGGGGTCGCGGTACGGCCGGGGAGGTGTTTCGCGTGGTGCGCAGGGTGCGGCGGTACGGGGCTCTCCTCGCGGGGATGAGCCTGCTGCTGGTTCTGCCGGCCGATGCCACCTCGGCGGCCGGCTCCTCGCCATCCGGGCCGCCCGTACGTGACCGCGGCGTATCCGTCGCCGCCGATCCCGCCCCCCACCCCCGCCCCTTCGGGGCCTCGTGTCGTACCGAGGTCGACGGGTCGTGGGTCACCGCGTACTGCCACAACCCGTATCCCGAGACGGACCATCTCCGGCTGCACATCGAGTGCGAGCGGTGGTGGGACATCGACACCGACTCCGCCCCGGCAGCGGCCGGACCGGCGGTGACCGTGCGGCTGAGCGGGCGCTGCTGGAAGGAGGTCGGCTCGGCCTGGGTCAGTCACGACCCCGCGCCGTGAGCCGTCACTCAACGACCCCGCGTCGTCAGCCGTCAGCCGTCAGCCGTCAGCCGTCGCCCACGACCCGCACCGTCAGCCGTCACCGCGGCCGGAAGCGCTCCAGACGGCACATGAACGGATAGCTCGCCGCCTCGTCGGCCGCCGACTGAGCATCCCCCGCGCGGATCGCGTCCACGAGGCGCTGGTGGTCCATGTGGTTCTCGGGCCGCAGCGTCTCGCCGATGTCGTCGCGCAGCCAGCCGCGCAGCACGTCGCCGAGGTCCGCGTACAGATCGGTCAGTACGTCGTTGTGCGCGGCCGATACGACCGCGAGATGGAACGTCGCGTCCGCGTCGACGAACGCCTCGCGTTCCCCCGACTCCCAGGCCCGCTCACGCCGCTCGAGGAGCGCGTCGAGCTGTCTGAGGTCGCGCTCGGTGCGCCGCTCGGCCGCCAGCTTCGCCCCGGCCGATTCGAGCGTCGAGCGCAGCTCGGCGATATGCCGAGGATCGGCGGCCGCGAAACGCTGCTGCATCACCCCGGCCAGCTCACTCGTCGCCACGACATACGTGCCCGAGCCCTGCCGGATGTCCAGGAGCCCGTTGTGCGCGAGCGCGCGCACCGCCTCGCGCACCGTGTTGCGGGCCACCCCCAGCTGTTCGACCAGCTCGGGCTCGGTGGGGATGCGTGAGCCGACCGGCCACTCGCCCGAGGTGATCTGGTTCCTGAGCTCGGCGATCACCTGGTCGGCGAGCGCGGAGCGCCGCGGGGACGAGAGGGCCATGGCTCTTCCTTCGGCGGGCAACATCGATGGCGTGGACGACTGACCGTACAGCGACTGCTTCCGCAGCCGACTGGACAGCCAATCATCCCATGATTCTATGATGGCTCTCATGGCCAGTGAGAAGTCGACCGTGCTGCCCGACGCAGCGGCACCCCGCAGCGGAAGCGGCACCGCACACCCCGAGCCCGCCCCGGCCGCGCGCAGCTGGGCCGTGCCCTTCGTGATCGCCGGCATCGTCCTGGCCGCCCTCAACCTGCGCCCGGCCATCACCAGCCTCGGCGCCCTGCTCGAAGAGGTGCGCGAGGGGCTCGGCATGAGCGGCTCCGTCGCGGGCCTCCTCACCTCCGTACCGCCGCTCTGCTTCGCCGTCTTCGGCAGCCTCGCCCCGCGCCTCGCCCGCCGATTCGGCCCGGCCGCGGTCGTCTGCGGCGGCATGGCCGCGATCGCGACCGGGCTCCTGGTGCGGCCGTTCACCGGCAGCACCGCTGCCTTCCTCGCCACCAGCACCCTCGCGCTCGCGGGCATCGCGGTCTCCAACGTGCTGATGCCGGTGGTGATCAAGGAGTGGTTCCCGCGGCGGGTGGGCTCGATGACCGGGCTGTACTCCATGGCCCTGGCGCTCGGCACCTCGCTCGCCGCCGCCGTCACCGTGCCGGTCACCGAGGCGCTCGGCGGCAGCTGGAAGACGGGGCTCGCGGTCTGGGCCGCCCTCGCCGCCGCCGCGGTACTGCCGTGGCTGCCGGTGCTGCGCAGGCACCGCGCCGAGGGCGATGGCACCGGGCAGGCCGCCGCGGAGGCGAAGGCCGCGCCGGCCGTGAGGCTCAGGATCACCCGCAGCCGTACGGCCTGGGCGCTGGCCGTGTTCTTCGGCCTCCAGGCCACCGGCGCGTACATCACCATGGGCTGGATGCCGCAGATCTTCCGCGATGCCGGGGTCTCCGCCTCGGCCGCCGGTGTGCTGCTCGCCGTCACCATGGCGATGGGCGTCCCGCTGTCGTTCCTGATCCCGCGCGTGGCGGCCCGGATGAACCACCAGGGCCCCATCGTCGCCGCGCTCGGCGTCTGCGGCCTGATCGGCTACACCGGCCTGTACATGGCCCCCGCGGGCGGCGCCTGGGTGTGGGCGCTGTTGCTCGGCATCTCCAACTGCTCCTTCCCGCTGGCCCTGACCATGGTCGGGATGCGGGCGCGCACGGGCGCGGGCGTGGTGCAGCTGTCCGCCTTCGCGCAGAGCACCGGCTATCTGCTCTCGATCCCGGGGCCGCTCCTCGTCGGCGTGCTGTACCAGCACAGCGGCGGCTGGGAGCTGCCGATCACGCTGATGGGCGCGCTGCTCGTACCGCAGATCGCCTTCGGCGTACTGGCCGGCCGGCAGCGGACCGTCGAGGACGAGTGCACGGTCTGACTTGCGTTCACGGTTCGATCCGCGGGCAAGGGCTGACGCGCGTGTGCACGGTCCGAGGTCCGTGTGCACGGCCGGACCCCGGCGCCGGGGGAACGTACGAACAGTGCGAGACTGGGCGTATGCCTGTGCTCGATCCGCACCCCAAGAACGGCCAGAAGAAGCTGCTCGTCGTCTTCGGCGCGATGATCGCCATCACCGTGATCATCGGCATCGTGGCCACGATCGCCTCCCCGTGACACCCCCCCCGGGCCCCCGATGGTGGGGCTGTCCCCACCATCCCCTAGGGGGCTGGTGTCAGGGTCAAGTGGGTGGATCACCGGATGGGTCGGGGGCCTTCGCTTCCGTAGATTCATCAGTACGCCGCAGGAGCCGGAGAGCGGGCTCCCAGGACACGGCGTACCGACCTGAACATCCGGAGGCGACATGTCGGCCCCAGCGCACACCCGCTCCCCGCGGCAGGCCCGTGGCGCCGAGATCCGACTGCCCTGGTGGGGGATCGCCCTGCCGGTGATCGCCTTCGCCGCGCTCCTCATGCTTGTGCTGCACCCGGCCGAGGCCCACGCCACGACCGGCGACCCCGCGGTCGGCGATCTCCTCGTCCAGCTCAGGGAAGCCCTCGTACTCCCCGTCCGGTGACCCGGCGGCACCGGACGATCCGACCCGTGCAGGGGGTTTGACGGCCCCTCCTCACCCTTCGAGGGGGAGCGCTTCAAGTCCCTGCGCCCGGGGGAGCGTTTCGTGCGAAGCTGGGACACATGAGTGTCGATACACCGCGCAGGCTCGTCCTCCTCAGGCACGCGAAGGCCGACTGGCCCCAGATCTCCGACCATGAAAGGCCGTTGGCCGAGCGGGGCCGCAAGGACGCCCCGGCCGTGGGCCGCCGGCTCGCGGAGAGCGGGATCGCCTTCGACCTCGCCCTCTGCTCCACGGCCGCCCGCACCCGCGAGACCTGGAAACTCGCGGTGGGTGAACTGCCGCAGCGCCCGAAGACCACGTACGAGGAGAGGGTCTACGACGCCTCTCCGGGCGAGCTGATCGCCGTGCTCAACGAGACCCCCGACGACGTGGCCGACCTGCTCCTCATCGGGCACAACCCGGGGATGCAGGCTCTCGCCGAGATCCTCGCCGGCTCGGCCGACGACGAGGTGCTCGCCCGGCTCAACCGCCGCGGGTTCCCGACCTCGGCGATGGCGATGCTGAGCTTCAAGGGCTCGTGGAAGTCCCTGGAGCCGGGCGTGGGCAGGCTCTTCGACTACTGGGCGCCGAACGAATAGGGCACGGCGCCGGTTCCTGTACGTGACGGGGCCCCGGCATTGTGACGGGGCCCGAACGGGGTGCGGCCCGAACAGGGGGCGGCCCGCGGACCCGGTGAGGACCCGGGTGCGGGCCCGGCCCTCAACCGTCGAGCAGCCCGTCGGCCGCCTCCACCTCCTCGCGGGTGACACCGAGGAGGTACAGGACCGTGTCCAGGAACGGGAAGTTCACCGCGGTGTGCGCGGCCTCCCGTACGACCGGTTTGGCGTTGAAGGCGACACCGAGGCCCGCCGCGTTGAGCATGTCGAGGTCGTTGGCGCCGTCGCCGATCGCCACCGTCTGCTCCAGCGGTACGCCGGCCTCCTCGGCGAAGCGGCGCAGCAGCCGCGCCTTGCCCGCCCGGTCCACGATCTCGCCCGTGACCCTGCCGGTCAGCCTGCCGTCGACGATCTCCAGCGTGTTGGCCTGCGCGAAGTCGAGGCCGAGCCGTTCCCGCAGATCATCGGTGACCTGGGTGAAGCCGCCCGAGACGACACCGACCTGATAGCCGAGCCGCTTCAGGGTGCGCACCAGGGTCCGGGCGCCGGGCGTCAGCCGCACCTCGGCGCGCACCTTGTCGACCACAGAGGCGTCGAGGCCTTCGAGCAGCGCGACGCGGGCGTGCAGGGACTGCTCGAAGTCCAGCTCGCCGCGCATCGCCCGCGCGGTCACCTCGGCGACCTGCTCCTCGCAGCCGGCATGCGCGGCGAACAGCTCGATGACCTCGTCCTGGATCAGTGTCGAGTCGACATCCATCACGACGAGGCGCTGGGCGCGGCGGTGCAGCCCGGCCGAGACCACGGCCACGTCGACGCCGAGCGTGGCCGCCTCGGTGGCGAGCGCGGTGCGCAGCGGTTCGGTCGGGGTGCCGGAGATCGCGAACTCCACGGCGGTCACCGGGTACTTGGCGAGCCGGAAGATCCGGTCGATGTTGCCGCCGGTGGCGGTGATGCACGCGGTGATGGCGGCGGTGGACTCCGCGGTCAGCGGGTGCCCGAGCACGGTCACATGCGAACGGCCCTCGCCGCGCGGCCGGTTGTCGCCGACCCCCGAGATGATCTCGGCCTGCAGCTTCAGGGAGTCGGCCCAGCTGTGCACGGTGGACCGCAGCTCGCCCTCGAGGCCGCCCGCGGGCTCGGTGACGAGCGCGCAGAGCACGATCCGTCCCCGGGTGACGACCTGTTCGAGGTCGACGACCTCGACGGAGAAGGCGGCAAGAGTGTCGAACAGCCCGGCGGTGATCCCGGGCCGGTCCTTCCCGAAGATCTTGACGAGAAGGGTGGGTACGTCGGCATTGGCCTGCGGCATCTGAGGTGCGCTCATGGTGGCACCACGGTAGCGGGCGCGGGTTACGGAACGACGGGGCGTCCCGGCTGCTGGGACGACTGTCGGCCCGTGCGGCGCTCCGGGGCGGGCCCGGTCCAACACTCCGGCCCGGGTGCTCAGCCACCCGACGGAGGATCCCGGAACTCGTCCCGCGGCCGCAGGTACGGATTCGTATCCGGGTTCGCCGGCCGGAACGGCGCCGCGGGGTCGTAAGGACCCGGACTTCCCGCCTGCGGCCCAGCACGCCCGGGCTCCGGCCCCGACCCCGCCGCAGGGATCACAAGACAACCCGCCGCTCCGGCACCCCACGCCAGCAGCGCCCCGAGCCCACCCCCCACCAGCCCCCACACCGCCCCGAGCAGCAGCGCCATCCCCACCTGACCCCGCAGCGACAGCCCCGCCCCGAACGCGTCGAACCCGAGCACCGAGAGCGACGCGTCCGCGGACACGACGGTGAGCCACACCAGCATCGGCACGATCACGGCGCAGGCCACGGCCAGCCGCAGCGCGCACAACCCGGCGAACCGGAGGGGCGACAGCGCCCCCACCGGCGTACGCGCCGCGCCGAGCACCCCCGCGAACAGCATCATCACCGCGACCGCCACCACCAGCAGCCACACCCGCCCGTCGAGCGAGGCGAGCCGCCCGACGGTCGCCGGCTTGTCCGCTCCCATACGGAAGAACGCGTCGAGCGGCGCCGGAAGCACCTCGGCCAGCACCCCGGTCGCCGAGCCCTCCCAGGGCACGAACATGCCGAGCGGCACCGCCAGCCACACCCCGTTGGGCGCCCCGAGCAGCGCGGCCCCCGCGATCCGCCCGGGATGCTCGTCCCCGGCCGCCGCGTACGCCGCGGCCGCGAGCCCCGCCGCCACCGCGACCAGAAGCACCGTCACCAGCGCGGACACCGCAGGCCGTACCACCCGGTGCGCCCGGGAGAACGCGGCGGGCAGCGGCGTCCGACGGGAAACCAGCAGCGCAAGCGCGAGGACCACGAGGACGAAGACCAGCCCGCCGAAGAGCGAGGGCCCGGTGTCCACGGTGAATCCGACCGCCGCCTCGGCCTCGGCGAGGTCACCGAGCCGTTCGGGCAGCAGATCGCCGAGCCCGTCCGGAAGGCCGTCCGGAAGGCCGTCAGGAAGCCCGTCCGTGAGGCCGCCGTCCGGGACCCCGTCGAGCCCGAGCGAGGCCCCGTCGATGGTGATCACGTCGTGTCCGGCCCAGGCGAGCCCGCCGAGCATCGCGAGGAACAGCGCCGCCACCGCACCGGCCCGCGCGGCCAGCTCACCCGGCGTGATCTCGGTGCCCAGGGGGCGCAGGGACCGCAGGAAGAAGAAGGCGAGCAGCAGCGCACCGGCGAGCGAGACCCCGAGCGGGGTCACCTCGATCGCCGTGTTCGCCGCCGCACCCTCCAGGCCGAAGGCGGAGACATCGCCCGAGGGCGTCACCGAACCGCCCGCCCCGAGCACCACGACCGCCGCCGTCATCGGACCGAGCGAGCCAGCCGCGTCCGCCCCCAGGAGGTGGAGCCCGAGCGCCGCGACACCGGCCATGCCCACGAGGGACCAGCTCACGCACGTGATCGCGGTGAGCAGCACATCACCCCAGCGGATCCGCCCCACTTGGCCGGCCGCACCGGCCGACCGCACAGCGCCCATCAACCGCCCCCGATCCGTAGCGCTTTGTCAACTATGTACGAATTACCCTTGGCGGATCCGCCAGTTGCGCCTGATCCATCTGCGCGGTTATGGATGATCTGTCTGCTCTCATGGGCGATTACCACTCTCCGGGGTGATTTCCGGACCGTCAACGGGTCGGACCGCGCGGCGGCTACGCACTCTTCACAAGGCCCGACTTTCGGACAGGGGCCGGAGCCTGAAATAGTTCCCCACGATGTTCGACATCCCTAGACTCCCCAAGACGGGGGTAACTCGGGGGACAACGTAGTGGGGCATGGAGTGCCGGAACTCGTACTGGAATTGAACGGACGGACCTGGACCCTGGATCCGTCCAGGTCATACACGCTCGGCCGGGACCCGGGCGGTGATGTGGCGATCGATGATGCGCGGGTTTCCTGGCGTCACGCCACCATCAGCTGGGGCGGTCGCAGTTGGGTCATCGAGGATCACGGTTCGACGAACGGCACGTTCGTCCAGGGCCAGCGGATCCATCAGATGGAGATCGGCCCGGGCTCGGCCGTGCACCTCGGCAACGCGACCGACGGCCCGCGTCTGCAGCTCTCGGGTGCCGCCGCGGCCGCCGCGCCGCAGCAGGCCCAGCCGCACGCGCACCAGGCCCCGGCCCAGCCGCAGCACGCCCAGTACCAGCAGCAGGCCGCCGCACCTCAGCCGGCCGCGCCCCAGCAGGGCGGCGCCGGCTGGTCGCAGCACCAGCAGCACCAGCAGCAGCCCCCGGCCGCTCAGCAGGGCGTCCCGCAGCAGGGCTGGCAGCAGCCGCCCGCGCAGCAGCCGCCCGCGCAGGTCCCGCCGCAGGGCCCCGCCGCGGGCGCCCCGCAGGCGCACGGCGACCGCAGCCCTACCACGTTCCACCAGCTGGACCTCGGCCGAGTGATGCGCATCGGCCGTGCCCTGGAGAACGATCTTGTCGTCTCCGACCTCCAGGTCTCGCGCCACCACGCCGAGTTCCACGCGACCCCCGACGGCCGCATGGAGATCCGCGACCTCGGCTCGCACAACGGCACGTATGTCAACGGTATGCCGATCGCCAAGGGCGGCGTCGCTCTGCTCGGCCCGAACGACATCGTCGGCGTCGGCCACTCCACCTTCCGTATCGTCGGCGGCCAGCTAGAGGAGTTCGTCGACACCGGTGAGGTCTCCTTCTCGGCCCGCCACCTCACGGTCACCGTCGACGGCGGCAAGCAGATCCTCAAGGACGTCACCTTCGGCGTCCCCGAGAAGTCGCTGATCGCCGTCATCGGCCCCTCGGGATCCGGTAAGTCGACGCTGCTCAAGGCGCTCACCGGTTACCGCCCCGCCAACCAGGGCGACGTCCTCTACGACAACCGGAACCTGTACAAGCAGTTCGCCGAGCTGCGCCAGCGCATCGGTCTGGTCCCGCAGGACGACATCCTGCACAAGGAGCTGACCGTCCGCACGGCCCTCAAGTACGCCGCCAAGCTGCGCTTCCCCGCGGACACCAGCGAGCAGGAGCGCGCCGCGCGGATCGACGAGGTCCTGCGCGAGCTCAAGCTCGACATCCACAAGGACAAGAAGATCACCTCGCTCTCCGGTGGTCAGCGCAAGCGTGTGTCCGTGGCCCTCGAACTGCTCACCAAGCCTTCGCTGATCTTCCTGGACGAGCCCACCTCGGGCCTCGACCCGGGCATGGACCGCGATGTGATGCAGCTGCTCCGCGGCCTCGCGGACGACGGACGCACCGTCCTCGTCGTCACGCACTCGGTGGCCGAGCTCGCCATCTGCGACAAGCTGCTCGTGATGGCCCCCGGCGGTTCGGTGGCCTACTTCGGCCCGCCGGAGGAGGCGCTCAACTTCTTCGGCTACAGCACCTGGGCCGATGTCTTCTCCGCCTTCGAGAACTACCGCGACTACGACTGGGCGGGCCGCTGGAAGGGCTCGCAGCACTACCAGATGTACGCGGCCGACATCGACGCCGTGGCCGCCCAGCCGGTGCAGATGCCGCCGATGCAGCAGATCCGGCCGCCCAAGCCGCAGGGCTGGTTCTCCCAGCTGTTCACGCTGGTCAGACGCTATGTCTCGGTGATCGCCTCGGACAAGGGCTTCATGGCCCTGATGGTGATCCTGCCCGCGGTGCTCGGTGGGGTCAGCCTGCTGATCGACCCGGACAAGAACCTCCTGGTCAATGTCAACGAGCAGACCGGCCGGATCATCCCCAACGGCACGGCCACCACCGTGCTGCTGATCATGGCGGTCGGCGCCTGTTTCGCCGGCGCCGCCAACTCCGTACGAGAGCTGATCAAGGAACGGGTCATCTACGAGCGGGAGAGAGCCACCGGCCTGTCCCGCTCCGCGTACCTGATGTCCAAGGTGATCGTCCTCGGCTTCATCACCCTCCTGCAGGGCGCGCTGGTCGGCGCGATCGGCTTCGCCAGCCGCGAGCTGCCCGAGGAAGGCCTGATCCTCGGCAACCAGGTGCTCCTGGAACTCTCGCTACCGATCATGGCCCTCGGCTTCACCTCGATGATGTTCGGCCTGATCATCTCGGCCCTGGTGAAGACCTCCGAGAAGACCATGCCGCTGCTGGTTATGTTCGCGATCGTCCAGGTCGTCTTCACCGGCTGTCTGTTCATCCTGCACGGCACGGTCGGCGTCAACGAGTTCTCGTATCTGATGCCCTCCCGCTGGGCCGTCGCGGCGGCGGGCACCACGCTCGACTTCAACCGGATCAATCCCAACACCGATGATCCGGGCAGCACCGACCCGCTGTGGGACCACGAGGCATCGGCCTACGGCATCGACATGGTGGCGCTGCTCGCCCTCGGCGCGCTCTGCGGCTTCCTCGTCCTGCGCTTCCTGCGCCGGCACGAGCCCGAGGTCATGCGCAAGTGATCAGGCGGTAAGCGCGCATGGCACACGCATGACGCACATGACGCATGACACACGAAGCCGAAGGGCGGCACCCTCGAACGGGGTGCCGCCCTTCGGCGCAGCTGTGGACGTGATCAGGAAGTGATCAGTAGGCGCTGTTCACGTTGTCGATCGTGCCGTAGCGGTCGGCCGCGTAGTTGCAGGCGGCGACGATGTTGGCGACCGGGTCGTACTGGCTGTGCTCGGTGCCCGCGACGTGGTACGCGTCGAAGGTCGGCTTGATGACCTGGAGCAGGCCGATGGACGGCACGCCGTTGCGGGCGTTGATGTCCCAGTTGTTGATGGCGTTGGGGTTGCCGGAGGACTCCCGCATCACGTTCTTGTAGATGCCGTTGTACGTGCCGGGGATGCCCTCCTTCTTCATGATGGAGAGGGCCTCGCGTATCCAGCCGTCGAGGTTGTTGGCGTAGACCGGCTTGCGGGCGGCGGCCCGGCTTGCGGCCTCCTTCGCCTCGCGCGCCTTCTTCGCCTTCGCCGCGGCCGCCTTCTTGGCCTTGGCCTCCGCCTCGGCCTTCGCCTTCGCCTTGGCTTTCGCCTCGGCCGCCTTCTTGGCCTTCTCGGCCTTCGCCTCGGCCGCGGCCTTGTTCGCGGCGGCCACCGCGTCCTTGGCGGTGGCCACGTGCTGCTGCGTGATGGAGGTCTTGACCGCTTCGTTGACACCGAAGGCGACGGGAGCCGCGGCGACACCGGCGGCGGCGACCTCCGAGGTCGCGGAGGTCTCGGCGGCGTTGCCCGGCACGACGGAGACCGCGAGAGCGGCGGCGCCGAGCGCGGCGACTCCGGCCATCGAGATCTTCTGGCGCTTGGTCAGGGGCTGACCGACGATTCGGTGCTTGGGCATGGCGAATGGACCTCTTCGAATAGCGGGGGGTCGCTCGCCTTTCCGTGCCGGTGTCGGTTCCCGGTTCGTGCCGGTGTCGTATCCCGGCGAATCCGCGCCGTGGCAGTTGAGCCACCGCGCCGAGCGACGGGAGCCATTCTTAGCGGCCGCAAAATTTAGTGGCAAAGGTGTGACGTACGAAGTCGCTTAGTGGATCAGGTTGCGGGACCTAAGTCCTGGATGGGGCATCTTCCCCGCACAGAGGCCCCCTAGCTTTCTACTAGGGGGCCTCGTACGTGATGCAGGTCCTATGCGCGGGCTCACATCGGGCGCGCAGCAGTCTCACCAACAGTTGCCGAAGCAATTCAGTACGTCATCGCGCTCGTCCGGGAGGATGAGATGACTGTCCCCGAACTCATGCCAGAGGTAGAGCCCGCGTACTGCTTCGGCATAGGAGCGCTCCAGCGCCGGCCTTCCCGCGACCGCTTCCAGCATCAGCAGATGCGAGGCCTCCGGCTCGTGCAGCCCGGTGAGCAGCCCGTCCACCACCCGCACCCCGCGCTCCGGCGTCACCACCAGATCCGTCCACCCGGCGGCCGGCCGAACGATCCCGTCCGGCCCCGCCGCCGACTCCACGGCCCGTACCCCGGTCGTCCCGACCGCGATGATCCTTCCGCCCCCGGCCTTCGCCGCATTGATCAGCCGGGCGGACGCGACAGGCACCTCGAAGCGCTCGGCATACGGCGGCTCATGCGCCTCGCCGGAGGCCACCCCCGTATGCAGCGTGACCGGCGCGAACTGCACGCCCCGGCTCACCAGCTCCGCCACAAGACGCGCCGTGAACGGCCGCCCCGCGCTCGGCATCTCCGCCGACCCCGCCCCGCCGGGCTGCGGCAGCGCGAAGACCGTCTGGTACGCGGACAGCGGCTGGTCCTTCCTCGTGTACGAGTAGCGGATGGGCCGCCCATACCGGCCGAGCAGCCCCGGCACGTCCACCGAGGCCCGAGCCCACCACAGCCGCGTCCCCGCCGGGTCCAGCGGCTCCTGCAGGACGAGACGGGCGCCGCCCGCGAGCTCCACGACCACCGGCCCACCCGGCCGTGCCCGGGTGGTGCCCCGCGCGTCCGGCTCCCGCAGCTCCACCACCCACCGCCCGTCGTCCCCGCGCGTGGAGAAGTGGACGACCACCGGCGAGCCGTCGAGGACGCCGTCGAGCGCGGCGGCCAGCGTCGGCGAGGTGTTCACAATGAGCAGATCCCCCGCCCGCAGCAGCGCGGGCAGCTCACGGAACGCGTGGTGCGAGACCTCCGTACCGCGCGAGAGAAGCAGCCGCACCGAGTCACGCTCGTGCCCCGGGCCGCGCTGCTCGGCCGGCTCGCGCGCCGAGAGCTCATCGGGGACCCGCAGACCGGACATCCCGGGCCCCGGCTGCACAGTCTGCACCGCCCGCCCCGCGCTCATCGCGTCGCGAGCAGTGCCGGCGCCGCATACCGCCCGCTCACCGGCCGCTCGTCGAGCAGCCGCAGGAACGCGGGCACCACCGTTTGCGGTTCGGGCCGTCCGGAATCGTCGTCGAGCGGCACGGCGGCCTGGTAGAGATCGGTCCGCATGTCGCCCGGGTCCACCGCCCACACCCGCAGCCCCGGCTCCTCGACCGCCAGCACCGCGCTCAGGTGGTCGAGCGCCGCCTTCGAGGCCCCGTAGCCGCCCCACGTCTCGTACGCCTCGGCGGCCGCGTCCGAACTGAGCGCGATCACCGCCGGGGCCCGTGCCGCCCGCAGCAGCGGCAGCGCCTCCTGCACGAGCCCGAGCGGCGCCACGGCATTGACCTCGAAGGCCTCCCGCAGCCCGTCCAGCGTGTGCTCCGCCAGCCGTACGAGCGGTTCCGCGCCGAGCACACTCGCGTTGTTCACCAGCAGATCGAGCCCGCCCAGCTCACGCGCCGCGGCGACCAGCGCCGAGCGGTGCGCGGCATCCGTGACCGAGCCCGGGAGCGCCACCACCCGTGTCCCGTACGCCCCGAACTCCTCCGCCGCCTTCGCCAGCACATCCGCCGAGCGCGCGTCGACGACCAGATCCCAGCCGCGCGCGGCGAGCGCCGTGGCGAACTCCTTGCCGAACCCCTTCGAAGCCCCGGTGATGATTGCAACCGGCATGATGACCGTTCCCCTCTGTACGTCGACCTGTAAGGCGATGCCCTCAACGTAGAAAGGAGCGCTGCCGCCCCGCCTCCGACGCGGGACCCGCTCGCAAAAGGCCCTTCGGACTACGCCCCGGGTCGTAGGCGAAGGCGGCCCGAGGTCCGATACCCGGCCACGAACCCGCCGGTACGGTGTGTCCATGACCGACGGCCCCCGATCCGGCCTTGCCGCTGTGAGCAGCGCACTCCTGGCGATGAGCAGACATCTCGAGGTGCGCGACGTCCTGAAGACGATCGTGGCCTCCGCCCGCGAACTGCTCAACGCGCAGTACGCGGCACTCGGCGTACCCGACGACCACGGCGGCTTCGCACAGTTCGTGGTGGACGGCGTCAGCGACGAGGAGTGGAAGGCGATCGGCCCACTCCCGCGCCAGCACGGCATCCTCGCGGCGATGCTCCACGACGTCCGCGCCGAACGGCTCGCGGACGTCCGCAAGGACCCGCGCTTCGGCGGCTGGCCCGCCGCGCACCCCGATATGTCGGACTTCCTCGGGCTGCCCATCCGCGACGGCGACGAGACCCTCGGCGCCCTCTTCCTGGCGAACAAGCTGCGCCCTGCGGAGGGACACCCCCCACACCCCCCGTGCCCCAAGCCGGATGGAAGTTGCGGATTCACCCAGGACGACGAGGACCTGCTCGGCATCCTCGCCCAGCACGCCGCCATCGCCCTCACCAACGCCCGCCTGTACGAACGCAGCCGCGAGCTGACCATCGCCGAGGAACGCACCCGCCTCGCCCACGAACTCCACGACGCCGTCAGCCAGAAGCTCTTCTCGCTCCGGCTCACCGCCCAGGCGGCCGCCAAGCTCATCGACCGCGACCCGGTGCGCGCCAAGGGCGAACTCCAGCAGGTGGCCGCGCTCGCCGCCGAGGCCGCCGACGAACTGCGCGCCGCCGTCGTCGAGCTGAGGCCCGCGGCCCTGGACGAGGACGGTCTCGTCGCCACCCTGCGCACCCACATCCAGGTACTCGACCGCGCCCACGCCCCGCATGTCACCTTCACCTGCGAAGGAGTACGGGCACTGCCCGCCTCGCAGGAGGAGGCGATGCTGCGCGTCGCCCAGGAGGCGCTGCACAACGCGCTGCGCCACTCGGAAGCGGCCCACGTCGACGTCGTACTGGAAAGGCGCGGCCAGGGCGCGGTGCTGCGGGTCGGCGACGACGGACAGGGCTTCGACCCGCGGGCGACCCGGCGGGCGGGCCGGCATCTCGGCCTGGTCTCCATGCGGGACCGGGCGAGCGGGGTCGGCGGACGGCTGCACGTGGAATCGGCGCCCGGCCAGGGCACCACGATCGAGATGGAGGTGCCCGGTGGGTGACAAGGTGATCCGAGTTCTCCTGGTCGACGACCACCAGGTCGTACGGCGGGGGCTGCGCACCTTCCTGGAGATCCAGGAGGACATCGAGGTCGTCGGCGAGGCCTCGGACGGCGCCGAAGGCGTCGAGCGCGCCGAGGAGTTGAAGCCGGACGTCGTCCTGATGGACGTCAAGATGCCCGGCATGGACGGCATCGAGGCACTGCGCAGGCTGCGCGCACTCGCCAACCCCGCCCGGGTCCTGATCGTCACCAGCTTCACCGAGCAGCGCACGGTCGTGCCCGCTCTCAAGGCGGGCGCCGCGGGCTATGTCTACAAGGACGTGGACCCCGACGCCCTCGCGGGCGCGATCCGCTCCGTGTACGCGGGCCATGTGCTGTTGCAGCCGGAGGTCGCCGGGGCGCTGCTCGCGCAGGAGGAGGGCAGCGGGGCGCAGGGGCGCGGCGGTTCGCTCACCGAGCGCGAGCGCGAGGTGCTCGGCCTGATCGCCGACGGACGCTCAAACCGGGAGATCGCCCGGGCCCTGGTCCTGTCCGAGAAAACTGTCAAGACGCACGTATCGAACATCCTGATGAAACTCGACCTCGCCGACCGCACCCAGGCCGCTCTGTGGGCCGTACGGCATGGCCTTAACGGCTGATCAGAGACGACCACTGCTGGCAGGACCGTTTCGCCGACGCCCCTTTGTGGACCGTCGTGTTCCGGTCTGAGATTCATACCGTCGTGTGGATGTCCCCCGGATGGCGTATCCCCGGGCGGCCATGCGCCGTTCTCCATGCATGCTGCGGCGGCAGGCCGCAGTCACCGCAAGGAGGACTGAAGAAGTGAAGAACCTGAAGAAGGCCGCGGCCGTCTCGATGATGGCCGGTGGCCTGGTTGCCGCCGGTGCCGGTTTCGCCTCCGCCTCGGACGGCGCGTACGCCCACGGCGAGGCCGTCCACTCGCCGGGCGTCGCCTCGGGCAACCTCGTCCAGCTGCCGGTGCACGTACCGGTGAACGCCTGCGGCAACACCGTCAACGTGATCGGTCTGCTGAACCCGGCGTTCGGCAACACCTGCGTCAACGCCTGACGCAGAGCCTCGGCGGACCCCAGGCATCACCCGAAAGCCCCGCGAACACCTTCCGGTCCGCGGGGCTTTCGCAGGCCCGGCCCCGCCCACAGGGCCGACCGTGCACAGGCCCCGCACGACCGGCCCTGCGCCTTGCGCCGCGGGCTCAGCCCCGCAACAGCTCCTCCACATACGCGTTGTACGCCGCCACCTGCGCCCTGCGCGCCGTGCGCTCCACCGGCCGCAGCGCCTCGGCCCGCGCCCCCATCTCCGAGGCACTGACCGCGCCGCCGGGCCCGTTCTCGTACGCTGCCGAGACCAGCAGTCCGACCCGCTGCGCCAGCTCCAGCACCCGCACCGCACGCGGCGGATACCCCGGCGCGAGCACCTCGCGCCCGCGCTCGGCCCGCGCCCGGTACGCGTCCACCGCCGCCTGAGCCACCGGCCCCGAGCCCGCGACATCCAGCTTCGTCAGGATCTCCGTCGCCTCCCGCAGCGCCTCGGCGAGCTCACGCTCCGCCTCGCCGAGCGAGGGCACATCTGCGGGCGGCGCCTCGCGCACCGGCAGGCAGTGCCATACGACCTCCACATGCACGTCGCCGTCCGGCCCCGCCTCGTACACCTCGGGCACGAGTCCGAGCGCGACCCCGTGGCAGACCACGGCCTCCTCGGCCGCCAGCGCCCGCGCGTTGAACTCCGGCGGCCCGCTGAGCCCCAGCGGATGGCCCGGCGCGGGCAGTGCCACCCGCAGTCCCCGCGCGCCGAGCGCCCGCAGCCGGCCGAGCGCAAGACTCAGGCCGACCTGCCCCGCCTCACCCGGCAGACCCTCGACCCGGTGCACGGCATCGTCCCCGACGATGGCGGCCACCGCCTCGTCAGGTGAGACAAGTCCGGCAATCAGTGCATTACCCCAAGAGGCCAGAAGGCCGGAGCGTGGTTCCGTGAGCATGGACACCAGACTAAGGACCCCACCGCCGACGGAAAGGCCCACCCGGTGGCGTAGGTTTTCCCTGGGGGCGACGTCCACCTGACGCTCGCACATACCGATACGCATGGGAGACAGCACGCTCATGAGCGATGTGCTCGAGCTGGAGGACGTGTCCGTGGTCCGTGGGGGCCGCGCTCTGGTGGACCAGGTCTCCTGGTCGGTGAAGGAGGGGGAGCGCTGGGTCATCCTCGGCCCCAACGGCGCCGGCAAGACGACGCTGCTCAACATCGCCTCCAGCTACCTCTTCCCGAGCAAGGGAACCGCCACCATCCTCGGCGAGACCCTCGGTACGCCCGGCACGGACGTCTTCGAGCTGCGCCCGCGGATCGGGATGGCGGGCATCGCCATCGCCGACAAGCTTCCCAAGGACCAGACCGTCCTGCAGACCGTGCTCACCGCCGCCTACGGCATGACCGCCGGCTGGAACGAGAGCTACGAGGAGATCGACGAGCAGCGCGCCCGCGCCTTCCTCGACCGCCTCGGCATGACCGAGTTCCTCGACCGCAGGTTCGGCACCCTCTCCGAGGGCGAGCGCAAGCGCACCATGATCGCCCGCGCCCTGATGACCGACCCCGAGCTGCTGCTCCTCGACGAGCCGGCCGCCGGCCTCGACCTCGGCGGCCGCGAAGACCTGGTGCGCCGCCTCGGCCGCCTCGCCCGCGATCCGATCGCCCCCTCGATGCTCATGGTCACGCACCATGTCGAGGAGATCGCCCCGGGATTCACCCACGTCCTGATGATCCGTCAGGGCAAGGTGCTCGCCGCGGGCCCGCTGGAGCTCGAACTGACCTCCCGCAACCTCTCGCGGTGCTTCGGCCTCCCGCTGGTCGTGGAGCAGAACGGCGACCGCTGGACCGCGCAGGGCCTCCCGATCGCCTGACCGCCGCACCGGCGCGCGCCCGCCTTCCGCAGGCCGCACTCCACGTACCCTGTCCCGAAGGCCACCCGCAGCTCTACCATGAACACCATGGACCCATGGCTGTGGTGGCTGATCGGCGCGGTCGTGCTGGGCGTTGCGCTCGTCATCACCGCGATGCCGGAACTGGCGATGCTCTCGGCGGGTGCGGTGGCCGCCGCCGTCACCGCGGGACTCGGTGGTGATGTCGTGCTCCAGGTGATCGTCTTCGCCGCCGTCTCGGTCGCGCTGATCGCCGTCGTACGGCCCATCGCGGCACGTCACCGCGCCGAACGGCCCCAACTCGCCAGCGGCATCGAGGCGCTGAAGGGCAAACAGGCCGTCGTCCTGGAGCGGGTGGACGGCGACGGCGGCCGGATCAAACTCGGCGGCGAGATCTGGTCCGCCCGCGCGCTGGACACGGCCCAGACCTACGAAGTCGGCCGCCAGGTGGACGTCGTCGAAATCGACGGGGCCACCGCCATCGTGATGTGACAACGTGATGTGGCAAGCAGCCCGATCCGGCGAACCGGACTCGCAGCGCACGCCGTTCTGACAGACTCGACCAGCAAGATCTTCCAGAACGTACGCTGAACACGCGGCGTATGCAGGCAATTCAGGCTCGAAGGGGCACGGGGAGCGCGATGCAACCGGTCATCATCGTCCTCATCATCCTGGTGGTGTTGGTCTTCATCGCCCTGATCAAGACGATCCAGGTGATCCCGCAGGCCAGCGCCGCCATCGTGGAGCGCTTCGGCCGCTACACCCGCACACTCAACGCGGGGCTGAACATCGTCGTCCCGTTCATCGACTCGATCCGCAACCGGATCGACCTCCGCGAACAGGTCGTCCCGTTCCCGCCCCAGCCGGTGATCACCCAGGACAACCTGGTCGTCAACATCGACACCGTCATCTACTACCAGGTGACCGACGCCAGGGCCGCCACCTACGAAGTCGCCTCCTACATCCAGGCGATCGAGCAGCTCACCGTCACCACGCTCCGCAACATCATCGGCGGCATGGACCTGGAGCGGACCCTGACCTCCCGCGAGGAGATCAACGCGGCGCTGCGCGGAGTCCTCGACGAGGCCACCGGCAAGTGGGGCATCCGCGTCAACCGCGTGGAGCTCAAGGCGATCGAACCGCCCACCTCCATCCAGGACTCGATGGAGAAGCAGATGCGCGCCGACCGGGACAAGCGCGCCGCGATCCTCACCGCCGAAGGCATCCGACAGTCCCAGATCCTCACCGCCGAAGGTGAGAAGCAGTCCGCGATCCTGCGCGCCGAAGGTGAGGCGAAGGCGGCGGCCCTGCGCGCCGAGGGCGAGGCACAGGCCATCCGCACGGTCTTCGAGTCCATCCACGCCGGAGACCCGGACCAGAAGCTGCTCTCCTACCAGTACCTGCAGATGCTGCCGAAGATCGCCGAAGGCGATGCCAACAAGCTCTGGATCGTCCCCAGCGAGATCGGCGACGCCCTCAAGGGTCTCTCGGGCGCGATCGGAAACTTCGGCGGCCCCCTTACGGGCAACGCCACCGGCACCCCCACGGTCGGCCCCCAGGCGGGCACGCCGGCGGCGGAGCGACGCGAACAGCCTCCGCTGGACTGACGCGAACGACATCCGCCGCGAGGGGGACTGGGGGCGTCAGCCCCCAGCCCTGAAACCGCCGCGGAACGGCGGAGCCCCCCGGCCCGCATACTCACGTGCCGAACCGCGCCCCGCCGTACGCCGTGTGCCGGGGCGCGCCGCCCCCTACGCGGCAGCCGACTGCGTCAACCACTCCGGCAGCGCCGACCGGTCATCCGCCGCGAGCGCGAACAGCATCGCATCGGCCGGCGTCGGCACGAACGGCTCGAACAGCAGCGGCATCCCCGCCTCCTCGGGCGTACGGTCCGCCTTGCGGTGGTTGTCCACCGCACACGAGGCCACCGTGTTCAGCCAGGTGTCCCCGCCGCCCTGCGCCCGCGGCAGCACATGGTCGACCGTGGTGGCCCGCCTGCCGCAGTACGCGCACCTGTGCCGGTCCCTGATCAGGACTCCCCGCCGCGACCATGGCGCGTGTCTTCGGAACGGCACCCGTACGTACCGGCAGAGCCTGATCACCCGGGGCGCCGGAAGCTCCATGGCCGCCGCGCGCATCCTCAGTTCGGGGTGGGCCTGCTCGACCACGGCCTTGTCGCTCAGCACCAGCACGACGGCCCGGTTCAACGTCACCGTCGACAGCGGCTCGAAGCTCGCGTTCAGCACCAGCGTGTCCCGCATCTCGCCCACCCTCCCGTACGCACCTGTCCGCCCCTCGGCGGACTGGGATCAACTCTGGCCGGGTGCGCCGAGATGGACAACGGAATAAAAAATGCCCGTTCCCGGTCACTTCCATGACCGGGAACGGGCGAACAGCCGGTGAACCCTCGGCTCTCGGGACTCCTTCGGGCCTCTCGGGCCTCAGCCTTCGGCAGGCACCTCGTACTCACCGACGAGCTGCGCACGCGCCAGCGTATGGAACCTCAGGTTGAACCCGACGGCGGCCGGCGAGGCCTCCGCGCCGGGACCGAGCTTCTCCTGGTCCACCGCGTACACGGTGAAGACATACCGGTGCGAACCGTCCCCGGGCGGGGGAGCGGCACCGCCGAAGTCCTTCGACCCGTAGTCGTTGCGCGCATGCACCGCGCCCTCGGGCAGGCCCTCGAACTTGCCGCTGCCCGCACCCACCGGCAACTCGGTGACCGAGACCGGGATGTCGAAGAGCACCCAGTGCCAGAACCCACTGCCCGTAGGGGCATCCGGGTCGTAGCAGGTCACCGCGAAGCTCTTGGTCTCCGCGGGGAAGCCCTCCCACCGCAGCTGCGGCGAGACGTTGCCCCGCGCGAGAACCTGGGCGTCGTCCAGGACTTCACCCGGCGCGACATCGTCGCTCAGTACCGTGAACGACGGCACCTGGGGATGGAAGTCATGGGGAAGCGGTCGCCGCTTGTCCGTCACGTCAAACCTCCGGTCGGGTCTCTCGGTTCCGGCCTTCGAGCCTACGGGGTCTCCGGCGGAACACCCCGCCGACCGATCATCCTCAGAGCCAGTTGCGCTGCCCGCCCACCTGGGTCATCCACTCGTTCAGGTAGGCGGCCCAGTCGGTGCCCTGGTAGCTGTCGTGCCCCACCTGGAACGAACGGAAGGTGTCACCACCGCTGTTGAACAGACCCGACTTCTTGTCCATCTCCAGCACGACGTCCATCTCACGGTCGTCGGAGACGAAGCTCAGCTCGACCTGGCTCAGACCCTGGTACTGCGACGGCGGGTAGAACTCGATCTCCTGGTAGAACGGCAGCCGCTGCCGCGTACCGCGGATGTGACCGCGCTCCATGTCCGCGTTCTTGAAGCGGAAGCCCAGCTGGATGAAGGCATCGAGAATCGCCTGCTGCGCCGGCAGCGGGTGCACGTTGATCGGGTCCAGGTCACCGGAGTCCACGGCACGCGCGATCTCCAGCTCGGTGGTCACACCGATGTTCATCCCGCGCAGCTGCTGACCGTCGATCGTCGTGACCGGCGTCTCCCACGGGATTTCCAGGCCGAACTGCACCGCGTGCAGTGCACCGGCCTTGAGCTCGAAGGCGCCACCGAGCCGCTGCTTGGTGAACTCGATGTCCTGCTTGAACTCCTGGTCCTCCGCCTCGACCTCGACCCGAGCCTGCAGACCGACGTTCAGACCCTGGATCTCCTGGTCGACCGAGCCGCCCTGGATCCGGACCTCACCCTGCACGACGCCGCCGGGCACGACATTGCTCTCGAAGAGCACGGTCTCCACCGAGGCGCCACCGGCACCCATGCTCGCAAGCAGCTTCTTGAACCCCATGTTGAGTCCTCCCCGCGCCGCACGACGACGGCCCGTCTTGATCAGTGATCTCTCATCTACAACGCGAACCGACGACGGCCGGTTCCGGCCCACAGCCTTCCAAGCGCGAGCCCACCAGACCACCCACTCGTACAGAACCCTTGCACTACCCTCGTACGACATGATCGCGGCCCCAGACCGTACGCCGGTGCCCCGCAGCTTCTTCGACCGCCCCGTCCTGGAGGTCGCCCCCGATCTCCTGGGCCGCATCCTCGTGCGCAGCACACCGGACGGCCCGATCGAGCTGCGCCTCACGGAGGTGGAGGCATACGCGGGGGAGTCGGACCCCGGCTCGCACGCCTATCGCGGTCGCACCGCCCGCAACGACGTGATGTTCGGCCCGCCCGGCCACGCATACGTCTACTTCACCTACGGCATGTCAAGGCAGTCGGCATGAACGTTGATCTCCTCTCCGATCCCGCTGAAGAGGTCGCCCCCAAGCTGCTCGGATGCGTCCTCACCTGCAAGACCCCCGAGGGGACTGTGAGCATCGCCATTACGGAAACCGAGGCGTACTCCGGCACGGCCGACCCAGCTTCCCATGCCTACCGGGGCCGGACTGCCCGCAACGCCACCATGTTCGGGCCCGCAGGACACCTCTACGTCTACCGGTCCCACGGTCTCCACTGGTGCGCCAACGTCGTCACCGGTGCGGATGGCATCGCCTCGGGTGTCCTCATCCGGGCAGGCAGGGTCATCGAGGGCGAAGACCTGGCGCGCGAGCGGCGAGGGGAGAGGGTCGAGAGCCCACGTCTTGCCCGAGGCCCGGGGAACGTCGGCCAGGCACTCGGCATCACGGCAGAGCACAACGGCGCAGACCTCCTGGCAGGTACCTCGGTCATGCTTTCCGAGGGCGAGCCGGTACCTGCCGCGCTCATCCGGGTCGGTCCTCGGGTAGGCGTGAGCAAGGCCCACGACTGGCAACATCGGTTCTACCTCGCCGGTGATCCAACAGTCTCGGCGTACCGACTGAGCCCGCGAGCCAAGCCTTCCGCAGGAGCCTGAGCCGCTGTGCGCCTCGCTCCCGGCCCGGCGGTGAGCCGGCGCTGAGTCGGGTCAGAAGATGCGTGATCGTCCGCGAGCGCAGCGCGTGACGCGTTCCTGGCCGGTCGAGTGACTGCCGACGTGCGCGAACTCGGACCGGACGGGTGGGTGGGACTGAGTACTCCAGTTGGTATCTGAGCAGCTGAGTTGGGATCTTGTCCCTGCCTGGTGCATGCGAACCAAAGCAACAGACACAGATCTGGGTCGGTCAGACGTAGGGATGGGTGGATGAGCGCAGATGTGGAGCGGGAGCGCTGGGAGGTGCGAACCGGAGAAGGTGTGGGGCCGCTGAAGTTCGGGAAGTCTCCAGCCGAGGTCGCCGACGCACTGCTGGTCTCTGGGCCTCTGGTACGCGTCGGCGGTCCGTACGAGCAGGAAGACTTCCCGGACGGGGTGAAGGCGTTCTACGACGCGGGCAAGCTCGCATGCGTCGCGCTGGATGCAGTCAGCGGTCCGCAGGTCTTCCTGGCCGGCTTCCCGTTGGCAGGGAGCGATCCGGTGCAGGGCCATCAGTTTCTGTCGGACCACGCTGCGGAGCATGGGAACTGGATTCTCTACACCCCTGACGAGTCACTTTCCCTGACCGATCTCGGACTTCTTCTGCGTTCGCAGCGGGTCGGGAACGCGCGCCTTACACGTCCACTCTTCGTCAAGGAGGAGTGGCTGGAGTCGCAGTACTTCCGAGACCACCTTCCGCTTGAGGATGCCTCAGGCTGAGCGCTCCATCTGGCGAGCGGTGATGGGAGGGCTCCCTGAACAGGGCCCTCAAGGGCAGGACAACGGTGAAGAGAGAAGCGGCAAGGGGCGGCCTACCGGCCGCCACAGTCGCAAGCGGCCGACGGGAGTAACCCAGCAAGACCAAGGGGGGCGCGCTACCCCGCCCCGCTGTCTCGGCCGTAAGACCCTGTTCCTTGCAGTTTTGCGCCGCCTGCGAGTACGGGCAGGGCAAGGGTGTGACCAGGCCATACACCTCTGCCGTGGAGGTCTGAGGGCAGGGCAGACGGACCCTGAAACCGTGGCGGAATCTTGGCTGCCAAGGCATGGCGGTCGAGCAAGGACCCTTCGGGGGGGGCATGCCCCACCCTCTTGCCGTTCCTCTCTCCCGCGCCGCTGGCCGTCGAGCATGGCTCAGCGTGACCGAGTAGATCCGTCTCGAGAACCAAGGTTTGTGAGACGGCGGGCAAAGCGCCCCTCACGGTTGCGCAACCCTGTTCAAAGCCCGTCTCGAAACTTCCGTCCCAGACTTGATCTTTTGAGACGAGTTCTGAGACGGACCGTGTCATGGCGACGAAGACGATCACTGGGCTGCTCATCGGTTACGCCCGCGTGTCCATCGACGACCAGGAAGCGCAGCCGTCAGCGCGACGCTCTGACGGCTGCGGGGTGCGCCCGCATCTTTGAGGACACGGCCAGCGGGAAGACCACCGACCGGCGGCAGCTCACGGCCGTACTGGACTACGCCCGACCCGGCGACGTCCTGTGTGTGGAAGCTTGACCGGCTAGGCCGCTCGCTCAGCGACCTGGTGTCCATCGTCGACGGCCTGCGCGAGCACGGCATAGGTTTCCGCGTGCTCGACGGTGCGCTCTCCTCCGTCGACACCACGTCGGCTGACGGCCGCCTGTTCTTCCAGATCATCGCGGCCATGGCGGAGTTCGAGCGGTCGCTCATCAAGGACCGCACGCGGGCGGGACTGGAAGCGGCCAGGGCGCAGGGCCGTACCGGCGGCCGGCCGTCTGTGGTGGACGAGGACGTACTCACCGTGGCCCGCGCCAGGAAGGCCAAGGGCGAGAGCGTCAGCGCCATCGCCAAAGCCCTCGGCGTCTCCCGAGCCACGCTGTACCGGCACCTGGGAGAGAGCGCCTGAGACAGGCGCACAGCAGTTCAGACAGGCCCCCGGCTATGTCGGGGCCGTTGTCGTACGTGGACGTACAACGCTGCCTTACTCAGCCCGCACCACCATGGCGAACGACGTACAGATCCGCCGAAAGCCGCGATGGTTGCTCAGGCCGGGATGGCTCATGCACTCGACGTCGATTACCGCACTGTCCGGCGAAGGCTCCGCCTTCCACTTGCAGTGCAGGCACTCCGCTTCGAAGGTCACGTCCGTGTCCGGATGCCGCGTGATCCGGTGCGTCACGAATCGTAGGACCGCGCGCACCATCGAACAGACTTGGCAACGGCGATGCGCTGCCACTCGATGAACGGCGCAGGGTCACCCTCGTACAGCTCCCGGCTGATCTGCGTGCCGTCGCGCTCGTAGTGCATCAGGACGACCGTCGAGCGGTCGAACATCCAGAAGTCCTCGACATCCGGCAACGGGTTCTCTCGCTCGGGCACGTCAAGAATGCGGATGTCCTCCCCGGCGAGCACGTGCGGTGCGTAGTACCGGGAGAACTCGAAGCGCAGGTACGCGGAGAGCGGTCGAGTCAGGACGTGCACTCGCCCCTTGCACCTCCCCTCGCCGCGCAACCGCCTCAGGTCCTCCGTGTACGCGGACGAGTAGGCGTGCGGGTCTACACGCTTGCCTGCGCGGAAGGCTTTGAGTTCTTCCGCCTCTTGCGGTACGAGGTACTGGGGCAGGGTCTCCAGCCGCCACGCTTCCTTCTGGAAGCCTCGGAGCATCGCCCGCCAGTCGTCACCATCCAAGAGCACGAACGGCCTCCCGAGGAACGCTCTCGCGGATCTCCACGAGCCCTTCCCCCTGCGGGGGCGTGAAGGCGTCGGACACGTCGCCCTGAACCAGGATGGAGCCGGAAGCGGTGCGGTAGACGTTCGGGCAGTCGTCCTCTCCGCACGTGCCGTTGCCGTTGCCGTTGCCGTTGCCGTTGCCGGTGAGCCGAGGCAGTTCTTCGCGTGCCATGCGAACCCCCTTGACTTGGTGGCCCAACGGGCTACCTGAGGCGACGGTTTAGACAGGGCCCCTCGTCACTCGGCCCTCCGCGATCGGATCTCAGGGATTCCGGAACGTGATCCGGCAGTGCTCGCCCTTGAAGGACCGGACCCCTCGACCGCGCGGCATCAGCTCGACTCGCTCGCAGACCTGCATGACGACGGTCCGCACGTAATCGATGCGGTCGGGGTCCTCGTAGTCCAGTGCTTCCCACAGGTACTCGATGTCGCCGAGGTCGACTCGCACCCGCTGCGATGCCAGGTCTGCTAGCTCGGCCCGGATCTTGGTCAGGTCGGCGTCACACCTGCCGATGCCCGTGCGCAGGGTCGACGCGTCGATGTCCCCTACGGCGAACATCTCCGCCAGGGCGGGGCGCCTCTCGGACGCGGCCGTCTCCTCGGCCAGCAGCTCGGCCTCTCGCTCCTCGTCCGCGGCATCCGTGGCCGGTGCCGCGTTCCACTCCTCGGCCCTGTCGATGACCTTCCTCACCACGAAGGAGTCGAGCGGGTCAGCCGGGCAGGTGATGCACCGGCCACCCGAACAGGTGTAGATGCGTACCGCTCGCCTGCCGCGTTCTTCTTGCTCCACCCTTGAGTGACGACGGCCTGACACTTCGAGCAGCGGACCACACCGGACAACAAGGCCTTGCGCTTGCCGCCACCGCCCGTGTTGCGCTCGGGGTCGCTCAGGTGGCGGACCAAGGCCCGGAATATGCCCTCCGAGACGATCGCCTTCCAGTTGCCCGCGCCGGTCTCCTCGGTCCGCCGCACGCGCTTCCCGTCCGGCTTCTCGACCCATTGCGAGTACGTCTGGATTCCCGCGTTCCTTGGCTTCAAGAGGACGCTCCGAAGGTTCGAGCTGCGCCACTCCTTGCCGTGCGGCGAGAGCAGGCCACGCGTGTTCCAGTCCTTCGCGACGGACCAGAGGGTGACGCCGGCCAGGACGTCCCGGTACGCCTGCCGCAGGGCTTCCGCCTCTGCTTCCCGGTGCCTGCCGTCCCGCTCGAAGCCGAAGGGGCGAGTACTCCAGAAGGGCCTCCCCGACTCCCTGCGCCGCTGGTGTCCGAGTACCTGACGCTCGACTCGCATCTCGGTCTCGTTGCGAGCCACCACAGCGCCAATGCGAGCAGCGAGACGGCCGGACGGGGTGGACAGGTCGAGCACTCCCTGCGCCTGCGCCGCTGCCAGCGTGACGCCGGTCGCCTCGGCCAGGTCTACCAGGTCTTCAAGATCCCACGGCGTGCGGTACATGCGGTCATAGTGGCGGGACACGATGGCGTCCGCCTTGCCGTCCTCCACCAGAGCTTTGACGCGTTCCCACTCCGCGCTCCGCTTGGTTCCCCGCTTCGTCGAAGCCGACGTGTCCTTCTCAACGATCGTGGCTACGACTGACCAGCCCTTCCGGTCGCACAGCGCCTGGCTCAGCTCGACCTGTTGTGTCAGGTTCCCACCCTTGGATTCCTCGCCCCTCGGGGTGGGGCTGAGCCTGGCGTAGATGATCGCTCGCACTGCCTGTCTCCTGCTTGTCGTCGCTTTGCCGACGCTGCCGGGCCAACGACGTACATGCCTAGTGAGTTACCTACGCATGTGGCACTGCCTCAACCTCGTCTCCGGCCCCGAGGGGTTCGCGAGCGGGGTCCTGCTGCGGGCCTGTGAGATCACCGAAGGCGGCGAACTGACCCGGCACCGTCGCGCATCGGCCCGCCATGACAGAGAACTGGCCAAAGGCCCGGCCCGGCTTGCCACGGCCCTGGACGTGGACCGGGACCTGAACGGCACGGACGTCTGCGCGGGCCCGGCCGCCCCGCTCTCCCTTCTTATGGGCACTCCCGTACCTGCTGACCAGGTATGCAGCGGACCGCGCACCGGAGCCTCTGGGCCGGGCGGGGTGCACCCGTACCGGTACTGGATCGCCAACGACCCGCCCGTCAGCCCTTATCGGCCCCATACGCCCCGACGAAGGACCTCTTGACGTGACTTGACGCGGCCCGTGCGGATCCGTAATGTAGCCCGAGCCGCTTGACCCGGGTACTGCCTCTGACAGCAGCCGGAAGCGGCCAAACCACTACTTCGACTTCCCTCAACGGGGTCGATTTCGGCATGCCGAAAATCGATTCCGAAGACTCGATTATGAGTCGGCGGGAGAATCGGCTAGCGTAGTGAATGTCGAAAGGCCGCAAGGCCTCGAAGGCAGCCGAAAGGCAAATCCCACCGATTGGGAGTCGGGCCCGAAAGAGTCTGATAGAGTCGGAAACACCGAAGGGAAGCCCGGAGGAAAGCCCAG
>NZ_JBLMKT010000047.1:0-518 GCF_047779955.1 Streptomyces lothianensis | reverse complement strand
GGTGTCTCGATGCCTGCGGCGGCGAGGCCTGCCGGTGCGGTTTCGGAGAGTGGTACTCCGTAGCGTGCGAGTCTGAGTGGCATGAGGGATTCGACGGGTGCTTTGCGGCGCCAGGCGCGGCCGTAGCGGGAGCGCAGGCGTGCTTGGTAGACGAGTCGTTCCTGTTCGAGTTTGATCACGGCGTCGTAGGAGCGCAGTTCCCAGAGTTTCATGCGGCGCCAGAGCAGGAAGGTGGGGAGGGGGGAGAGGAGCCAGCGGGTGAGGCGGACGCCTTCCATGTGTTTGTCGGCGGTGATGTCGGCGATCCGGCCGATGGCGTGCCGGGCTGCCTCGACGGAGATCACGAAGAGGACCGGGATGACGGCGTGCATGGCTGTGCCGAGGGGGTCGGGCCAGGCGGCTGCGCCGTTGAACGCGATGGTGGCGGCGGTGAGCAGCCAGGCGGCCTGGCGCAGCAGGGGGAAGGGGATGCGGATCCAGGTGAGGAGGAGGTCGAGGGCGAGCAGGACGCAGATGCC
>NZ_JBLMKT010000135.1:0-545 GCF_047779955.1 Streptomyces lothianensis | reverse complement strand
GTCGTCGCACGGCACGAGGCCCTGCGCACCGTCTTCCCCGCAGTGAACGGCATCCCACAGCAGGACATCCGGACCGCCACCGACGCACAGACGGAACTCGCCGGCACCATCGAGATCACCGAGGTCACCTCCGCACAACTGGAGGACGCCCTGAACCAAGCCGCACGCCACAGCTTCGCCCTGGAATCCGAACTGCCATTGCGCGTCACCCTGTTCCGCGTGGACGGCGCACGCGACGTCCTGCTGTTCCTGATGCACCACATCGTCGCCGACGGCTGGTCCACCGGCCCCCTCCTGCACGACCTGACCCGCGCCTACACCTCCCGCCACAACGGCACCGCACCCGACTGGACCGAACTCGAAGTCCAGTACGCCGACTACACCCTGTGGCAACAGGAAGTCCTCGGCTCGGAAGACGACCCCGACAGCCTCCTGAACCAACAGCTCACCTTCTGGCACGACCAACTCACCGGCATCCCCGAACTCATCGAACTCCCCCTCGACCACCCCCGACCCGCCCTCGCCACCCACACCGGCGACACGGT
>NZ_JBLMKT010000134.1:0-569 GCF_047779955.1 Streptomyces lothianensis | reverse complement strand
CCAACAAAACCCCCGCCACCCTCGCCGAAACCACCACCACCCTCACCAACCCCGACCACGTCGAGCCCACCGAACGGGGGCCGCTGGTGGAGCTGGACGCCGAGGGGCGGTCGGAGGTCGACGCGGCCTTCGCCGGGGCCGGACCGCTGGACGAGATCTGGCCGCTGACGCCGCTCCAGGAGGGCTTCCTCTTCCACACGCTCTACGACGGACCGGGCGCGGGCGGCGGAACGTCCCTTCGCGCCGGTGAGTCCACCGACCCGTATCTGAGCCAGATGCCTCTCACGTTGACCGGGGACGTGGACGCCGAGGCGCTGCGCACCGCCGTGCAGGCACTCGTGCGCCGCCATCCCAATCTGCGGGCCGGCTTCCTGGTGCGCCGCTCGGGGGAACCGGTGCAGGTGATCCCGGCCGAGGTGACGGTGCCCTGGCACGAGGTCGACCTGACCGGTATCGCCGAGGAATCCGAGCGTGAGCAGCGTCTGCGGTCCCTCCTCGACGCGGACCGGTCGGCGCGTTTCGATCCGGTGGCCCCGCCGTTGATGCGGGTCACCCTCGTCAAGCTGGCC
>NZ_JBLMKT010000133.1:0-581 GCF_047779955.1 Streptomyces lothianensis | reverse complement strand
GTGCAGAGGGCGGAGTTGTGGTGTTTGCCCTTGTTGGCGACGAGGTCGTAGTAGCGGGCGGCCAGGGTGGGATCGACGTGCCGGGCGATGTCCGCGGCCTTGAACAGGGTCTCGCGCAGTCCGGGGTCGCCCTGGCGGGTGGGCGGTCCGCTTCGGCCGGTCAGTCCGGACTGGCTGAGGCGGGGGACCAGGCCGGTGAAGGCCCGGATGCCGGCCAGGCTGGCGAAGCGGTTCGGATCTCCGAGTCTGCCCAGGATGCCCGCGGCCGTGGTGATGCCGAAGCCGGGTCCTGAGACGATGACCTGGCCGGGGTCTGCTTCCTCGTAGAGGACCGCGATCCGGTCTTCCAGGGCTGTGATCTGCGTGTTCAGGTGGGCGGCCAGGTGGGCCTCACTGGCGATGTCCTCGGCGAGTTCGGCGAAGTCCAGGGCGCCGTCGGGCCACAGCTTGAGAGTCTGCCGGGCGGCCCCCATGATCCGTTCGGCGTGGTCTTCGCGCCAGGCTCCGCGGCTGTGCCGGATCAGCAGGGCGGCCAGGCGGCTGCGGCCCAGCCGCCGGATGGCGTGCGGGTCGGCGCCGGT
>NZ_JBLMKT010000132.1:0-589 GCF_047779955.1 Streptomyces lothianensis | reverse complement strand
CCGGGGTGATGCCCCAGTGCTCCATCAGCCGGAACAGCGCCACCTCGACGGCGAAGAGACCCGCCTGGGTGAACATCGTCTGGTCGAGGAGGTCCGACTCCGCGTCGAACACCACCTCCTTGACCGAACGGTCCAGATGCCTGTCGAGTTGCGCGCACACCGCATCGAAAGCCTCCGCGAAGACAGGGAAGTTGTCGTACAGCTCGCGGCCCATCCCGGCCCGCTGCGAGCCCTGACCCGAGAAGAGCAACGCCACCTGTCGGCCCGGTCGGGCATGGCCGAGGACGACGTCCGCCGCCATGTCCGACTCGGCCAGCTCCTTGATGCCTCTGAGCAGCTCGGCCCGGTCGTCGCCGACGACGGCGGCCCGGTACTCCAGGGCGCTGCGGCTGGTCGCGAGCGAGAACGCCACATCGCGTACGTCCAGTTCCGGCTGCTTCTGCAGCCGCGCGTGGAGCGCGCGCGCCTGGGCCGCGAGGGCCGACCGGGTCTTCGCTGAGACCACCCAGGGCACTGCCGGGGCCGACGGGGTACCGGTGGTGGGTTGGTTGGTTTGGTTGGTTTGGGGTGTGGTGGTGGGTGGGGTTTC
>NZ_JBLMKT010000131.1:0-618 GCF_047779955.1 Streptomyces lothianensis | reverse complement strand
CCGCCGCGGTCTACGCTGTTCCGCCCCGCGCCCGCCCCGTGCTGCGCACGGCTCTTCGCTTCCGCCGCTCAGAGCAGGCGCAAGATCACTTCCTGTTGTTCAGCAACTCCTTCGGCCACCGGCTCACAGACCTTGCCCATGATGCCGCGGTGGACGTCCCTGCCCTCGGCCTTCTTCCGCCCGGCCCCGACTGGCACCACCGCGCCCGCTGCACCCGTCCGAGGGTCGATGCCACCTCGCCACCCGCACCGACCGACCAACATCGCCCACGCATGAAAGAGATCCTCCAACTCACCTCCTCACCAAGCCTGTTGAGCACGCACTAACGTGCTGAGCTGCTCACCGTGATCGGTCTGCCGACGGACCTCGCCCTGCCGCACGGCCAGGCGGTCCCCGTCGTGGACACCTTGCAGCATCACCTCGACCCCCACCGTCCACGCGCTTCGGTCAGCGAGGACCTCCTGGCTGATCTCACGGGTCGGCACCTGCTGGACACCGCTTCGACTCCGCAGAGACCGATGCTTCATCCAGACCTGCTTTTCGCACTAGCAATCAGGATCGAATACTGAGGTTGAACTCGTGGTGTCGTAGGGGCTGACGGCTGGTCACCCGTGCGGT
>NZ_JBLMKT010000082.1:0-619 GCF_047779955.1 Streptomyces lothianensis | reverse complement strand
TACGTGCTCGACGCGGCACTGCAACCCGTACCCGTAGGAGTACCCGGCGAACTCTACGTAGCCGGAACCGGCCTCGCCCGCGGATACCTCGGACGCCCCGCACAAACAGCAGAACGATTCATCGCCTCACCCTTCGGCACACCCGGCACCCGCATGTACCGCACCGGAGACATGGCCCGCTGGCTTCCCGACGGCCAACTCGAATTCCTCGGCCGCATCGACCACCAAGTGAAAATACGCGGCTTCCGCATCGAACTCGGCGAAATCGAAGCCGCACTCGGCACCTGCCCAGGCATCACCCAAACAGCAGCAGTCGTACGCGAAGACCGCCCCGGCGACAAACGCATCACCGCCTACATCGTCACCGACACCAACCCGGACACCACCAACCCGGACACCACCCCGGAAACCCTCCGCACAGCCATCGGGAAACACCTCCCCGAATACATGATCCCCTCCGCCTTCATCACCCTCGACACCCTCCCCCTCACCCCCAACGGAAAACTCGACCACAAAGCCCTCCCCGCCCCCACCCACACCACCAACCCCGGCCGCGCCCCCCGCACCACCCACGAAACAATCCTCTGCAACCTCTTCGCCGAAATCCTCGGACTCGACG
>NZ_JBLMKT010000130.1:0-621 GCF_047779955.1 Streptomyces lothianensis | reverse complement strand
CCAACAAAACCCCCGCCACCCTCGCCGAAACCACCACCACCCTCACCAACCCCGAAACGCACTCCGCCCGGCCACTCCTGCCGCTCACCGCACAGGAACGTGCGGACATCGAGGCGGAGGTGGCCTCTCCTGCACCGGTGCAGGAGATCTGGCCGCTGACGCCGCTCCAGGAGGGACTGCTCTTCCACGTCTTCTACGACGAGGGCAAGGCGGACCCGTACGTCATGCAGGCGCCGCTGGCGCTGAACGGCGCGCTGGACAAGGAGGCGCTGCGCGCCGCGTTCCAGCAGTTGCTGAACCGCCACGTCGCGCTGCGGGCCGCCTTCGTCGGGCGGCGCTCCGGGAAGCCGGTGCAGGTGATCCCGGCCGAGGTCACCCTGCCGTGGCGCGAACTGGACTTCACCGACACCCCTGACGAGCGGACGCAGAAGCGCCGGATCGACGAACTGCTGCACACCGACCGCCGGCAGGGATTCGATCCGGCCGCACCGCCGATGATGCGGGTCACCCTGGTCAGGCTCGGGGACGAGCGTCATGCCCTCGTGCTGACAAGTCATCACGTGATCTGGGACGGCTGGTCGATGGCCCAGTCGCTGACCGAGGTGTTCGAGCTGTACGCGA
>NZ_JBLMKT010000129.1:0-718 GCF_047779955.1 Streptomyces lothianensis | reverse complement strand
CGACGCTCCCACGGCTTGTAGGCACACGGTTTCAGGTACTATTTCACTCCGCTCCCGCGGTACTTTTCACCATTCCCTCACGGTACTATCCGCTATCGGTCACCAGGGAATATTTAGGCTTAACGGGTGGTCCCGCCAGATTCACACGGGATTTCTCGGGCCCCGTGCTACTTGGGTGTCTCTCAAACGAGCCGCTGACGTTTCGACTACGGGGGTCTTACCCTCTACGCCGGACCTTTCGCATGTCCTTCGCCTACATCAACGGTTTCTGACTCGTCTCACGGCCGGCAGACCGTGAAAGAGAGATCCCACAACCCCGTATACGCAACCCCTGCCGGGTCTCACACGCATACGGTTTGGCCTCATCCGGTTTCGCTCGCCACTACTCCCGGAATCACGGTTGTTTTCTCTTCCTGAGGGTACTGAGATGTTTCACTTCCCCTCGTTCCCTCCACACTGCCTATGTGTTCAGCAGCGGGTGACAGCCCATGACGACTGCCGGGTTTCCCCATTCGGAAACCCCCGGATCAAAGCCTGGTTGACGACTCCCCGGGGACTATCGTGGCCTCCCACGTCCTTCATCGGTTCCTGGTGCCAAGGCATCCACCGTGCGCCCTTAAAAACTTGGCCACAGATGCTCGCGTCCACTGTGCAGTTCTCAAACAACGACCAACCACCCATCACCCTCACTGATTCAGCGAAGTTCACTGGGGCCGGC
>NZ_JBLMKT010000128.1:0-731 GCF_047779955.1 Streptomyces lothianensis | reverse complement strand
TCCTGGCGAAGGAGATCCACGAGCACCATGCCTGCACCACGTAAGTACCCGGACGAACTCCGGGAGCGCGCGATCCGTGAGGTCCGCAGCACCGGCCGCCCGATCGCGCACGTCGCGAAGGATCTGGGCATCCACAAGGAGGCCCTGCGAGGCTGGGTCCGCCAGGCCGAGGCCGACCGGGGTGAACGCGACGACCGGCTGACCTCCGCCGATCAGGACGAACTCAGGCAACTTCGCAAAGAGAATGCCGAGTTGCGGCGGGCGAACGAGATCCTCAAGGCCGCGTCGGTGTTTTTTGCCCAGGAGATCGACCGTCCCCGGACGAGGCCGAGCAGGTGATCGACCACCTGCGTGACAGAGGTCTCGGGGTCGATCCCGTCTGCCGGGTGCTTCAGCTGTCGCCATCGACGTACTTCGCCCGCAAGAAGCGGCCGAAGTCGGCCCGCCGGCTCCGCGACGAGCAGTTGATGCCGCTCATCGAAGAGGTTCACGCGGAGTCGGGCGGCACCTATGGCGCCCGCCGGATCACCCGCGCGCTTCGGCGCAAAGGCGTCGTCGTGGCCCGCTGCACGGTCGAGCGGCTGATGGCCGAGCTGGGCCTGGAGGGCGTCATCCGTGGCCGGCGCCGCCGCACCACGGTTCCGGAGCCGTCGGCGCCGCGTCCACCTGACCTGGTCGACCGCGACTTCACCGCCTCCCGGCCCGATCAGCTGTGGGTCGCGGACATGACC
>NZ_JBLMKT010000022.1:0-183946 GCF_047779955.1 Streptomyces lothianensis | reverse complement strand
GAACCAGTGACCTCTTCCGTGTCAGGGAAGCGCTCTCCCGCTGAGCTAATCGCGCGGGGGTCCGTACGATCCGGTGGACCGGATCAAGGACCAAGATCTTCAGTTGTCATGCGTGCGCGATACTGGGATTGAACCAGTGACCTCTTCCGTGTCAGGGAAGCGCTCTCCCGCTGAGCTAATCGCGCTTGGAGGTGGAGACGGGATTTGAACCCGTGTAGACGGCTTTGCAGGCCGTTGCCTCGCCTCTCGGCCACTCCACCAGGAGTGTCGGGGGTTCGGGATGATCCCCCTGCTCTTCCGAGCGAACGACGAGGTTCGAACTCGCGACCTCAACCTTGGCAAGGTTGCGCTCTACCAACTGAGCTACGTTCGCCTGTCTCTCGGGGCGCTTGCGCGTCCCGGCGACGTGTTGAACTGTAGCGGATTCCAGGGCCAGTACAAAAACTCGTTTACGCAGCGTGCTGCCCTGAGACCCGCTCACGGCCGCCCCGGGGCGCCCCGGGAGTGCCGGTCATAGACTCGCAGCCGTGCACCACCCCGCTCCCATGGCCCGCCTCGGCGGCCGCATCGCCACCGATCTGCGCGATGTCACCAGTGATCCCGCAGCCCTCGACTCCAGCGGCTTCTGGGCCGTCTCGGCCGACTTCGAGGGCGGTCTCGTCTGCGCCCGCTTCGGGGACGTGCGCGAGGCCCCTCCCGTACGCACGGGGCGCTGGCGCGGTCCGGCTCCCGAGGCGTGGAGCACCTCCCTGGACCGCGCGGCCTACATCGCGGGCGTACGGCGGATCCGCGAGCACATCGCGGCCGGCGAGGTCTACCAGGCCAATCTCTGCCGCGTCCTGAGCGCACCCGTCGCGCCCGAGGCCGACGTGGACGCCCTCACGGCCGAGCTCGCGCACGGGAACCCCGCCCCGTACGCAGGAACGATCCGCCTGCCGCAGTACGGCGTGGAGACAGCCACCGCGTCCCCGGAGCTGTTCCTGCGCCGCAGCGGGCGGATCGTCGAGTCGGGACCGATCAAGGGCACGGGACACACCGAGGCGGACCTCCTGGAGAAGGACCACGCCGAGAACGTGATGATCGTCGACCTCGTGCGCAACGACCTCGGCCGGGTATGCGCCACCGGTTCCGTGACCGTGCCGGAACTGTGCGTGGTCGAGAAGCATCCGGGGCTCGTGCACCTCGTCTCCACGGTGCGCGGTGAACTGCCCGAAGGGGCGGGCTGGCCCGAGCTGTTCGACGCCACCTTCCCGCCCGGTTCGGTCACCGGGGCGCCCAAGTCCAGTGCCCTCAGGATCATCGAGTCCCTGGAGACGGCGCCGCGCGGGCCGTACTGCGGCGGCATCGGCTGGGTCGACGCAGACCGGGGCACGGGGGAACTCGCGGTGGGGATCCGTACGTTCTGGATCGACCGGGCCGAAGGCGTGCTCCGCTTCGGCACCGGAGCGGGCATCACCTGGGGTTCCGACCCCGAACGCGAATGGCGGGAGACCGAGCTGAAGGCCTCCCGCCTGCTGGCCGTAGCATCGGGAACGTACGGCGCACTCGGACCGTACGGCGCACTCGGAGGGAACGACGCGTGAAGATCTGGCTCGACGGCGGCCTGCAGGAACCCGACGAGGCGCGGGTCTCCGTCCTCGACCACGGACTGACCGTCGGCGACGGCGTCTTCGAGACGCTGAAGGCAGTCGACGGCCGCCCCTTCGCGCTGACCCGGCACCTCGACCGGCTCGCGCGCTCCGCCCGCGGCCTCGGTCTGCCCGAGCCCGACCTCGACGAGGTGCGCCGCGCGTGCGCCGCCGTCACCGAGGCCAATCCGATGCCGCTCGGCCGGCTGCGCATCACCTACACCGGCGGGCTCTCCCCGCTCGGCTCAGACCGCGGCGACGCGGGCCAGACGCTCGTCGTCGCCCTCGGCGAGACAGGGCGCCGCCCGGACAGCACCGCCGTGGTCACCGTGCCGTGGACGCGCAACGAGCGGGGCGCGCTGACCGGCCTGAAGACCACCTCGTACGCGGAGAACGTCGTCGCCCTCGCCCACGCGCACCAGCGGGGCGCCACCGAGGCGCTGTTCGCGAACACGGTCGACCGGCTCTGCGAAGGCACCGGCTCCAATGTCTTCGTCGTGCTCGACGGCGAGATCCACACGCCGCCGGTCGCCTCCGGCTGCCTCGCCGGCATCACCCGGGCCCTCGCCGTCGAGTGGACCGGCGCCAAGGAGACCGATCTGCCCTTCGACGTTCTGGCCCGCGCCGACGAGATCTTCCTGACCTCCACCCTGCGCGACATCCAGGCCGTGCACCGCGTCGACGACCGCGAACTCGTCCCCGGGCCGGTGACCGCGAAGGCGATGCGCCTCTTCGACGAGCGCGCCGCCGACGACCTGGACCCGTGAGCCGCCTTCCCCGGGGACCCGTGAGCCGCGTTCCGCAGGGATCCGTGAGTCGCCTTCCCCAGGGACCTGTGACTCGCTTTCCGCAGGATCCGTGCGCTGCGTTTCGTCGAGGTGGTGACGCGGCGCGCGGGCGGTGGGTAGAACTCGTGTGATGACCACCACCCTGCGGCCCACCGCGCCGCTCCACCGCAGCGCCGACGGCGCCCGTTCCCGCCCGTACCAGGTGTGTGTGAACAGCCGGCCCGTCGGCGCGATCGAACTGGCCACCGATCCCCCGTACGGGCCGGAGGTGGGCCGGATCGGCTCGCTGCGCATCGACGAGGCGGACCGCAGACGCGGCCGCGGCACGGTGGCCGCGCTCGCGGCCGAAGAGGTGCTGCGCGGCTGGCGCTGCACGCGCGTGGAGGCCCGGATACCCGCCGATGCGAAGGCCGCGCTGCGCCTGGCCACCGCCCTCGGCTACTCCGAGCGCAACCGGCAGCTGGCCAAGAGCCTCGACGGACTGGTCCCGGACCTGCCGGCGGACTGCCGCGCCCGTCCGATGACCGAGGAGGAGTTCCCGGCCTGGCTGGAGGCGAGCAAGGCCGACTACCTGCGGATGTGGACCGGACGCGGCCTCACCCCGGAGCAGGCCCGCGCCAGATCGGAGAGCGTCCACGCCCGCCTGCTGCCCGAGGGCCTCGGCACCCCGGACGTGTGGATCACCTGTGTCCTGGACGGCGACGAGGTCGCGGGCACCGTCTGGTCCGCGGGCGTGGAGACGGGCCGGTACGTGCACTGGGTGCAGGTGGGGGAGGCGTTCCGCGGCCGGGGGCACGGCCGCTCCCTGATGCTCCTCGCCGAGCAGGAGGCCAGGGCGGCCGGGGCGGAGCGCATCGCACTGAACGTCTGCGCGGACAACGCCCCGGCCCTCAGGCTGTACGAGTCGCTGGGCTACCGTCCCACGTCGTACAGCATGTACAAGCCTCTGTGAGGCTCGGCGGGCCGCCGTCCTCAGGCGCCTTCGCTGAGCAGCCGGTCCGCGATCGTCTCGATCCGCTCGCGCAGCCCCTCCTGGCTCTTGCCGCCGTCGAGGCGCTCGCCGCCGATGACGTACGTGGGGGTGCCGGTCACGCCGATGGCCTTGCCCTCGGCCTGGTCGGCATCGACGATCAGGGTGTGCCGGCCGTCGACGAGAACCGTGTCGAATTCATCGGCGTCCAGGCCGAGTTCACGCGCCACATCGACGAGCAGCCGCTCGCCCGCGGACTCGAAGTCCTCGACGCGCGCAAGCACCGCCTCCACGAAGGGCCAGCCCTGCCCCTGCTCCACCGCCTCCTCGGCGGCCTGCGCGGCCGCGTACGAGTGCTTGTGCTTGTCCAGCGGGAAATGACGCAGCCGTACGTCGATACGGTCCCCGTAGCGCTCCCGCAGGGCGCGGAGGTCGCCGAGGGCGGTGCGGCAGTCGGGGCACTGGAGCTCGCACCAGACGTCGAGCACGGGACGGACGGGGTGTGCGGGGGCGGAGTCGCTCATGGGGCCAGTCTTCCAGCCGCGCGGACACCGGCCCAATCCGGACCCGCACCGGTCCGATCCGGACTCGCACCGTCCCAGTCCGCACCCGCAGCGTCCCGACCCGGACCTGCGGAGGAGATCGACCCCGAGTTCTCCCTGACGTCGCCGCGGACCGTGGCCCCGGGGGCCGTGGACGGTGCAGGATGGAGGGAGACACCGCCGAGACCGCACCCCTTGCTGGAGGACCGGATGCTTGCCGAGACCATCTGTTCCGCCGTGTCCGCGGCAGGCCTGGGCATCGCCGCGATCACCGCGTACCGCAAGCGCTTCCTCGCCGCGACCAGGATCGCCGCCTACTCCCTGATCCCGGTCGGCCTCGTGATGACCGGAGTCGTCGAATGGCTCTCGGACCTGGTCTTCGAGCCGGCCACCTGGGTCGGCGTCGGCATCCTCGGCCTCTCCTGGGTGCTGTTCATGACCAGCCGCGCGGTCGAGCGGCGCTCGGGCGTCGAGGGGCGCAAGGAGCGCAAGGCCGCCAAGGCGGGCCGCAGCGAGGCCGTCGAGCCCAAGGCATCGGCCCCCTCGCTCGGCGCGGGCCGCACCGGGGCCCGGCCCGCCGCCAAGCCGAAGGCCGCCGAACCGGCGGAGCCCGCCGAGGACTTCAGCGACATCGAGGCGATCCTCAAGAAGCACGGCATCTGAGCGTCCCGAGCGTAACGGCAGGGCCCCGATGCGCAAGCGCGCACAACGGTCCGGTGTTCGGTAACGGCTGCCCGCATAGGTATACGCGAACCGGCGAACTCCCCACATCTGTTGGCGTGTTGAGCGTTCCGCGTCCCCGGCGGTGCGCCATCATCGCCCCGAGATGAACAGCACCCCGGGCCAGGCCCCCGTACCGCCCGCGAACCCGCCGAAGCCGCCGGTGCATGCGCCGCCCGTGCCGACGCCTCCCGCGCCCGCCGCCGAGCAGCGCGGCTGCCTGTTCGCGCTGTCCCAGCCACCCCTGATGATCTTCCTCGGGGTGATCGGCTGCCTGCTCCTGGCGGCAGCCGTGCACGACATCTTCCTGCTCTGACGCACCGCGTCTTCTTCCTGCTCCGGCGGACCGCGCCTTCTCCCTGCTCCGGCGGACCGCGCCTCCTCCCGCTCCGGCGGACCGCGCGCCGCCCGGGCGGAGGATCAGCTCGCCGCTTCCTTGCGCCGCGCGCGGTACGCGGCGACATGGAGCCGGTTCCCGCACGTACGGCTGTCGCAGTAGCGCCGCGAACGGTTGCGGGACAGATCCACGAACGCGCGCCGGCAGTCCGGCGCCTCGCAGCGCCTGAGCCGCTCCTGCTCGCCCGCGACCACGAAGAACGCGAGGGCCATCCCGCAGTCGGCGGCGAGATGGTCGGCGACCGAGGCGCCGGGCGCGAAGTAGTGCACATGCCAGTCGAAGCCGTCGTGGTCGGTCAGCCGCGGTGTGGTGCCCGCGCCCGCCACCAGCTCGTTGATCAGCGCCGCCGCCTCGGCCGCGTCCTCGGCGGCGAAGACCGCGCAGAACCGCTCGCGGACGCTGCGTACCGCCGCGAGGTCACGCTCGGTCAGCGTGCCCACGTCACTGATGTCATGCTCCCGCACGAACTCCTGGAGATCCGGCACCACGCACAGACGGTCGTCCCCGTCGGGACCCCCGTCGTCGGCTGCCGTGTTCACCAGAGCGACCACGACGTCGAGCGCGCAGCGGGTGTCGTGGGTGATCAGCACATTCGCTCCCTGCGATGAAGGCCGGACTGCTGCCCGCCGGTTGCTGGCCGATGCTAGCGGCTGCCCTCCGGAGGACCTTGGCCGCCTGCCCGGGACCGCGGGAGACATGCCTTACGAATACGACAACGGCGCCGTCGCCGCGGACGTTCCCGCGGCGACGGCGCCGTGTCTGCCTGTATGCGGTTGTCGGCGCCCGGACCGTCTCCCCGAGTGGACGGTGCCGGGCTGCTCCCGGACTGGCTCAGTTCTCGGCCAGGATGTGTGAGAGCTCCGTATCGAGATCGAAGTGACGGTGTTCGGTGCCTGGTGGCACCGCGGCGTCGGTCCGCTTCAGGAACGACTCCAGGGCCCGCGCCGGGGCCTCGAGCAGGGCCTCACCTTCCGGGGAGCTCAGGGCGATGCAGACGACGCCCTGACCGTGACTGCGGGACGGCCAGACACGGACATCACCGGTGCCTGTGGGGCGGTGCAGCCCCTCGGCGAGGAGATCGCGGGCGAAGACCCACTCGACGGTCTCCTCCGCTCCGGTGTGGAAGGTTGCGTGCACGGCGTAGGGATCGGCCGTGTCATACCGCAGTCCTGCGGGTACAGGCAGTGAGGACTCGCTCGACACAACGAGGCGCAGGTGCAGCTCGCAGCTGACCGTGGTGTTCATAAGCGCCAGGGCCTTTCGCTCAGTGTGCGCTCGGGGATTCGCACGTCGGCGAAATCGACATGCCACCTACGGTGCCGTTGTAAACCCCTCTGAGGGTTTTGAGTCGATTTTGGTCGCTCGTGCAGCGGGGTCCTGGTTCGTACTGCTGAGCCATTCCGGTGAATGGTTTCCGTCCGGTAATGTTCAGCGCCATGAATACGGGGAGTGACGAGCGCGACGAAACCGTCGCCGCGGCGGTTCGCGGGGACCGCGAACCGCAGGACACGAGGCAGGCCGACGAGCAGCTCGGCTCGAAGGCGCCGGATTTCATCAAGGCGCGCAGGGCGCTGCACATCAGCTGGCAGGTGGGGATCTTCGTCATCGGCCTGGTCGTCGTCGTGACCGGCGTGATCATGCTGCCGCTGCCCGGTCCCGGCTGGGTCGTGATCTTCGCCGGCATGGCGATCTGGGCGACCGAGTTCGTCTGGGCCCAGCTGGTGCTGCGCTGGACGAAGCGCAAGGTCACAGAGGCGGCACAGCGCGCGCTCGAGCCGAGGGTGCGCCGCCGCAACCTCATCCTGACGAGCGTCGGCCTGGTGATCGTCGGGGTGCTGTGCGGTATCTACCTGTGGAAGTTCGGCTTCACCATGCCGTGGAAGATCGACGAGTGAACGGACGAGCGATCGGCTGACCCGGAAGGCGGGCGAGCGGCCGGTGCGGGGGACGGCGGCCGATGGCTGCCGGGGGTGGTCCGGGCAGCCGCTGACGTGCGGTAAGGTTCTTCCAGCGCCCGGGCGATTAGCTCAGTGGGAGAGCGCTTCGTTCACACCGAAGAGGTCACTGGTTCGAACCCAGTATCGCCCACCCGGACAAGAAGTCCGCGAGATTCCGTATCTCGCGGACTTCTTGGTTTTTGCGGGCCGTCGGCGTTTGTGTCTGGTGCCTTTCGACGGAATCCGCCGGGCAGCCGGTGTATTTGACACCCGATCAGTATTTGACACCCGATCAGTGCATGCGGCCGAGGAGTTCGCGCAGCCGGCGCGCATTGCGCAGCCGCTGTTCGTATGTCGCACCCACCGCGAGCAGCAGCATTCCGGCGGCGGCGGGCGGCAGCCAGCGCGGGAGCGCACCGACGACCTGCACCACGTACGGGGCGAGTTCGTGCAGCGCGACCAGGACCAGCGTGCCGCCGCCGAGCGAGAGCGGGGCCAGCAGCCGGTGGCGGGCGCCGAGCAGCGTGACCACGAGGGCCGTGCAGCCGAGCAGCAGCGGGCGCAGCCAGTGCGGATCGTCCCAGGCCGCGACGAGGCTCGGGAGCATCGTCAGGGAGAGTCCGGGGCCGTAGGCCGACCACGAGGAGGACTCGGGATCCCTGCGGCGGCGAAGCAGCCCGATCGCGAGCGCCGGGAGGCTCGCGGGCAGGGTGTACGCCTCCGGGGTGGCGATGCCCGAGGCCGCCAGGCGTACCCAGGTGGCGAGGAGGAACAGGGCACCGGCGGTGTACGCGGCCACGGGGCGGCGGTCCGCGCGCAGCGCGGTGCCCGCGGCGATCACTCCGGACAGGGCGAGCGCCAGGGACAGCGCGGGAGCGTCGGTCGCCGCGAGCGCCAGGGCCAGCAGCCCCGCTGCCGCGCCCGCGAGTTCCACGGGGAGCGTGTACGGCCTGGCGGGCAGCCGGGCCGCGAGGAGAGCCGTGGCCGCCGGGACGGCAAGAAGCGCGAAGGCGCTCCGGTGGACCGGGACATCGAGCGCCGCGGGGACGGCCAGGGCGAGGGCGGCCGCCAGGACGACGGTCGTGACGGCGAGGACGGACTGCCGCTCGCCGGACGGGTGCAGGGCCGTGGCGGCGATCCCGAGGGTGAGCAGGACGCCGAGGCCCAGCAGGGTGGCCGCCTCCGAGGCAAGGGCGAGCAGCATCGCGGCGAAGGCGGAGGCGAAGAAGCCGGTCAGGGCGGTGACGGCCAGGGCCTGGGCGGCGGGTGTGAGCGGTGGGGTGCGGCGGGCCGACTGGACGGCTGCGGCGAGCGAGACGGCCGAGAGGAGCAGATGTGCGGTGAGTTCGGTGGTGTGGGGGAGGCGGAGGGCCAGGGGCAGGACCGTGAGCGCGGACCAGAGGACCGCCGCCGCGCCGACCGCCGCCGCGGTACGCCAACTGTGGCCCTCGCCGAGACCGTACGCGCCCGCCAGGACACCCCCGACGATCAGCAGGACCGCCACGACGGCGAGCCCGTCGGCCCCCGGCGTCACCTGCCGCGCCACCGGACCTGCCCAGACACCGGTCAGCTGCTCCGCCCTACCGAGCACCGCCGTGCTGATCGCGGGCAGCGACCAGGTCAGGGCCAGCGCGTACGCACCGGCGCACGTGCCGGCCAGGCCCCGCCGTACCGACTGCGGCAGACCGCCGCGTACCAGCGGCAGCAGCGCCGTGGTGCACAGGAGCAGCGCGACCACCGGCCAGTCGCCCGGCAGGGACGTCCGCAGTACACCGCCGGCCGCGAGGAGCACGGCCGCCGCCGCCACGGCCGCCGCACCGGTCGCCACCTCCGTACGCGGGGCGCGCCAGGCCGCCCAGAGAGCGATCACGGCGGCGAACAGGAGCGGAGCCGCGGCTTCACCCGCGGCCGCCGTGGTCTGGGCGCCGAGGGCCACCCCGGTCGCCGCGAGCAACCCGAAGCCGCCCGTCGCGGTGGCACCCACGGCGGCCGTGACCCGCAGCGGACCGCGCGTGACGAACAGCGCGGCGGCCGTGGACCCGGCCGCCGTGAGGAGCAGCGCGGTGCTGAGCGCGAGCAGACCCGTGCCAGAGGCCGCCCACCAGAGGAGCAGCGGGAGTTGGGCCGTGGCCACACCCGCGGGCGCGGGCAGTCGCAGGCGCGGCAGGAGCAGACCGTAGGCCGTCCAGAGCGTGGCAAGGACCGCGGCGGCCACGGCCGCGTAGCCGAGCGGATTGGCATCCGGCAGGGCCACGGCATGCAGGGCGTAGGCATCGAGGACCGTCAGGAGCAGTCCGACGGCCGCGATCGCCTCGGCCGTCGCGGTCAGACCGCGGCGCAGCAGCACCGCGGGCAGGCCCAGCGCACCGAGCGTGAGCGCGGCGAGCACCGCACTGCGGCCGCCGATGCCCATGGCGCCCCAGCTCACCACCGTGAACGCGATGGCGCCGATCGCGAGGAGGATGCCGCCGAGCACGAGCAGCACGTTCTGCACACCGGGCGGCGCGGCCTCCGGCCGTACGGACCGCGGGTGCTGCCCGGCCTGCGGAGCCCCACCGGCCGGGTGGGGAGGTGTTCCGGCGGCCGCACGCGGCGGCGCCCAGGCGCCCGCGTGCGGCGGGTGACCGGGTGCTGCGGGCGGGGTCTGCTGCAGAATGCCGACCAGCCAGGCCCTGCGGGCCAGCAACTGGGCCCTGCGGGCGTCCAGTCGGGCCATTTCGTGGTCGATGATGCGCAGTTCCTCGACCGGTGGCGGAATGCTCGTCATACGGGCAGTGTGGTCCGCGCCACAGGGGTGCGGATGGGCGCAGGTACTCAATCCGCCCCTGAGTACCTGCCGCGCGGGACACTGGTGGCATGGACTGGAGCCACTACCGCTTCCGCAGCGTATGGGACCTGCCGGCCGCACCGGAGGCGGTGTTCCGGGTGCTGGAGGCGGTGGAGCCCTACCCCGTCTGGTGGCGCCAGATCCGCGAGACCATCCGGCACGACGAGATCACCGGCGTCGTACGGATCCGGGCCTTCCTGCCGTACGAGCTGCTCGTCACCGTCCGCTCCACGCGGAACGATCCCGCGGCGGGCGTGCTCGAAGTGGCCGCGAGCGGCGACCTGCACGGGTGGGCCCGCTGGACCGTCACCCCGTACGACGGCGGTTCGCGTGCGGTCTACGAACAGGAAGTGGAGGTACGGCGGGGTCTGATGCGGTGGTTCGCAGTGCCCGGGCGGCCGGTGTTCCTGCTCAACCACGCGCTCATGATGCGCAGCGGACGGCGCGGACTGGCCGCCTACCTGGAACGAGTTTGAACCTCGGCCGCCATGACCTGTATGGTTCAGTGCGTTCCCGGGCGATTAGCTCAGTGGGAGAGCGCTTCGTTCACACCGAAGAGGTCACTGGTTCGAACCCAGTATCGCCCACGCTCAGGCGAAGGGAGCCCTGTCCGCGAAATGCGCGGACAGGGCTCCCTTCGCCGTTTTCTGCGCGGCTTCGCCGCGCGTTGTGGGGGCTTCGCCGCCCACACCCCATGCCGTGCGCGAGGTCGGCGGACAGGTCAGGCCGCCGCCGGGAGCTCCGGGCGCAGCGGCCAGGCCGGGTCCACGGCCTCCTCGGTGCCGCTGCGGGCGAACCAGGCCTGCAGGCCGCGGGCCTGTGCCGCATGCCAGACGGCCTGGAGGGAGTGCAGCTCCGCCGGACTGAGCCGTTCCAGCCGGGCCGCGTAACGGCGGCCGATCGCGCGGATCACGTCGAGCGAGGCCCGGGCGTCCGCGGCCGCGTCATGCGCGCCGCTCAGCTCCACGCCGTAGTGCTCGCACAGATCGGAGAGGGTGCGGCGACCCTTGCGGTAGCGGTCGAGGTGCTTGTCGAGGACGCGCGGGTCCAGCACGCACAACGGATGGTTCCGCAGATAGCCGCCCAGCGACGAGGCGCGGTGGCGGCGCAGCTCACGGTCGAGGAGCGTCAGGTCGAACGGCGCGTTCATCACCACCAGCGGCCGCCCCGAGGCGCACAGTTCCGCCAGCTCGCGGGCCAGCTCCTCCATCACGGGGGCGGGCCAGCGGCCGTTGAGCTGCAGATGCCGGTCGGTCAGGCCGTGTATCTCCGTGGCCTGCTCGGGCACCGGTATGCCCGGATTGACCAGCCAGCGCGTGGTGCGCACCCGGGCACCCGCCGAGTCCTGGACGACGACCGCGGCCGACACGATCCGGTCGTTCTCCACGTCCACGCCCGTGGTCTCGGTGTCGAAGGCGGCAAGGGACCCCTCGTACCAGCACGTCATAGCGATGCAACTCCCTGTCCACTCCCGGCGGATGCTGTGCCACCCCGACCCCGACCTGGTGATGCCCGGCCCGTTTGCCGCGTATGCCGACTGGTCACAACACAAGTGACGGAAAACGGAACTGACCGGCCGTCACGGGAGATTCCCCTCCTTTTCGATCACCCTGGGCTCACCGACTGCCCTGTGATGAAAGGCGCGTTGACCATGGCGCTCGCGCAGCCCGAGCGGAGTGGGCTGCTGCCCGAGCGGACCGCACCGCCGCGCGGCTCACTCGCCACCACCGCCTGCATGGAGACGCTGCAGGTGGGATATCTGCACGCGGTCGCGGCCGCCGCGGGCTGCTCGCTCTCGCAGCCGTTCCCGGACAACGGGATCGACTGGCATGTCAGCCACAGCGCCCCCGGGCATGTGGTCGACGACGAGGTCACCATCAAGGTGCAGCTCAAGGCCACGTACCAGATCGCCCCCGACCCACCGGGCGCCGCCTTCTCGTTCACGCTCGACAACGAGCATCTGGCGAAACTCGCCCGCACCCCGGTCTCGGTGCACAAGATCCTCGTGGTGATGCTCGTGCCGCGCTCCCGGGACGACTGGCTGCGTGCGAGCCACGACCGCCTCGAACTGCGGCACTGCTGCTACTGGATCAACCTCGCGGGCCACCGCATCACAGGCCGGCGCCGGACCACCGTACGCATACCGACCGCGCGGATCTTCGACGACCGGGCGCTCTGCGAGATCATGACGCGGGTCGGGACGGGAGGCAGACCATGACGCCTGCGAGCCACCACCGGCCCACGCAGGAACCGCCGCGGCCGCATCCGGAAGACGCCTTCCGGGCCGACGCCCTCCGCACCGGTGCCTTCCGGACGGGTGCCTTCCGGTCCGATGCCTTCCAGGAAGCCGCCGATGCCACGCTCGACGCCACCCGGATCGACCCCGTCGTGCTCGGCGAGCTGCTCGACCGGCACGGCTGGCGACGGCGCGGCGGCAGCACCGGCCGCTACGCCCGCTGGACACCACCCGAAGACGGCCACGCCACCAGCCTGCTCGTACCGGATAGTCGCGCCTTCCCGGACAGCGCGGACCTCCTCGACGAGGCGCTGCTCGCGCTCTCCCGCTGCGCCGCGCCCTCCGCCCGCGAAGTCCTGGTGGCCCTCGCCGTGCCGAGCGACGAGGTCCGCTGGTCGCGCGACGTGCCGACCGGACCCGCGGGCGCCGCCTCCTGGCAGGCGGCGGAGGAACTCGCGGGCGCTGCCCGCAGGATGCTCCTCGCCGGGGCCCTCGCCGTCCGCTGCCGCGCCGGATACCACGGAGCGCGCCACCGCCGCCCCGCGGAGGCGGCGCTGCGGGACCTTCTCGTCGGACCCGCGCCCGGCGGCCGCGCACTGACCGCGTTCTTGCCGGTCGACAGCGGACGCGCCCTCGTCGTACGGCTGCACCACGCGCTGTACGCGGCCAGGGAGGCCATCGACTACCGGCGGGCCACCGGCGGGATGGAGGCCTTCGACACCGCCGTCGAGGCGGGCGTCGGCCAGGAGCTGACCGAGGCGCTCGTCGCCCTCGTACGCGGTACCGCGGGCGCGCGGATCGCCTTCGCCTGGGCTCCGGCGGCGGGCGCGCCCGAGGGCTGTGCGGCACGGCCCGAAGCGGTCGAGTTCTCGCCCGGGGACCTGCCGGTGCTGCGGGAGGCCGGGGTCCGGTTCCGGCGTGCCGAGCCCGCCGTGTCCGTGCGGATCACCGGGACCGTCGTACGGATGCGGCGCAGCGGGCCGCGCGGCGCCGGGACCGTGCGGCTGAGGGTGCTCGCGGGCGCCGATGTGCCGCAGGTGCGGCTGAGGCTCGACGAGGAGGCGTACCGGATCGCCGGCAGCGCCCATCTGGTCGGACTGCCGATCCGGGTCAGCGGCCGCCTGGAGAGCCGGGGCGGCTTCCGGCGGCTCACCGGAGCCTCGCATGTCGTGCCGGTGCAGGTGGACGAGGCGGTGCGGGACCGGATGATGAAGTCGCTGCAGGAGAATCTCGACTTCTTCGAGGAGGCCTGCAGCGGGGACGACGGCGACTGAGATCCGTTGCGGCGGCGCCTGGGATCCGTTGCGACGGGGACGGCGGCGACCCGGTTTCCACGGGGACCGCGCAGCCCGATATCCGTTTCGCGATCGCGGGGGTCGGCTCGGTACGATTCCCCCTGCGTGGCCCTTCGTACGGCGACGTGACCCCTTCAGCTAGGAGAGACCAGTGTCTGACGTCCGTGTGATCATCCAACGCGATTCCGAGCGGGAAGAACGCGTGGTGACCACGGGCACCACCGCCGCGGAACTCTTCCCCGGCGAGCGCACCGTCGTCGCCGCCCGGCTCGCGGGCGAGCTGAAGGACCTCGCGTACGAGCTGCAGGACGGCGACGAGGTCGAGCCCGTCGAGATCTCCTCCGAGGACGGCCTGAACATCCTGCGCCACTCCACCGCGCACGTGATGGCGCAGGCCGTGCAGGAGCTGTTTCCGGACGCCAAGCTCGGCATCGGCCCGCCCATCAAGGACGGCTTCTACTACGACTTCGACGTCAAGGAGCCCTTCACCCCCGAGGACCTCAAGCGCATCGAGAAGAAGATGCAGGAGATCCAGAAGCGGGGCCAGCGCTTCTCGCGCCGCGTTACCACCGACGAGGACGCCGCGGTCGAGCTCGCCGACGAGCCGTACAAGCTGGAGCTCATCGGCCTCAAGGGCAATGCCGCGCAGGCCGCCGACGGCGCGGACGCCGAGGTCGGCGCCGGCGAGCTGACCATCTACGACAACATCGACGCCAAGACCGGTGAGCTGTGCTGGAAGGACCTCTGCCGCGGTCCGCACCTGCCCACCACCCGCGTCATCCCCGCGTTCAAGCTGATGCGCTCGGCCGCCGCCTACTGGCGCGGCAGCGAGAAGAACCCGCAGCTGCAGCGCATCTACGGCACCGCCTGGCCCTCGAAGGACGAACTCAAGGCGCACCTGGAGTTCCTCGCCGAGGCCGAGAAGCGCGACCACCGCAAGCTCGGCTCCGAGCTCGACCTGTTCTCCTTCCCGGAGGAGCTCGGCCCCGGCCTCGCGGTCTTCCACCCCAAGGGCGGTGTGATCCGCAAGGTCATGGAGGACTACTCGCGCAAGGCGCACGAGAGGTCCGGCTACGAGTTCGTGAACACTCCGCACATCTCGAAGGAGAAGCTCTTCGAGATCTCGGGCCACCTGCCGCACTACTCGGAGGGCATGTTCCCGCCCATCGAGTTCGACGAGCAGAACTACCGCCTCAAGGCGATGAACTGCCCGATGCACAACCTGATCTTCAAGTCCCGCGGGCGTTCCTACCGGGAACTGCCGCTGCGGCTCTTCGAGTTCGGCACCGTGTACCGGTACGAGAAGTCCGGCGTCGTGCACGGCCTGACCCGCTCGCGCGGCTTCACCCAGGACGACTCGCACATCTACTGCACCAAGGAGCAGATGCCCCAGGAGCTCGACACGCTCCTGACCTTCGTGCTCGACCTGCTGCGTGACTACGGCCTCAACGAGTTCGAGCTGGAACTGTCCACCCGCGACGACTCCGACAAGTTCATCGGCACCGAGGAGGACTGGGCCGAGGCCACCGAGGCGCTGCGCCTCGCGGCCGAGAAGCAGAACCTGCCGCTCGTGCCCGACCCGGGTGGCGCCGCCTACTACGGGCCGAAGATCTCCGTGCAGGCCAAGGACGCGATCGGGCGGTCCTGGCAGATGTCGACCATCCAGGTCGACTTCAACCAGCCCAAGCGCTTCCAGCTGGAGTACACCGCGGCCGATGGTTCGCGGCAGCAGCCGGTGATGATCCACCGGGCGCTGTTCGGCTCCATCGAGCGGTTCTTCGGTGTGCTTCTGGAGCACTACGCGGGCGCCTTCCCGGCGTGGCTCGCGCCCGTGCAGGCCGTCGGCATCCCGATCGGGGATGCGCACGTCGAGTATCTGCAGGAGTTCGCCGAGAAGGCGAAGGCCAAGGGGCTGCGCGTCGAGGTCGACTCCTCCTCGGACCGGATGCAGAAGAAGATCCGCAACCAGCAGAAGGCCAAGGTGCCCTTCATGGTCATCGCGGGCGACGAGGACATGAACAACGGTTCGGTGTCCTTCCGCTACCGCGACGGCTCGCAGGAGAACGGCATCCCGGTCGACGAGGCCATCGCGAAGATCGCGAAGGTGGTCGAGGAGCGGGCGCAGGTCTGAGACCTGCCGAAGGGCATCGAGACCGCTGGGCCTCAAGGCATCGAGGGGCGCGTACGGACGTGATCAGCGTTCGGCGCGTCCCTCGCGCTTCTCGTCCTCCCGCGCGAACACCTGGATCAGCCAGGACGAGAACGAGCCCGCCACCGTGCCGAGCAGGCCGAGGCCGCAGCCCATCAGGCCGACCGCGATCAGGCGGCCCATGGGTGTGACCGGGGCCTTGTCGCCGTAGCCCACGGTGGACAGCGTGGTGCAGGTCCACCACACCGCGTCGCCGAAGGTGCGGATGTTCGCGCCCACGGCCGTGTGCTCGTACTGGTAGACGGCAAGTGCACCGGCGAAGCCGAGCAGGGCCACGGACAGGCCCGCGTACACCATCACGCGTGCGTACAGGCTCAGGCGGGGTTCACCGCGCCGCTGCTGTACGGCCTCGTAAAGCCGGACGACGCGCAGCGGGCGCAGCAGCGGCAGGAGCACCACCAGGGCGTCGAGGCCGTTGTGGCGGACGAAGCGCGGGCCGAGGCCGCTCAGCCGCCAGCGCACCGCGTAGTCCACCGCGAACAGCGCCCAGGTGGCGAGGGCGACCGCCGCGCAGACATCGCGCCAGGGCTGCGACAGGTCCCGGGCGAGCACCCGGGTCGCGTACGCGCCGAGGAACAGCAGCGAGGCGAGCGCGAGCGGGATCTCGGTGCGCCGCTGCCAGCGCCCCTGCGGGCTCTCGTCTTCCATCCGGTCAGCTTCGCCGCAGCGGTCGGCGGGAGGGCCCCGGCGACACGCCCCGAACGGGCGAAGCCATATGCTGCACACCATGACGAGTGAGCCGGAGCAGCAGATCGGAGTGGGGATCCAGGACGCCTTCCAGCGCCTGTGGACGCCTCATCGGATGGCCTATATCCAGGGCGAGAACAAGCCCACGGGGCCGGGCGCCGGGGACGGCTGCCCCTTCTGTTCGATTCCGGAGAAGTCCGACGAGGACGGGCTCGTGGTCGCGCGCGGCAGGCATGTGTACGCGGTCCTGAACCTGTATCCGTACAACGGCGGTCACCTCATGGTCGTGCCCTACCGGCACGTGGCCGACTACACCGAGCTGAACGGTGCGGAGACCGCCGAGCTGGGCGAGCTCACCAAGCAGGCGATGGTCGCGCTGCGGTCCGCCTCGGGCGCGCACGGGTTCAACATCGGGATGAACCAGGGGACCGTGGCCGGCGCGGGCATCGCGGCCCATCTGCATCAGCACATCGTGCCGCGCTGGGGTGGCGACACCAACTTCATGCCGGTGGTCGGGCACACCAAGATCCTGCCGCAGCTCCTCGCCGAGACCCGCAAGATGCTGGCGGACGCCTGGCCGGCCGGCTGATCGCCGGCCACCTGGCGCGTCAGCCGGCCGACGCCCGCCTACCCGGCCGACGCCCGACGCCCCGCAGGCTCGGCCAACGCCCCGCAGGCTCGGCCAACGCCCCGCAGGCTCGCGCTTCGGCGGCGCGCCCGCCCGGCTCACGCCTCGTACACGTCCGCCTTCTGCGGCGCCGCGTCCTGGACCAGATTGCTGAGCAGGAGCGAGCGGCTGCCGAAGCGCTCGGTGTCCACGTCGTTCTCCTCCAGGATGGATATCGCCGATTTGTGCACCGCCCGCAGCACCGGCGTCGCCGCCCGCAGCGCGTCGTCCGCCATGAAGCGGTGCCGCCAGGGCTTGTCGGCCCAGGCGTGCCGCAGCCCGAAGGGCTCGGGCAGCACCAGCTTGCCCCCGAGGAAGTCCAGGAGCGGCGGATACCAGGTGAAGGGCGCGCGGACGGCGGTGCGCACCACGTCCATGGTGCCCATGAGCGGCTGCGCGATCTCCTTGGTCTCCCAGAACCTGACGGTCTTGGCGACCTCCTTGACCTTGGGCTTCGGCTTGGTCGTGAACAGGGCGTGCACCGGCCCGAGGGCGTGACCGGTCACCTCGATGCGCAGGGTCTGCGCGAGCACCGTCACGGTGACCAGCATCGTGAGGATCAGCTGGCCGTCCCAGAGCCGGAACTGGACGCCCAGGTAGTGGCGGTCGCCGCTGCTGAACTGCTGCTCGTTGCAGATCCGCTCGATCTCGTTCTCCTTGATCAGGAACGTCTCGTGCTCCACACCGTCGGACGTCGTGATCTTGGAGCTCTCGGGGCGGGCGACCTCCTTCGCGTTCTCCCCGATGGGGCTGACGACCCAGTGGCGCACCGAAGGTGCCGGGAAGCCGCCGGTGTGCAGCGGCCCCCGCTCCAGCTCGCTCAGCTCCCGGTGGATCGCCCGTATGACGGTCCAGCTGCGGAACGGGTTGATCTCCTTGTCGGCCCGCGGCACCAGTTCCTCGGCGAGCTGCCAGCTGCCCCAGCGGGTGCCCATGCCGAGGATGCCCTTGGGGCCCGCGTAGAAGACGGAGTTGGACCCCTGCTCGGCCGAGAGCCGTTCGAGGGCGGCGCGCAGTTCCTCGGCGCCGGTGTCCCCGGGATCGCTGGGCACGGCCTCCGGGATCTTCGCGCCGATACCGCCGCCGGCGAGCAGGCTGTCCCAGCGCGCCCTGAGATCCTTGGCCGTGTGCTCGCATATCTGCTTGGCGAGCAGCCAGCCGATCACCGGGGCGATGACCATGGCGCGCAGATAGAGGCCCGCGATCCCGGCGAAGGGCAGCCGGATCAGGAAGATCAGCAGCACGCCCGCGCCGCCGACGAGGAGCGCGGTGGACAGGGCCTGGGCGCGCTTGTCCTGCTGCTCGCCGATCCACTTCCTGGCCTGGAAGATCGCCAGCCAGATCAGCAGCCCGGGCAGGAACAGTAGCCCGCACACGGACATCACGACGGTGAGCTTGCTGTCCCGGTGCTTGCGGATCCGGGTGGCGGCGAGGCAGTGCTCGACCACGGCCTGCGGTTCGATTCCGAAGGACTGGATCAGCGGTTTGCGGCCGCCGCCCAGCATCCGCTCCTGCACGGCCCGCGAGAAGGCCTCGCCGAGATCGGGCTTGAAGAGCGAGAGCTTGCCCTTCTTGACCTTGGACTCGTGCCAGTCGCTGTTCGCCTTGAGTATCTCGTCGACGTCGGAGTCACGGTATGCGGCCGATGCCAGGGCCTGGGTCGCCGCGGTCTCGCCCGCGGCACCGGAAAGAGGCACCTGGGCGCCAGGCCCGAAGACCGAATCGAATTCGCCAGCCACTGCCGCCCCCATCGCTGCACCGTTGCTTCTGCGACCTTCCCGACTTCCGTACGCGGCACACCTTCTGACGTGGCGTCAGTAGGCGGCCGAGAGGTTCCGGTTGCGCAGATCATCAATGTAGCCGGGAGTCGCGAAGGGCGCTCGGGCCTGTGGACAACCGGTGGGAACCGGTTGTCCACAGGCCCCGGGCTCCGAGCCACAGGCCCCCGGGCGCGAAGGGCGTCAGCCCGAACTCCGCGTCTGATCCCGCAATGCGGCGGCCTGCTGCGGCGGCATCGGTTCATGCCGGACGTAGCAGCGGCTGAACCGCCCGGTGCCGTGCGAGAGGGATCGCAGATCCACCGCGTACCGCCCGATCTCGATCTCCGGCACCTCGGCCCGTACGAGTGTGCGCCCGTCCGGTGACTGTTCGGTGCCGACCACGCGGCCGCGCCGCCCGGACAGGTCGCTCATCACGGCGCCCACGTACGCGTCGGCGACCAGGACCTGCACCTCGCTGACCGGTTCGAGCAGGTGGATCGTCGCGGCCGCCGCGGCCTCGCGCAGCGCCAGCGCGCCCGCCGTCTGGAAGGCCGCGTCGGAGGAGTCCACCGAGTGCGCCTTGCCATCGAGCAGCGTTACCCGCACGTCCACCAGCGGATACCCGAGCGCGACGCCGCGCGCCGCCTGGGCCCGTATGCCCTTCTCGACGGAGGGGATGAACTGCCGCGGCACCGCGCCGCCCACGACCTTGTCGACGAACTCGATGCCCGAGCCGCCGGGCAGCGGCTCCACCTCGATCTCGCAGATCGCGAACTGTCCGTGCCCGCCGGACTGTTTGACATGCCGGCCGCGTGCGGCCGCCTTGCCCGAGAAGGTCTCCCGCAGCGAGACCTTGTGCTCGACGACGTCGACCTGCACGCCGAACCGGTTGCGCAGCCGCTCCAGGGCCACATCGGCGTGCGCCTCGCCCAGGCACCACAGGACGACCTGGTGGGTGTTCTGGTTCTGCTCCAGGCGCATCGTCGGATCCTCGGCGACCAGGCGCGCCAGTCCCTGTGAGAGCTTGTCCTCGTCGGGTTTGCTGTGTGCCTGGATGGCCAGCGGGAGCAGCGGATCCGGCATGGACCAGGGCCGCATCAGGAGCGGCTCGTCCTTGCCGGACAGGGTGTCGCCGGTCTCGGCACGCCCGAGCTTGGCCACACAGGCCAGATCGCCCGCGATGGCCTGGGGGAGGACGCGCTGCTGTTTGCCGAACGGGGAGGACAGGGCGCCGATCCTTTCGTCCACGTCATGGTCCTCGTGCCCGCGGTCGGCGAGCCCGTGGCCCGAGACATGGACGGTCGCGTCCGGGCGCAGGGTGCCCGAGAAGATCCGTACGAGGGAGAGCCGGCCCACATACGGGTCGGAGGAGGTCTTCACGACCTCGGCGACCAGCGGACCGTCCGGATCGCAGGCGGCCGGCCGGCGTGCGGCTCCCTCCGGTGTGGTCACCTCGGGTGCCGGGCGTTCCAGGGGCGTGGGGAAGCCGCCGGTGATCAGTTCGAGCAGCTCCGGCGTGCCCAAACCCTGCTTCGAGCCCTCGGCCGCGGGCGCGGCGGCGAGGACCGGGTGGAAGATGCCACGGGCGACCGCGGTCTCCAGATCACCCACCAGGGTCTTGAAATCCAGCTCCTCCCCGCCCAGGTAGCGGTCCATGAGGGTCTCGTCCTCGCTCTCGGCGATGATGCCCTCGATGAGCCGGTTGCGGGCCTCGGTGATCAGCGGAAGCTCCGCTTCCGAGGGCGGACGTTCCTCGCGTACGCCCGAGGAGTAGTCGAAGACCTTCTGCGAGAGCAGCCCGATCAGGCCTTCCACGGGCGCGTGCCCGTCCGCGCCTGCCTCGCCGCGCAGCGGCAGATACAGCGGCAGTACGGCGTCGGGGTCCTCGCCGCCGAAGGTCTCGGCGCAGGCCTGTGTCATCTGCTCGAAGTCGGCCCTGGCCGCCTCCAGGTGGGTGATCACGATGGCCCGCGGCATGCCCACGGCCGCGCACTCGTCCCAGACCATGCGGGTCGCACCCGAGATGCCCTCGGTGCCCTCGGCCGCCGAGACCACGAAAAGGGCCGCGTCCGCCGCCCGCAGACCGGCCCGCAGTTCCCCGACGAAATCCGCGTATCCGGGGGTGTCGAGGAGGTTGATCTTGATGCCGTCCCATGCGACTGGGACGAGGGAGAGCTGGATCGAGCGTTGCTGACGGTGCTCGATCTCGTCGTAGTCGGAGACCGCGGTGCCGTCCTCCACCCGGCCTGCCCGGTTCACCGCCCCCGCGGTCTGTGCGAGGGCCTCCACCAGTGTCGTCTTGCCCGAACCGCTGTGGCCGACCAGCACCACATTCCGTACGGACGTGGGATGGTCGGCCGTCAATGCCCTGCCGGCGGCCCCGGGGTGTGCGTTCGCCTTGTCGCCCATGCCTTGCCTCCCGGTTTCGTGCGCGGTGAGGAGTGGGCGCGGACACGCGGAATCCGCGTGCTGGTCTGACTCGACAAGGCCGGCGGCTTCGGCGACGCCCGCGGTACTTCGAGCTTTCCACTCGGGCCATGTCCCGTCCATACGTCGTACGACATCGCCCCCAGCGCGCGTACGGCAGACCTGGGCAGGTGGCGGCGAGCGCTCCGTGACTACGATGGGCCCGCCGGTGGCCGCTGGGGCCGCGCGGCCCGCCACCCCCCTTGGGAAGAGGCTCGAAGGCCATGCTGAACAAGTACGCGCGTGCGTTCTTCACGCGTGTTCTCACGCCGTTCGCCGCGTTTCTGCTCCGCCGCGGGGTCAGTCCCGATGCGGTGACCCTGATCGGGACGGCCGGTGTGGTGGCCGGTGCGCTGTACTTCTTCCCGCGCGGGGAGTTCTTCTGGGGCACCATCGTCATCACCCTGTTCGTGTTCTCCGACCTGGTGGACGGGAACATGGCGCGCCAGGCCGGGATCTCCAGCCGCTGGGGCGCCTTCCTCGACTCGACGCTCGACCGGGTCGCCGACGGCGCGATCTTCGGCGGCTTCGCGCTCTGGTACGCGGGCAAGGGCGACGACAACGTGCTGTGCGCGGTCGCGATCTTCTGCCTGGCGAGCGGCCAGGTCGTCTCGTACACGAAGGCGCGCGGCGAGTCGATCGGCCTGCCCGTCGCGGTGAACGGACTGATCGAACGCGCCGAGCGCCTGGTGATCTCGCTGGTCGCGGCCGGTCTCGCCGGTCTGCACGCGTTCGGGGTGCCCGGGATCGACGTGCTGCTTCCCATCGCGCTGTGGATCGTCGCCGCGGGCAGCCTGGTGACGCTGGGGCAGCGGGTCGTGACCGTACGACGAGAATCGGCCGAGGCGGATGCGGCGGCGGCCGAGGGGAACGCGGCGCAGGGCGATCAGGATGCGGCGCAGGACGATCAGGATGCGGCGCAGGGCGACCGGACCGCGGCACGGAGCAACGGGAACACCGCGCAGGGCAGCGAGAGCGCGGCACGGGGGAGCGAGGCGGCATCATGAGCGGGACGGACGAGCGGAGCACGAAGGTGGGCAGGGCCGCGACGGCGGGCAAGGCCGCGACGGCCGCGGAGAGGCTGACGGACGCCCTGTACGGGCTGGGCTGGGGGACCGTCAAGAAGCTCCCCGAGCCGGTCGCCGTACGCCTGGGACGGACCATCGCCGACCTCGCCTGGAAGAAGCGCGGCAAGGGCGTCCGGCGGCTCGAGGAGAACTACGCACGCGTCGTCCCGGACGCGGGCCCCGAGCGCCTGGCGGAACTGTCCAAGGCGGGCATGCGGTCGTACATGCGGTACTGGATGGAGTCCTTCCGGCTGCCCGCGTGGTCGAAGGAGCGCATCAAGAGCGGCTTCGACGTCAAGGACGTCCACTACCTCACGGACGGTCTCGCCTCCGGCAAGGGCGTCATACTCGCCCTGCCGCACCTCGCCAACTGGGACCTGGCCGGCGCGTGGGTCACCACCGAGCTGGAGACCCCGTTCACCACCGTGCAGGAGCGCCTCAAGCCCGAATCGCTCTACGACCGGTTCGTGGAGTACCGCGGCAGCCTCGGCATGGAGGTCCTGCCGCACACCGGCGGCTCGGCCTTCGGCACCCTCGCGCGGCGGCTGCGGGCCGGCGGTCTCGTCTGCCTCGTGGCCGACCGTGATCTGTCCGCCTCCGGGGTGGAGGTGAAGTTCTTCGGGGAGACCGCGCGGATGCCCGCCGGTCCGGCGATGCTCGCCCAGCAGACGGGTGCGCTGCTGCTGCCCGTGACACTCTGGTATGACGAGACGCCGGTGATGAAGGGACGGGTCCACGCACCCGTCGACGTGCCGGAGACAGGTACCCGGGCCGAGAAGACGTCCTCGATGACGCAGGCCCTGGCGGACGCGTTCGCCACGGGGATCGCCGAACATCCGGAGGACTGGCACATGCTGCAGCGGCTGTGGCTCTCGGACCTGGACCCGAGCAAGGCGCCTGGCCCCGCGGGCCGAGCTTCCGAGGACGAGCGTTCCGAGGACGAGCGCTCCGAGGACGAGCGTTCTGAGGGCCGCCGTTCCGAGAGCCCGCTTCCCGGTGAGGGGACGCGGTGAGGATCGGCATCGTCTGCCCGTACTCCTGGGACGTGCCGGGCGGCGTCCAGTTCCACATCCGCGACCTGGCCGAGCATCTGATCGGCCTCGGCCACACGGTCTCCGTCCTCGCCCCCGCGGACGAGGACACACCCCTGCCGCCGTACGTGGTCTCGGCGGGCCGCGCCGTGCCCGTGCCGTACAACGGCTCGGTCGCGCGGCTCAGCTTCGGCTTCCTCTCCGCGGCGCGGGTGCGGCGCTGGCTGCACGACGGCACCTTCGACGTGGTGCACATCCACGAGCCCGCCTCGCCCTCGCTCGGTCTGCTGACCTGCTGGGCCGCGCAGGGCCCGATCGTGGCCACGTTCCACACCTCCACCGCCCGCTCGCGCGCGATGGTGGCGGCGTACCCGATCCTGCAGCACGCACTGGAGAAGATCAGCGCGCGGATCGCGGTCAGCGAGTACGCGCGGCGCACGCTCGTCGAGCACCTCGGCGGCGACGCGGTCCTCATCCCCAACGGCGTCGACGTGGACTTCTTCGCGCGCGCCGAGCCCAAGGCGGAGTGGCAGTCAGCAGGGGCGCGAAGCTCGGTTGAGGGGGGTGGCGGGCGACGGGAGGGCGGCACCATCGGCTTCATCGGCCGGATCGACGAGCCCCGCAAGGGGCTGCCCGTCCTGATGAAGGCGCTGCCGAAGATCCTCGCCGAGCGCCCGGACACCCGGCTGCTCGTCGCCGGCCGCGGCGACGAGGAGGAGGCCGTCGCCTCGCTCCCCGAGGAGATGCGCTCGCGGGTGGAGTTCCTCGGCATGGTCAGCGACGAGGACAAGGCGCGGCTGTTGCGCAGCGTCGATGTCTACGTGGCGCCGAACACCGGCGGCGAGAGCTTCGGCATCATCCTGGTGGAGGCCCTGTCCGCGGGCGCGCCCGTGCTCGCCTCGGACCTCGACGCCTTCGCCCAGGTCCTCGACCAGGGGGCCGCCGGTGAGCTCTTCGCCAACGAGGACGCGGACGCCCTGGCCTCGGCCGCGGTAAGGCTCCTCGGCGACGAGGACCGCCGCGCGGAGCTGAGCGAGCGCGGCAGCGCGCACGTGCGCCGCTTCGACTGGTCGACGGTCGGCGCGGACATCCTCGCGGTCTACGAGACGGTGGCGGACGGGGCGGCCTCGGTGGCCACGGACGAGCGATCGAGCGGGCTGCGGGCCAGGTTCGCGCGGGCGCGGGACTGATCCCGTACGAGCCTGGGTTGTACGAACCTGAGTTGTACCGACGTGAGCTGTGCGGCCACCTGGTGACCGCACAGCTCCGGGAGCAGGTCGGCCCGGTCGAACCGCTTGTGGGCCCGTACGGCGAGGGCCGCGAGCTGTTCCTCACATATGGCTTCCGCCGTCGATGCGCACCTCGGTGCCGGTGATGAAGTAGCCGTCGTGCGAGGCCAGCATCGCCACCACGGACGCGACCGAGTCGGGGCCCGCGAAGTTGTACGGGCCCTCACCGACCTGGAGCATCGGCGCGGTCTTCTGGAGCAGCGACAGGTCGGCGTCCTCGGGCAGGCCGGGGCCGACGGACTGCTTGGACTGCCCGCTGCCGTCCGTCATGCCGGAGGAGATGGAGCCGGGCTGGACACAGGTGAAGCGGATGTTCTGCTTGCTGAACTCCATGGCCAGGGCGTGCGTCATGGACTGGATGCCGCCCTTGGACGCCGCGTACGCCGCCATGTAGGGGTGGGCGAAGTTCTGTGCCGTGGACGAGAAGTTGACGACCGCGGACCCGTTGCCTTCGAGGAGCGCGGGCAGTGACTCGCGGATCATCAGGAACGTGCCGGCGAGGTTGATCTGGATGACCTGGTTGAAGTCGGCGAGGCTGACGTCCCGGGTGTGGCCCGAGCGCAGGATGCCTGCCGCGTTGACGAGGACGTCCAGCCCGCCGAGCGCCTTGACGGCCTGGGCGACGCCGGCCTTGACGGAGTCCTCGTCGGCGACGTTCACGACGACCTTGGTCAGGCGAACGGCGTTCTCGCCCGCCTTGGCCTCGGTGTCGGCGAGACCTGCCTCGCTGACGTCGGCGGCGGCCACGTGACCGCCCTCGGCCAGCATGCGCAGCACGGTGGCCTGGCCGATGCCGGAACCACCGCCGGTGACGAGTGCGCGGCGGCCTTCGTAGCGGTTCAAGATCTGTGTGGTGCTCATGGCGCATCCCGTTTCCTGCGGGCGAGCGCGCGGATTGCGGCCCGCTGTTTGCTCTTTCAATTACACGGTACGCCTAGGTGGCACGTTTTGCCACACCTGCGTTTCGCGCCAACTGGGGATGGGTTCGATTAGGCTGAGGCCCGTGAACACTCAGCCCCGCACCCTCACCGAACGACGCAAGGCGGCCACCCAGCTGGACATCGCGCGGGCGGCCATGGAGCTGTTTACGGAGCACGGCCCCGATGCCACGACCGCGGAGGACATCGCGCAGCGCGCAGGCGTCGCCCTGCGCACCTTCTACCGCTACTTCCGCAGCAAGCAGGACGCCGTCGGGCCGCTGCTCGCGGCCGGCGGCGAGCACTGGCGCGCCCTGCTCGCCGCCACGGACCCCGGCACGCCCCTGCGGCAGGCGCTGGAGGCCGCGGCCGCCGCCTCACTGGCCGAGCCGGGGGAGGCCGCGCGCGAGGGGCTGGAGCGGACCCGTACGCTGCTGCGCGCGGCCGAGGGCGACCCCGCGCTACGGGCCGTCTGGTACCGGGTCAACCAGGAGTCGGAGGAACGGCTGGTCCCGGTCGTGGCCCGGCTCGCCGGGCCGGGGACGGACTCGCTGCAGCACCGGCTCGCCGCCGCGGCGGCGACCGATGCCATACGGATCTCCCTGGAGGTCTGGGCGCAGAGCGATGCGGGAACCTCCGGGCCGGGCTCACCGGCGGACCTGGCCATCCGCTGCCTGCGCTCGCTGCCCCTGACGGACCCTGCCCCGGCCACGGACTGACCGACCCTGCCCCAGCCGCGGCGCCTGCCTCAGCCGCGGCGCCTGCCTCAGCCGCGGCGCCTGGCCCGGTCGCGGAGCCTGCCCGGCCACGGACCGACGGGGCCTGCGTCGACTACCGAGGCGCCCCGGTAGCCTTGCCGCCCGTGACCGTAACCCTGATCTGGATCGCCGTCGCGCTCATCGCCGTCGGCCTGTACCTGAGCTGGACGGCCGGACGGCTCGACCGGCTGCACACCCGGATCGACGCGGCACGGGCGGCCCTCGACGCCCAGCTCCTGCGCCGCGCCTCGGTCGCCCAGGAGCTCGCCACGTCGAACGTGCTCGACCCGGCCGCCTCGATCGTCCTCTACGAGGCCGCGCATGCCGCCCGCCAGTCCGAGGAGGACCAGCGCGAGGTCGCGGAGAGTGAACTGAGCCAGGCGCTGCGCGCGGTGTTCGCGGACGCGGACCAGGTCGAGGCGGTACGCGAGGCGCCCGGCGGCGAGTCCGCCGCCGAGGAACTGGCCCAGGCGGTCCGCAGGGTGCCGATGGCGCGCCGCTTCCACAACGACGCCGTACGCGCGGCGCGGGCGCTGCGGCGCCACCGCAAGGTGCGGCTGTTCCGCCTCGCGGGCCACGCGCCGTTCCCGATGGCCTTCGAGATGGACGACGAGCCGCCCGCCGCGCTGGCCGACCGGCCCGGGTCCTGAGTCGCGCAGGGGCCGCCGGGCGGCGCCCGACCGGTGGGGGCGCCTGACCGGTGGGACCGGTGGGGGTGCCTGGGTGGTGGGGGTGCATCCGGCCCGGGGCCTGCCTCTGACCAGGCAGTACGTCGGCCGCGTAGGCGAAAATGAGCCACCGGCTCCTCATTGGCCCTTGTTGTGGACTGCTCGCTGACGTTGGCTTGTAGCCATCACCGTTTTCGTCACTTCAGTGAGGTCATCCGTGGCTAGCACCATCACCCCCGACAACTCCGCCACCCCCGCGACCGGCACCGCGCGCGTCAAGCGCGGCATGGCCGAGCAGCTCAAGGGCGGCGTGATCATGGACGTGGTCGACGCCGAGCAGGCGAAGATCGCCGAGGACGCGGGTGCCGTCGCCGTCATGGCCCTGGAGCGCGTCCCCGCCGACATCCGCAAGGACGGCGGCGTGGCCCGGATGTCCGACCCCAACATGATCGAAGAGATCATCGGGGCCGTCTCCATCCCGGTCATGGCCAAGTCCCGCATCGGCCACTTCGTCGAGGCGCAGGTCCTGCAGTCCCTCGGCGTGGACTACATCGACGAGTCCGAGGTCCTCACCCCGGCCGACGAGGTCAACCACAGCGACAAGTTCGCCTTCACGACCCCGTTCGTCTGCGGCGCCACCAACCTGGGCGAGGCCCTGCGCCGTATCGCCGAGGGCGCGGCCATGATCCGCTCCAAGGGCGAGGCCGGCACCGGCAACGTCGTCGAGGCCGTCCGCCACATGCGCCAGATCAAGAACGAGATCGCCCGCCTGCGAGGCTACGACAACAACGAGCTGTACGCCGCCGCCAAGGAGCTGCGCGCCCCGTACGAGCTGGTCAAGGAGGTCGCCGAGCTGGGCAAGCTGCCCGTCGTGCTGTTCTCCGCGGGCGGCGTGGCCACCCCGGCCGACGCGGCCCTGATGCGTCAGCTCGGCGCCGAGGGTGTCTTCGTCGGCTCCGGCATCTTCAAGTCCGGCGACCCGGCCAAGCGCGCCGCAGCCATCGTGAAGGCCACCACCTTCTACGACGACCCGAAGATCATCGCCGACGCCTCCCGCAACCTGGGCGAGGCCATGGTCGGCATCAACTGCGACACGCTCCCCGAGACCGAGCGTTACGCGAACCGGGGCTGGTAACAGCCATGCCCGAGACTCCTGTGATCGGAGTGCTCGCACTCCAAGGAGACGTACGGGAACATCTCACCGCCCTGGCCACGGCCGACGCCGTGGCCAGGCCGGTGCGGCGCCCGGAGGAACTCGCCGAGGTCGACGCCCTGGTCATCCCGGGCGGCGAGTCCACGACGATCTCCAAGCTGGCCGTGCTCTTCGGCCTCCTCGAGCCCCTGCGTGAGCGCGTGCGCGGCGGCATGCCGGTCTACGGCACGTGCGCGGGCCTGATCCTGCTCGCCGACAAGATCCTCGACCCGCGCTCCGGCCAGGAGACCATCGGCGGCATCGACATGATCGTCCGGCGCAACGCGTTCGGGCGGCAGAACGAGTCGTTCGAGGCCTCCGTCGACGTCGCGGGCCTCGGCCCGGTCGAGGGCGTCTTCATCCGCGCGCCCTGGGTGGAATCGGTCGGCGCCGCGGCCGAGGTGCTCGCCGAGCACGAGGGCCACATCGTCGCCGTACGTCAAGGAGACGTCCTGGCGACGTCGTTCCACCCGGAACTCACCGGCGACCACCGCATGCACGGAATGTTCGTCGACATGGTGCGGGCCAAGGTGCGGGCCAAAGCCGCAGCAGGAGCCCGGTAGGATCTCTGTCGTTCGTACAGAGATTGGTTACGCGAAGGAGACAGGCAGATGTCCGGCCACTCTAAATGGGCCACGACGAAGCACAAGAAGGCCGTGATCGACGCCAAGCGCGGCAAGCTCTTCGCGAAGCTGATCAAGAACATCGAGGTCGCCGCGCGATCCGGCGGTGCCGACCCCGAAGGCAATCCGACGCTCGTCGACGCCATCCAGAAGGCGAAGAAGAGCTCGGTCCCGAACAAGAACATCGACTCCGCGGTCAAGCGCGGTGCCGGCCTCGAGGCCGGTGGCGCCGACTACGAGACGATCATGTACGAGGGCTATGGCCCCAACGGTGTCGCGGTGCTCATCGAGTGCCTCACCGACAACCGCAACCGTGCCGCGTCCGACGTGCGTGTCGCCATGACGCGCAACGGCGGCTCGATGGCCGACCCGGGCTCCGTCTCGTACCTGTTCAACCGCAAGGGCGTCGTGATCGTCCCCAAGGGCGAGCTCTCCGAGGACGACGTCCTCGGCGCGGTGCTCGACGCGGGCGCCGAGGAGGTCAACGACCTCGGTGAGTCCTTCGAGGTGCTCTCCGAGGCCACCGACCTGGTCGGCGTGCGCACCGCGCTCCAGGAAGCCGGGATCGACTACGACTCGGCCGATGCCAACTTCGTCCCGACCATGCAGGTCGAGCTGGACGAGGAGGGCGCGCGCAAGATCTTCAAGCTGATCGACGCGCTGGAGGACAGCGACGACGTGCAGAACGTCTTCGCCAACTTCGACGTCTCCGACGAGGTCATGGAGAAGGTCGACGCCTGAGTCTCGGCTTCGGCAGGTTGCCAGGTCAATGAGCGGCGGGCCGACGGGAGTTTCCCGTCGGCCCGCCGCTTCGTCCGTCCCGGCGTCGCTGCTCTGCCGGTCTCGTTCGCCCGTCCCGTCGCGGCCCCGTCCCGGCCCCGTCGCCTTGTCGGTGTCGGCCGTTGTCGGTGGCAACAGATAGCCTGCACAAACAAGCGAGCGAACACAGCAGGCGAACCAAGCAGGGGGTGAGCGGTGCGGGTGCTGGGGGTCGACCCGGGACTGACCCGGTGCGGTGTCGGGGTTGTCGAAGGCGTGGCGGGCAGGCCGCTCACCATGCGTGGCGTCGGCGTCGTCCGCACCCCCGCGGACGCCGAGTTGGGCGCGCGGCTCGTCGCCGTCGAGCAGGGCATCGAAGAGTGGCTGGACGAGCACCGGCCCGAATGCGTCGCCGTGGAGCGGGTGTTCAGCCAGCACAACGTACGGACGGTGATGGGCACCGCCCAGGCCAGCGCCGTCGCGATGCTCTGCGCCGCCCGCCGCGGTCTCCCCGTGGCCCTGCACACCCCCAGCGAGGTCAAGGCGGCAGTCACCGGCAGCGGACGGGCCGACAAGGCGCAGGTCGGCGCGATGGTCACGCGTCTGCTGCGGCTCGACGCCCCGCCGAAGCCCGCGGACGCCGCCGACGCCCTGGCCCTCGCCATCTGCCACATCTGGCGCGCCCCCGCGCAGCACCGGCTGCAGCGGGCCGCCGCACACAGCCGCCTCCAGGAGGCCGTCGCCGAGCAGCGCCTGAAGCAGGCCGCCGCCGAGGAACGTCTCAAGAAGGCCGCCGCCGAGGAACGTCTCAGGCAGGCCACCGCCGAGGGCCGCCGCAAGCAAGCCACAGCCCTGCCCGCCCCGAAAGGCCGGACCACATGATTGCTTTCGTCAGCGGCCCCGTCGCCGCCCTCGCGCCCGATGCCGCGGTGGTCGAGGTCGGCGGTGTCGGCATGGCCGTGCAGTGCACCCCGAACACCTTGTCCGGGCTGCGAGTCGGTCGGCAGACCAGGCTCGCGACGTCCCTGGTCGTACGCGAAGACTCCCTCACCCTGTACGGCTTCGCCGACGACGACGAGCGGCAGACGTTCGAGCTGCTGCAGACCGCGAGCGGGGTCGGCCCGCGCCTGGCCCAGGCCATGCTCGCCGTGCACGCGCCGGACGCCCTGCGCCGTGCGGTGTCGACCGGCGACGAGAAGGCGCTGACCGCGGTGCCGGGCATCGGCAAGAAGGGCGCGCAGAAGCTGCTGCTCGAACTGAAGGACCGGCTCGGGGCACCGCTGGGCACCGCGCCCGCGGCCGGGGCCCAGGCCACCGCCTCCTGGCGCGAGCAGTTGCACGAGGCCCTGATCGGCCTGGGCTATGCGAGCCGGGAGGCGGACGACGCCGTCACCGCGGTCACCCCGCAGGCCGAGGCGACGGAGGGTGTCCCGCAGATCGGTCCGCTCCTGAAGGCGGCCCTGCAGACCCTCAACCGCACCCGCTGACCCTGCGCACCCCCACCCAGTGCATCCACCACCCCGTACATCCACCACCCCGTACATCCACCACCACGAACTGGCGAGGCACTCCACCGTGAACTGGGACGACACCGCACAGCCGGCCGAGGACAGCACCGGCCGGCTCGTCGGCTCCGCCGCGGACGGCGAGGACCAGGCTGTCGAGGCGGCGCTGCGGCCGAAGTCGCTCGCCGAGTTCGTCGGCCAGGAGCGGGTGCGCGAGCAGCTCGACCTCGTGCTCAGGGCCGCGCGTCAACGCGGCGCCAACGCCGACCACGTCCTGCTGTCCGGAGCCCCCGGCCTCGGCAAGACCACCCTCTCCATGATCATCGCGGCCGAGATGGAAGCGCCGATCCGCATCACCAGCGGTCCGGCGATCCAGCACGCGGGCGATCTCGCCTCGATCCTCTCCTCCCTCCAGGAGGGCGAGGTCCTCTTCCTCGACGAGATCCACCGGATGTCGCGGCCCGCCGAGGAGATGCTCTACATGGCGATGGAGGACTTCCGGGTCGACGTCATCGTCGGCAAGGGTCCCGGCGCCACTGCCATCCCGCTGGAGCTGCCGCCGTTCACGCTGGTCGGAGCCACCACCCGGGCCGGCCTCCTGCCGCCGCCGCTGCGCGACCGCTTCGGCTTCACCGCGCACATGGAGTTCTACGAGCCCGCCGAACTGCAGCGCGTCATCCACCGCTCCGCCGAACTGCTCGATGTGCACATCGACACCGAAGGAGCCGCCGAGATCGCCGGACGCTCCCGCGGCACCCCGCGCATCGCCAACCGTCTGCTGCGCCGCGTCCGCGACTACGCGCAGGTCAAGGCCGACGGACGGATCGGCCGGGAGATCGCCCAGGCCGCACTCGGGGTGTACGAGGTGGACGCCCGCGGACTCGACCGGCTCGACCGTGCGGTCCTCGAAGCGCTGCTCAAGCTGTTCGGCGGCGGCCCGGTCGGCCTGTCGACGCTGTCGGTCGCGGTGGGGGAGGAGCGCGAGACCGTGGAGGAGGTGGCCGAGCCCTTCCTCGTACGGGAGGGGCTGCTCGCCCGGACCCCGCGCGGCCGGGTGGCCACCCCCGCGGCCTGGGCCCACCTGGGCCTGACGGCGCCGCAGACGTACGGGGGCGGGGCGGCGCAGCAGGGTGGACGAGGCGGACAAGGAGACCTGTTCGGGGCGTGACGGCCCGGACGCTCGCCCCGCATGGAACCCCGGTGCCATGCTGAGCGTTGTTCCATTCGTGCGGACTCGCTTAGACTCCGCCGATGCCGCCCTTGCGGGCGGTGTGCCCACCCCCATTCAACAGGCCGCTCATCTGCGCGGTCGTGCGAAGGAAGCCCGTCCCGTGAGTATTTTGAGCCTTCTTCCGTTCATCTTGATCATCGGCGTCATGTTCATGATGACCCGTTCCGCCAAGAAGAAGCAGCAGCAGGCGGTCGAGATGCGCAACCAGATGCAGCCCGGCACGGGCGTCCGCACGATCGGGGGCATGTACGCGGTCGTCAAGGAAGTCACCGACGAGACCGCCACGCTCGAGGTCGCCCCCGGCGTGCACGCCATCTACGCGAAGAACTCGATCGGCGCCGTCCTCGAGGACGAGGAGTACAACCGCATCGTCCACGGCGTCGGCACCGACGACGTCTCGGTCGACTCCGTTCCCGACGACGCCTCCTCCCTGACCGGGGGCGATGAGCCGGCCACCGACGCCTCCGCCGACGACTCGCCCGTCGACCTCGGCAAGAAGGACGCCGACGCCGAAGTCGAGGCGAAGAAGACCGACGGCGAGGGCGACGCGAAGTAAGTCACATCGAGGGGCCGCGGCGGGCATACCTGCCGCGCGGTCCCTGGATCGTGCGTTCTCGCGTGGTCTCTCGACACCACTTCATGGCCGCCAAGGGTCCGCATACCGGTCACGAGCCGGCTGCCCGGGCGGTTGGACAGGGAGAAACGAGAAGGTGGCAGCACCGAAGAAGGGCAGGAGGCAGAGCGGCCAGCCCAGGCCGGGACGCGCTCTGGCCCTGATCGCAATCATCATGGTGGCGCTCACCGGGGGGATGTTCCTGTCCGGGCACACCACTCCCCGCCTGGGCATCGACCTCGCGGGCGGCACGAGCATCACGCTCGAGGCCAGGCCCGACGGTCCGGGCGGCGCGGACGCGATCAACCCGACCAACATGAACACCGCGGTCAACATCATCGAGCGCCGTGTCAACGGTCTGGGCGTGTCCGAGGCCGAGGTCAAGACCCAGGGCGACCGCAACATCATCGTCAACATCCCCAAGGGGACGAACGAGGCGCAGGCGCGCGAGCAGGTCGGCACCACCGCCCAGCTCTACTTCCGCCCCGTGCTCCAGGTCGCGGCCGGAGACCCGAAGCAGACCCCGGACGTCTCGACCGAGCCGACGCCCTCCGCCTCCGAGAGCGGCGCGAAGGACGACGAGACAGGCCAGGACAAGGACGCCGGCAAGGGCGAGGACGACAAGGCCACACCTTCCGCCGACTCCAGCGCGACCCCGCAGGGCCGCGCCGTCACCGACGCCCTGAAGGACACCACCCCGTCTCCCTCGGCGAGCACCTCGGACGACCCGAAGGCCTCCCCGAGCCCCAGCCCCGACGAGTCCGCCGACCAGGCCGCCGACCTGCAGGCCAGGTTCGCCGCGCTCGACTGCACCGACAAGAAGCAGCGCACCTCGGTCGCGCGGGGCAGCAAGCCCAGCGAACCCATCGTGGCCTGTGGCGAGAACAGCATCGGCCAGTGGGAGAAGTACGTGCTCGGCCCCGCCGAGGTCGAAGGCAAGGACGTCGACGACGCCAATGCCGAGATCGACCAGCAGCAGGGCATCTGGAAGGTCACGATGGACTTCACGAGCGGCGGCTCGAAGAAGTTCGCGAAGATCACCGGGCAGCTCTCCCAGCAGCAGCCCCCGATGAACCAGTTCGCCATCGTCCTCGACAACAACGTCGTCTCCGCGCCGAGCGTCAACCAGACGCTCAGTGCGAACGCGGAGATCACCGGGTCCTTCACGCAGGAGTCGGCCAACGAGCTGGCGAACATGCTGAAGTACGGCTCCCTGCCGCTGACCTTCGAGGAGGCGAACGTCGTCACGATCTCGCCCTCGCTCGGCGGTGAGCAGCTCGAGGCCGGCCTGATCGCCGGTGCCATCGGCCTGGTTCTCGTCGTCGTGTACCTGGTCTTCTACTACCGGGCACTCGCCGTGGTCGCCATCGCCAGCCTCGCCCTCATGGGCGGCATGACCTACGTGATCATGGCGCTGATGGGTCCTGCCGTCGGCTTCGCGCTGAGTCTGCCCGCAGTGTGCGGCGCCATCGTGGCCATCGGCATCACGGCCGACTCGTTCATCGTCTACTTCGAGCGCATCAGGGACGAGGTGCGCGGCGGCCGGTCCATCCGCCCCGCCATCGAGCGCGCCTGGCCCGCCGCCCGGCGTACCATCCTGGTGTCCGATGTGGTGTCGTTCCTGGCCGCCGTGGTGCTGTTCTTCGCCGCAGTCGGCACGGTCCAGGGCTTTGCCTTCGTGCTCGGTCTGACCACGCTGCTCGACGTCGTGATCGTGTTCGGCGTCACCAAGCCGCTGACGACCCTGCTGGCCCGGCGGAAGTTCTTCCACAGCGGGCACCCGTTGTCCGGCCTGGACCCCAAGCGCCTGGGTGTCACCCCTCCGATCCGGGGCCGCCGCCGCGCCGCCGCCCCGTCCGCCGAACCGAAGGAGGCCTGAGATGTCACGGATGGGCACTCTCGGTGCCAGGCTGCACAACGGCGACGGCGGCATCGACTTCGTCGGCCGTCGCAAGCTCTGGTACCTGATCTCGCTGGTCCTGGTCGCGATCTCGCTCTCCGGTCTCGGCTTCAAGGGCCTTACGATGGGGGTCGAGTTCCAGGGCGGGGCCGTCTTCACCACCCCGGCCGACACCAAGCTGTCGGTCGAGGACGCGCGCTCCACCGCCTCGTCGGCCTCCGGAAGCGACGCCAAGGTGCAGCGCCTGGGCAACGGCTCGCTGCGCATCACGGTGACCGGCCTCGACACCGAGACCTCCGACACGACCCGCGAGGCGGTCGCCAAGGAGCTCGGCATCCCGGCCGGCGAGCTGAACGCGGAACTGGTCGGCCCCAGCTGGGGCGACCAGATGACGAGCAAGGCCCTCACCGGCATGGTGATCTTCCTGGTCCTGGTGAGCGTCTATCTGGCGATCGCCTTCGAGTGGCGGATGGCGCTGGCCGCGCTGGTCGCTCTCCTCCACGACCTCGTGATCACCGTGGGCGTGTACGCCATCGTCGGCTTCGAGGTCACCCCTGGCACGGTCGTCGGTCTGCTGACGATCCTCGGCTACTCCCTCTACGACACGGTCGTCGTGTTCGACAAGGTCAGGGAGAAGACCGCGACCCTGGGCGACGACGTACGGCACACCTACCCGGAGCTTGCCAACCAGGGTCTGAACGGCACGGTGGTGCGCTCGGTCAACACCTCGATCGTCGCCCTGCTGCCGGTGGCCGCGCTGCTGTTCATCGGTGCCGGTCTGCTCGGCGGCGGCATGCTCAAGGACATCGCGCTGTCCCTCTTCGTCGGCCTGGCCGCCGGTACGTACTCGTCGATCATGATCGCCACGCCGGTCGTCGTCGACCTGAAGAACCGTGAACCGGCCGTGAAGGCGCACAATCAGCGGGTGCTCCACAAGCGTGCAAGGCAGGCCCAGGCCGGCGGCACCGACGAGGACGCCCGCGCCGCCGAGCCGCAGGACGAGCCCACCGAGGCCGAGGCCGAGGACGAGCCGGCCCCGGTGGGCGCGGGACCGGTCGTGAGCCAGCGCCGTACCCAGCCGCAGTCCCGCAGCCGCGGGCGTGGCCGTCCTTCAGGGAAGCGCCGATGACCGAGGCGAGTGAACTGCTGCTCAGCCGGATCCGCGATGTGGCGGACTATCCGAAGCCCGGGGTGATGTTCAAGGACATCACGCCGCTGCTCGCCGATCCGGCCGCCTTCTCGGTGCTCACGGACGAGCTCGCCGAGCTCTGCGTACGGCACGACGCGACGAAGATCGTCGGCCTGGAGGCGCGGGGCTTCATCCTCGCGGCCCCGGTCGCGATCCGCGCGGGCCTCGGCTTCGTCCCCGTACGCAAGGCCGGGAAGCTCCCGGGAGCGACCCTGAAGCAGGCCTACGAGCTGGAGTACGGCAGCGCCGAGATCGAGGTGCACGCCGAGGACCTGTGCGCGGCAGACCGCGTCATGGTCATCGACGACGTCCTCGCCACCGGTGGCACGGCCGAGGCCTCCCTGCACCTGGTGCGGCGGGCCGGAGCCGAGATCGCGGGCGTGGCCGTGCTCATGGAACTCGGTTTCCTGGGCGGCCGGGCCCGTCTCGAGCCCGCGCTCGACGGCGCCCCACTGGACGCGGTACTGGTCGTCTGACCCTGGTTTCACTCCGTTGAGGGCGGGTCCCGGAAGCTCCCGGGACCCGCCCTCAACGGCGCTTCGGCGGCGATCCGGGGGCCTGCGCGGCACCCGCGCCGGAGCAGGGCCTCCACCGTCGGGCACGAGCGGACGGCCAAGGATCGATACCATGGCAGTCCGGACCTGATCGGGGGGCCGGATCCTGCCCGAGGAGCGCTCTTGCCAGACGAGGCCCGACAGCCACTCACCGCCGCGAAGTCCGAGGCAGAGGCCTCTGCCGACCCCACGGCCGCGGCGGCCGCTGCCGTGGGCGCGAAGAGCGAACCGGCGGCCGAGAACCCCCGCCCGAAGCCGAAGCCTCCCGAGCGTTCCCCGGCGCCTCCGATGCGCCCGGCGCCCGCCGCACCGGCCCGTACGAACCCCGCCGCCCCTGCCGGCGGCTCCCGCTCGAATTCCTCGAACCGGGTGCGCGCCCGCCTGGCCCGGCTGGGCGTGCAGCGCTCCAACCCGTACAACCCGGTCCTGGAGCCCCTGCTGCGGATTGTGCGCAGCAACGACCCCAAGATCGAGACCGCGACGCTCCGCCAGATCGAGCAGGCCTACCAGGTCGCCGAGCGCTGGCACCGAGGCCAGAAGCGCAAGAGCGGCGACCCGTACATCACCCACCCGCTCGCGGTGACCACGATCCTCGCCGAGCTCGGCATGGACCCGGCGACGCTGATGGCGGGCCTCCTGCACGACACCGTCGAGGACACCGAATACGGCCTCGACACCCTCCGGCGCGACTTCGGCGACCAGGTCGCCCTGCTCGTCGACGGCGTCACCAAGCTGGACAAGGTCAAGTTCGGCGAGGCCGCACAGGCCGAGACCGTACGCAAGATGGTCGTCGCCATGGCCAAGGATCCGCGGGTCCTGGTCATCAAGCTCGCCGACCGCCTGCACAACATGCGCACCATGCGCTATCTCAAGCGCGAGAAGCAGGAGAAGAAGGCCCGCGAGACGCTGGAGATCTACGCTCCGCTGGCGCACCGCCTGGGCATGAACACCATCAAGTGGGAGCTGGAGGACCTCGCCTTCGCGATCCTCTACCCCAAGATGTACGACGAGATCGTCCGCCTCGTCGCCGAGCGCGCCCCCAAGCGCGACGAGTACCTGGCCATAGTGACCGACGAGGTCCAAGCCGATCTGCGCGCGGCCCGCATCAAGGCCACCGTCACCGGCCGGCCGAAGCACTACTACAGCGTCTACCAGAAGATGATCGTCCGCGGCCGGGACTTCGCGGAGATCTACGACCTCGTGGGCATCCGCGTCCTCGTCGACACGGTCCGCGACTGCTACGCCGCCCTCGGCACGGTGCACGCGCGATGGAATCCGGTACCCGGCCGGTTCAAGGACTACATCGCGATGCCCAAGTTCAACATGTACCAGTCGCTGCACACCACGGTGATCGGCCCCAGCGGCAAGCCCGTCGAACTGCAGATCCGCACCTTCGACATGCACCGCCGCGCCGAGTACGGCATCGCCGCGCACTGGAAGTACAAGCAGGAGGCCGTCGCGGGCGCCTCCAAGGTCCGCACCGACGTCCCGAAGAAGGGCGCCGGCAAGGACGACCACCTCAACGACATGGCGTGGCTGCGCCAGTTGCTCGACTGGCAGAAGGAGACCGAGGACCCCAGCGAGTTCCTCGAATCCCTGCGCTTCGACCTGTCCCGCAACGAGGTCTTCGTCTTCACGCCGAAGGGCGACGTGATAGCGCTCCCGGCGAGCGCCACCCCCGTCGACTTCGCCTACGCCGTGCACACCGAGGTCGGCCACCGCACCATAGGAGCACGGGTCAACGGGCGCCTGGTCCCGCTCGAATCCACCCTGGACAACGGCGACTTGGTGGAGGTCTTCACCTCCAAGGCAGCGGGCGCCGGACCCTCCCGCGACTGGCTCGGCTTCGTCAAATCGCCGCGGGCGCGCAACAAGATCCGCGCCTGGTTCTCCAAGGAGCGCCGCGACGAGGCGATCGAGCAGGGCAAGGAAGCCATCGTCCGCGCGATGCGCAAACAGAATCTGCCCATCCAGCGGATCCTGACCGGCGATTCCCTCGTGACGCTCGCGCACGAGATGCGCTATCCCGACATCTCCTCGCTGTACGCGGCGATCGGCGAGGGCCATGTCGCCGCGCAGAACGTCGTGCAGAAGCTGGTCCAGGCGCTCGGCGGCGAGGACGCGGCCAACGAGGACATCGCCGAGACCGCCCCGCCGACCCGGGGCCGCACCAAGCGCCGCTCCAGCGCCGATCCGGGCGTGGTCGTCAAGGGCGTGGACGATGTCTGGGTGAAGCTGGCGCGTTGCTGCACACCGGTGCCGGGCGACCCGATCATGGGCTTCGTCACGCGCGGCAGCGGAGTCTCCGTGCACCGCAAGGACTGCGTCAACGTGGACTCGCTCTCCCAGGAGCCCGAGCGGATCCTGGAGGTCGAATGGGCACCCACCCAGTCCTCGGTCTTCCTGGTCGCCATCCAGGTCGAGGCCCTCGACCGCTCCCGGCTGCTCTCGGACGTCACCCGCGTCCTGTCCGACCAGCACGTCAACATCCTGTCCGCGGCGGTGCAGACCTCCCGGGACCGGGTGGCCACCTCCCGCTTCACCTTCGAGATGGGCGACCCCAAGCACCTCGGCCATGTCCTGAAGGCGGTACGCGGTGTGGAGGGCGTGTACGACGTGTACCGGGTGACGTCGGCGCGCAGGCCCTGACTCCCGGCATACGCCCTGACTCCCGGCATACGGAAGGGGCTTGCGTACCTCGCGTACGCAAGCCCCTTCCGTATGACCGAAACTGCGGGTGTCAGCCGCCGAACTCCTCAAGGCCCTTCAGGGCCTGGTCCAGGAGTGCCTTGCGGCCGTCCAGCTCCTTCTGCAGCTTGTCGGCCTTGGCGTTGTTGCCCGCGGCGCGGGCCGCCTCGACCTGCTCGCGCAGCTTGTCCACCGCGTCCTGCAGCTGACCGGTCAGACCCTCGGCACGCGCACGCGCCTCCGGGTTCGTCCGGCGCCACTCCGTCTCCTCGGCGTCCTGGATGGCCCGCTCGACCGCGTGCATCCGGCCCTCGACCTTCGGACGGGCGTCCCGCGGGACGTGGCCGATGGCCTCCCAGCGCTCGTTGATCGAACGGAACGCGGCACGGGCCGCCTTCAGATCCGAGACCGGCAGGAGCTTCTCGGCCTCGGCGGCCAGCTCCTCCTTGAGCTTCAGGTTCTCGCCCTGCTCCGCATCGCGTTCGGCGAAGACCGCGCTGCGGGCCGTGAAGAAGACGTCCTGGGCACCGCGGAAGCGGCTCCACAGATCGTCCTCGTGCTCGCGCTGGGCGCGGCCCGCGGCCTTCCACTCGGTCATCAGATCGCGGTAGCGGGCCGCGGTCGGTCCCCACTCCGTCGAGTTCGACAGCGACTCGGCCTCGGCGACCAGGCGCTCCTTGGTCTTACGGGCCTCCTCGCGCTGCGCGTCGAGGGCGGCGAAGTGGGCCTTGCGGCGCTTGGAGAACGCGGAGCGGGCATGCGAGAAGCGGTGCCACAGCTCGTCATCGGACTTGCGGTCCAGACGCGGCAGACCCTTCCAGGTGTCCACCAGCGCCCGCAGCCGCTCACCGGCGTTGCGCCACTGCTCGCTCTGCGCCAGCTCCTCGGCCTCGGCGACCAGCGCCTCCTTGGCGTGCTTCGCCTCGTCGGCCTGCTTGGCCTTCTGCGCCTTGCGCTCCTCACGGCGCGACTCGACGGACTCGACGAGCTTGTCCAGACGCTTCGCCAGGGCGTCGAGGTCACCGACGGCATGGGCGTCGGTGATCTGCTCACGCAGATGCTCGATCGCCGTCGTGGCGTCCTTCGCCGACAGATCCGTCGTCTTCACCCGGCGCTCGAGGAGGCCGATCTCGACGACGAGTCCGTCGTACTTGCGCTTGAAGTAGGCCAGCGCCTCGTCCGGCGAGCCTGCCTGCCACGAGCCGACCACTCGTTCACTGCCGTCGGCCGTACGCACGTACACGGTCCCCGCCTCGTCGACGCGGCCCCACGGGTCGCTGCTCACAGCGCCTCCTCCACATGATGCTCGGCCGGGTCCGTCGGCCCGGGGCATCGTCCACAGTTTCCTCAGGGCCGCCGTTCACAGCGCCCTGCACAACGCCAACATAGGCGACGAGCAGGGCGGCTGTCCGCATCCAGCGCCAGCGAATCCCGAGGGATCAGTTCTTCTTCACCGTCGCCTTTTCGATGGTGACGGCCTTCTTCGGGGCACCGTCACCCGGGCTCTGGCTGCCCTCGGCGACTCCGGCCTCACCGACCGCCTCGACGATCTTCAGCCCGGCCTTGTCCATCTCGCCGAACGGCGTGTACGCGGGCGGCAGCTTCGAGTCCTTGTAGACGAGGAAGAACTGGCTGCCGCCGGTGTTCGGGCCCGCGTTGGCCATCGCCACGGTGCCTGCCGGGTAGGTCACCGAGCCGTCGGCGCCGGCCTTGCCGAGGCCGTCCAGGTTCTCGTCCGGGATCGAGTAGCCGGGGCCGCCCATGCCGGTGCCCTCGGGGTCGCCGCACTGCAGGACGTAGATGCCCTGGGTGGTCAGCCGGTGGCACTTCGTGTCGTCGAAGAAGCCCTTGTCGGCGAGGTGCTTGAAGGAGTTGACCGTCTCCGGGGTCTTCGCCGCGTCCATCGCGATGGAGAGGTCGCCTTCGTTGGTCTTGATGGCGAAGGTGTACTTCGCCTTCTTGTCGACGGCCATCTTCGGAGCCGGCGACTGCTCCGGCGTCGGCGAGGACTCCTCCGGGCCCGGCGACTGCGTGCCGGAGGGGTCCGAGCCGGCGGAGGAGGCCTCCTTGTCGTCCTTGAAGGCACCGGCCGCCCACGCGCCGCCGCCCGCCGCGAGGACCACCACGAGGGTGGACGCGATGATCGCGTTCCGCTGCTTGGCCTTGCGCCGTGCCGACTCGCGTCGCTGCTGCTGGCGCAGGAACTTCTCCCGCGCGAGCTGCTTCCGCCGCTGTTCGCTGCTGACCACCGGGTCTCTCCTCGTACGTTCGATCTGCCTGTCCGAAGTCTGCCCGTACCGTATATGGGTTCGCTGTGGGCCGAGCCGCGCCGGTAGGGTTTGATCCGCAGCCCCGTCGGCTGCTCGCCGCAACTCCCGTACCGAAAGTAAGGACGATCGTGCTGATTGCCGGGTTCCCCGCCGGGGCCTGGGGCACCAACTGCTACTTGGTGGCCCCCGCCGCGGGCGAGGAGTGCGTGATCATCGACCCTGGCCACGAGGCCACCGAAGGAGTCGAGGAAGCGCTGAGGAAGCATCGGCTCAAGCCCGTCGCCGTCGTCCTCACCCATGGCCACATCGACCATGTCGCCTCGGTCGTCCCGGTGTGCGGAGCGCATGATGTGCCGGCCTGGATCCACCCCGAGGACCGGTTCATGATGAGCGACCCGGAGAAGGCGCTGGGCAGGGCCTTCGGGCAGCAGCTGCTCGGTGAGCTCACCGTGGGGGAGCCGGACGATGTGAAGGAGCTCACGGACGGCGCGAAGCTGGAGCTCGCCGGTCTCGAACTCACCGTCTCGCACGCGCCCGGACATACCAGGGGGTCGGTGACCTTCGGGCTGCCCGAGGCGGAGGACATCCCTCCGATCCTGTTCTCGGGCGACCTGCTCTTCGCCGGCTCCATCGGACGCACCGACTTCCCCGGTGGCTCCATGGACGAGATGCTCGAATCGCTGGCCCGCGTGGTCCTGCCGCTCGACGACTCGACCGTGGTCCTGCCCGGGCACAACCAGCAGACGACCATCGGCCGCGAGCGCGCCACCAACCCCTATCTGCGGCAGGTGGCCGACAGCCGCCAGGATCAGGGCAGCATGGAAGCTCCCCGACGAGGAATGTGACGAGACTTCTCCCGTGAGCACTTTTCAGGCCCCCAAGGGCACGTACGACCTGCTGCCGCCGAACTCCGCGACGTATCTGGCGGTACGGGACGCGATCTCGGCGCCGCTGAAGAACTCCGGCTACGGCTATGTCGAGACCCCCGGTTTCGAGAACGTCGAATTGTTCGCGCGCGGTGTCGGTGAGTCCACCGACATCGTGACCAAGGAGATGTACGCCTTCGAGACCAAGGGCGGCGACCGGCTCGCCCTGCGCCCGGAAGGCACCGCCTCCGTGCTGCGCGCCGCCCTCGAGGCCAATCTGCACAAGGCAGGCAATCTGCCGGTCAAGCTCTGGTACTCGGGCTCGTACTACCGCTACGAGCGCCCGCAGAAGGGCCGCTACCGCCACTTCTCGCAGGTCGGCGCCGAGGCGATCGGCGCCGAGGACCCGGCGCTCGACGCCGAGCTGATCATCCTGGCCGACCAGGCCTACCGCTCGCTGGGCCTCAGGAACTTCCGCATCCTGCTGAACTCGCTCGGCGACAAGGAGTGCCGTCCCGTCTACCGGGCCGCGCTCCAGGACTTCCTGCGCGGCCTCGACCTCGACGAGGAGACCCGGCGCCGGATCGAGATCAACCCGCTGCGGGTGCTCGACGACAAGCGGGCCGAGGTGCAGAAGCAGCTGACCGGTGCGCCGTCCATGCCGGACCACCTGTGCGATGCGTGCACCGCGTACCACAAGGAGGTACGTGAACTCCTGGACGCCGCCGGTGTGGTCTACGAGGACGACCTGAAGCTGGTGCGCGGGCTCGACTACTACACGCGCACCACGTTCGAGTTCGTGCACGACGGCCTCGGCTCGCAGTCCGCGGTGGGCGGCGGCGGCCGCTACGACGGTCTGTCCGAGATGATCGGCGGGCCCTCCCTGCCGTCCGTCGGCTGGGCGCTCGGGGTGGACCGCACGGTCCTCGCCCTGGAGGCGGAGGGTGTGGATCTCCACCTGCCCGCCACGACCAGCGTCTTCGCGGTTCCGCTCGGCGAGGAGGCGCGGCGGGTGCTCTTCGGCGTCGTCACCGAGCTGCGCAAGGCGGGGATCGCCACCGACTTCTCCTTCGGCGGCAAGGGGCTCAAGTCGGCCATGAAGTCGGCGAACCGCTCGGGCGCCGCCTATACGCTCGTCGCAGGGGAGCGGGACCTGGCCGAAGGCGTGGTCCAGCTCAAGGAGATGGAGTCCGGGGAGCAGCAGGCGGTCGCCCTCGACAAGCTCGTCGAGGTGCTCACGTCGCGCCTGGCGTGAACCCGGGGGCCGGACCTCTGCCCGGCGGTCCGGCCCTGTCCCTTTCGCTTCGAGCCCGGTGCCTCTCGCTCCGCGCCCCGTCTCCGCGCCGTCAACCCGCAGGGCGGGGATTCCTCCCGGCGGGCGATGCCGACTTCCGTACGCCGTGAACGGCCCGCGCCTGCCCGGATGTTGCCCCGGCGCCCGGGATCCGGGGGCGTCCGCAGCCGCGGACGTTCATCGAACGGTGGACACACAGCCGGGTACGGCACAATGACCCCCCGGGTCCACTGCCGGACAGGGAAAGCGACGGAATTGCTGATGAGCAAGACGACCATGGCGAGCACAGGCGTCCACGACGGCCACGGCGATCCTGCGGACGGACAGCCGCGCAGCAGCGTCGGCGGCAGCCGTGCGCTCGGCATCCTCCTGGTGATCACCGGCCTCGCCGGGCTGCTCGCCGCCTGGGTCATCACCCTCGACAAGTTCAAGCTGCTCGAGGACCCGGACTTCAAGCCCGCGTGCAGCCTCAACCCCGTGGTGTCCTGCGGCAACATCATGGAGAGCGATCAGGCCTCCGCCTTCGGCTTCCCCAACCCGATGCTCGGCCTCGTCACGTACGGCATCGTCGTCTGCGTCGGCGTGAGCCTGCTCGCCGGCGCCCGCTTCCCGCGCTGGTACTGGCTGACCTTCAACGCGGGGACGCTGTTCGGCGTCGCCTTCTGCACCTGGCTGCAGTACCAGTCGCTGTACACCATCGGGAACCTGTGCCTGTGGTGCTCGCTCGCCTGGGTCGCAACGATCATCATGTTCTGGTACGTGACCTCGCACAACATCCGTACCGGGCTGCTGCCCGCGCCCTCCTGGCTGCGCTCCTTCTTCGACGAGTTCACCTGGGTCCTGCCGGTCGTGCACGTGGGCATCATCGGCATGCTGGTCCTGACCCGCTGGTGGGACTTCTGGACCAGCTGAGCCGCCGGGTCCCGGTCCGCCGGAGCCCCGTCCGCTCCGGATCCCTGCCCGCTCCGGATCCCTGTCCGCCGCAGCGGGCCGGGGCGACGGCCGAGGCGGTGATGTCAGAGGCGTGTCCTAGGGTTGACGTCGTGGAGCCAGATCTGTTCACCGCCGCCGCCGAAGAGCGCCAGGAGAAGGAGCCGTCCAGCAGTCCGCTGGCTGTCCGGATGCGCCCGCGCACCCTGGACGAGGTGGTCGGCCAGGGGCATCTGCTCAAGCCGGGATCGCCGCTGCGGCGCCTGGTGGGGGAGGGCGGCGGCGGGCCCGCGGGGCCTTCCTCGGTGATCCTCTGGGGGCCGCCCGGGACTGGCAAGACCACGCTCGCCTATGTGGTCTCCAAGGCCACCAACAAGCGCTTCGTGGAGCTCTCCGCGATCACCGCGGGTGTCAAGGAGGTCCGCGCGGTCATCGAGGGTGCCCGTCGCGCGACCGGCGGCTACGGCCAGGAGACCGTCCTCTTCCTCGACGAGATCCACCGCTTCAGCAAGGCCCAGCAGGACTCGCTGCTCCCGGCCGTGGAGAACCGCTGGGTCACCCTCATCGCTGCCACCACCGAGAACCCGTACTTCTCGGTGATCTCCCCGCTCCTGTCCCGCTCCCTGCTGCTCACCCTCGAACCCCTCACCGAGGCGGACCTGCGCGGGCTGCTGCAGCGGGCGCTGAGCGAGGAGCGCGGGCTCGGCGGCAGCGTGGACCTCGCCGACGACGCCGCCCACCACTTGCTGCGGATCGCCGGCGGTGATGCCCGTCGCGCGCTCACCGCACTCGAAGCCGGTGCGGGCGCGGCGCTGGCCAAGAGGGAGCAGGAGATCACCCTGCAGACCCTGGAGGAGTCGGTCGACCGCGCAGCGGTCAAGTACGACCGCGACGGCGACCAGCACTACGACGTGGCCAGCGCCCTCATCAAGTCGATCCGCGGCTCGGATGTGGACGCGGCCCTGCACTATCTCGCCCGGATGATCGAAGCGGGCGAGGACCCGAGGTTCATCGCCCGGCGCCTGATGATCTCCGCGAGCGAGGACATCGGCCTCGCCGACCCCACCGCGCTGCCCACCGCCGTCGCCGCGGCCCAGGCCGTCGCGCTGATCGGCTTCCCGGAGGCGGCCCTCACCCTCAGCCACGCCACCATCGCTCTGGCCCTCGCCCCCAAGTCCAATGCCGCCACGCTCGCCATCGGCGCGGCGATGGAGGACGTACGGGCGGGCCTGGCCGGACCCGTGCCCGCGCATCTGCGCGACGGGCACTACAAGGGCGCGGCCAAGCTCGGGCATGCGCAGGGGTATGTGTATCCGCACGATGTGCCGGGCGGCATCGCGGCCCAGCAGTACGCCCCGGACGCGGTCAGCGGCCGACGCTACTACCGGCCGACGCGCTACGGGGCCGAGGCCCGCTACGCCGACGTCGTGGACCGCGTCCGCGAACGGCTCACGGGGGAGCGGAGCGAGCAGGCGGTGCGGGACGAGCAGGCGCCGGGCGGGGCGGCCGAGGCGCGCTGACTCCGCCGCGGTCCCGGCGCGCGGCGATCCGGCCCGCGCCTACGCTCGGCGGCATGGCAGCAGGCTGTGGCGATAGAGCAGGGCGACGCGGACGGCTCCGCGCGCTGCTGCTCGCCTCCTGCGCGGCCCTCACCGTGGCCGCCGGCCGCACACCGCCGCGGGTCGAGCGCGCGAACGCCGCTTCGCCACAGCCACAGCCACCGATACGGCGCGGGAATGCGCGCCGCACCCCGGCCCTGCCCGCTACTCGGCAGCAGCCGAGAACAGCCGGTGCATCGCCCGCCGCAGGTCCGCGAGGTCGCGCACCGGCCGGGGGAAGTCGAAGCGCGCGTCGAAGCACTGCCCCTCGCCGGTGAAGCGGATCCGCAGCCCGAACCGGTCGAGCGCCAGCGGCACCGCCCGCTCCGTGTGCGCGAGGCCCGCCCGCGCGCCGAGCAGCGAGCCGAGCAGCCGCACCTGCTCGCCGTGCGCGGAGTGCAGGTGCTGAAGCAGTCCGGCCTCGTGCCCGGCCAGTGGATCGGCGGCCGCCGCACCGAAGTCCTCCGGCTCGACCAGGTCGGAGCCCCACAGGTCGTCGACCGAGATCTCCCCGACCTCCAGGCGCAGCATCATCCGCCCCGGCTCGGCGCGCTCCGGCACCCGCGTCAGCCAGCCCGACACCCAGGCCCGTGCCCGGATACGGTGGGGGACGGCGACCGGGGCCACGTCGGCGATCTCCAGGACGGTCCGGAGCTCGTCGTCCTGTGCGTGTGTGGCGGCCCGTACCGGCGGTGCGTCGGCAGGGAACAGCAGGTGGACGTCGCCTTCGCGGGTGACCTCGCGGGCCAGCGGCATCAGCAGGTCCTGGGGTGCCCGCACGGCACCGGGCACGAGCACCACCGCCGAGCATGTACTCTGTACGAGAGTTCGTGTGCGTTCGGCTGCTGACGGCAGTCGGGCGGCTTCAAGCCTGCTGGGATGCGGCTGACCACGATCTGATCGGCCCGCCGTCATGTCGATGCCTTCGACGCCCTGGTTCTCAGGAGCTGCATCGACGTTCTTCGTGCTGTCCGTGATGGGTGTGGTTTTCCCTGGGCGAGACATGCGGTCTCCTTAAGTAAGGTGAGCCTAACCTAACCTATTACGGAGGTCTGGAGAACGTGCCTAACCAGTCGCGTCCCAAGGTCAAGAAGTCCCGTGCGCTCGGCATCGCGCTGACGCCGAAGGCCGTCAAGTACTTCGAGGCCCGTCCCTACCCGCCGGGCGAGCACGGCCGCGGCCGCAAGCAGACCTCGGACTACAAGGTCCGTCTGCTCGAGAAGCAGCGTCTGCGCGCGCAGTACGACGTGTCCGAGCGCCAGCTCGTCCGCGCCTACGAGCGTGCCGCCAAGACGCAGCTCAAGACCGGTGAGGCCCTGGTCATCGAGCTCGAGCGCCGCCTCGACGCCCTGGTCCTGCGTTCGGGCATCGCCCGCACCATCTACCAGGCCCGCCAGATGGTCGTCCACGGCCACATCGAGGTCAATGGCGGCAAGGTCGACAAGCCGTCCTTCCGCGTCCGTCCCGACGACGTCGTGACCGTCCGCGAGCGCTCGCGCGAGAAGCCGCTGTTCCAGGTCGCGCGTGAGGGTGGCTTCGCCCCTGACGGCGAGACCCCGCGTTACCTCCAGGTCAACCTGAAGGCCCTGGCCTTCCGCCTGGACCGTGACCCGAACCGCAAGGAGATCCCGGTCGTCTGCGACGAGCAGCTCGTCGTCGAGTACTACGCCCGCTGATTCACCGGCAGGCGCAGCACCCTTTCGCGGTCAGCCCGCCGCTTCTCCGCCCTTCGCGGGGGAGCCGGCGGGCTTTCGCGTATCCCGACCGCCCGGCCGGGGCATGCTCACCCGCGCGGCCCGCGGTGCCGCGTCCACCCGGGAGGCGAGTGCCCGCTGTACGGTCTCGTCCGGCGTCAGGGCCCTGCCCTGCGCCAGGCACCGCTCGTAGCGCGCAGGACCGAGCACCTCGCCGATCCGCTGCCGGCACAGCGCCCGCGGAGCGCCGAAGTAGCCCGAGCCGAACAACGGCAGCCCGACCGAGGCCCACACCGGTTCCGCCGCGCCCTGCAGTACCGCGGCCTGAGCCGCATCGCCCTCGCCGGCCGTGACCAGCGCGAGCAGCTCGATCGCGAGGACGAGCCCGACCAGATCGCGGAAGGTGTGGTCGATGGTGATGCACTCGTGCAGCAGCGCACGGGCCCGGGCGAACTCGCCGCGGGTCCAGGCCGCATACGCCAGTACGTACAGCGCGTACGCACGGGTCCAGCGCTCGCCGTGCTCACGGCAGATCTCGTCGACCTCCTCGCACAGCGCCAGCGCCGAGGGCAGGTCCCCCTGGAAGACCAGGGCCATGGCGAGCTCCACCTGCCCCATCAGCACGTTGCTGTTCAGCTCGCCGAGCTCCCGGTAACGCCCGATCGCCTCCCGGATCAGTCGCTCCGCGCGCTCCATGTCGTCCGAGACCAGCGCAAGACAGCCCAGGCGGTGCACGGCATACGCGGCCGCCAGCGGGTCGTCCGTGCGCTCGGCCTCCTCGCGGCACTCCTGCAGCGCGGCCAGCGCGTCGACCGTGTCGCCCTGCAGGATCGCCACATAGCCGAGCACCCACAGCGCCTTGAGCCGGGACCGGGGGCTGTCCTGCGCGCAGTCGAGGCCGACACCGCGTTCCAGCCAGTGGCGGCCCTCCGCGAGGCGGCCGCAGCCGACCCAGTAGAACCACAGCGTGCCCGCCAGGTACTGGCCGAGATGCGTCTCCTCGGGGTCTGCCAGGCAGAACTCCAGCGCGGCCCGCAGCTGCGGCAGCTCGCTGTCGATACGGGCGGCCACCGCGGCCTGCCGCGGCGAGAACCAGTCGAGCTCGCACCAGGTCGCGAGCCCCAGATACCAGTCGCGGTGCCTGCGCCGCAGCCGCGCGGCGTCCCCGGCCGAGTCCAGCCACTCCGCTCCGTACGCCCGTACCGTGTCGAGCATCCGGTAGCGCACCCCGGTCGGGGAGTCCTCGCGGCTCAGCACCGACTGGGCGAGCAGTTCGCCCAGCACGTCGAGCACGTCCTCGGCGGGCAGGCCCTCGCCCCCGCACACGTATTCCGCCGCGTCGAGGTCGAAGGAGCCGGTGAACACGGACAGCCTCGCCCACAGCAGGCGCTCGGCGGGCCCGCACAGCTCATGGCTCCAGCCGATCGTCGTCCGCAGCGTCCGGTGGCGGGGGAGCACTCCGCTGGTGTGGCCGGTCAGCAGGGCGAAGCGGTCGTCGAGTCGGTGGAGCAGCCCCTTTGGTGACAGGGTCCGCAGCCGGGCCGCCGCGAGCTCAACCGCCAGCGGGATGCCGTCCACCCGGCGGCACACCTCGACCAGCGCGTCCCGCGACTCCACGGGCTCGCCCTGCGCGTCCCTGTGCCCGCCCTGCGCGTCCAAGTGCCCGCCCGGCGTGTCCACGGGCGCGTCCCGCGTCCGGGACGGTTCCTCCCGCCTCCCGCCCGCGAGCGCCGTTGCCGCGCGCTCGGTGAGCAGCGCCACGGCCTCCGGTCCGGGTAGCGGGCCGAGGTTCAGGACCCGCTCGCCCCGTACGTCGAGCGGCCGTCGGCCGCAGGCGAGCACCCGCAGCCCGGGGCAGCGGCGCAGCAGCGCGTGCACCAGCTCGGCGCACGCCTGGGCGAGATGCTCGAAACCGTCGATGACGAGCAGTAGTTCACGCTCCGCGAGCTGATCGAGGAGCACGGCCCTGGGCGGGCGCCGCGTGTGGTCGGTGAGGCCGAACGCCTCGATGAGAGCGTGCTCGACCAGGCCCGCCTCCCGTACGAGCGCCAGCTCCACCAGCCACACACCGTCCGCAGGAGCCGGATGCGTCCCCGCCGCGCGCAGCGAGAGCCGGGACTTGCCCACCCCGCCGGGGCCGGTCACCGTCACGAGCCGCGAGGATTCCAGGAGCGCGGCCAGCTCGGCCAGTTCGGCCGCCCGGCCGACGAAGGAGTCGAGTTCCACGGGGAGATTGCCGGGAGGCGGGCCCGGTGAAGGGCGCTGAGACCGTCGCATGGGGAACGCAGCGTACTCAGTCGTGCGCACTCCGTACAATCGGATCGCGCGACGCCCTGCAAGCCGGCAGGCAATCCGGTACGGAGCGCCGGGCTCGGCGCGATAGGGTCTGACGACGACTAATCCCCGACAGCAGAGAGCGGTGCAGCGTGACCGGTGGAGAGGTGGCCGGGATCCTCGTGGCCGTCTTCTGGGCGATCCTGGTCTCGTTTCTCGCGCTCGCACTCGCGAGGCTCGCACAGACGCTCAAAGCGACCACCAAGCTCGTGGCGGACGTGACCGAACAGGCCGTGCCGCTGCTCAGCGACGCCTCCGCGACCGTGCGCTCCGCGCAGACCCAGCTCGACCGGGTCGACGCCATCGCCACGGACGTCCAGGAGGTCACCTCCAACGCCTCCGCGCTGTCCACCACCGTCGCCTCGACCTTCGGCGGCCCGCTCGTCAAGGTCGCGGCCTTCGGTTACGGGGTGCGCAGGGCCGTCTCCGGACGCAGGGCCGAGACGGACGTGCCGCGCAGGACACCCCGGCGTACGGTGATCGTGGGCCGGGCCGTGCCAGCCGCGCGCCGGAGCAAGCGGAACAACAGGAACGCGAGGGACTGACCAGCCATGTTCCGCCGTACCTTCTGGTTCACCGCGGGCGCAGCCGCCGGCGTGTGGGCCACCACCAAGGTCAACCGCAAACTGAAGCAGCTGACCCCCGAGAGCCTCGCGGCCCAGGCCGCGAACAAGGCGATCGACGCGGGCCACCGCCTCAAGGACTTCGCCTTCGACGTACGGGCCGGCATGGCCCAGCGCGAGGCCGAACTCGGCGAGGCGCTCGGCCTCGAGAACGACCCGGACGCCGAACTGCCCGCCCCGCGCCGCGTGGTGGCGATCGACAACCGCGCACCGGGCGCCCGTAAACACGGGATCACTTCGCACCCGACGTACGAGAACGGCTCGTACACGTACAACCGGAATGAGGACCACTGATGGAGTCGGCTGAAATCCGCCGCCGCTGGCTGAGCTTCTTCGAGGAGCGTGGGCACAAGGTCGTGCCGTCGGCGTCGCTGATCGCAGACGACCCGACCCTGCTCCTCGTCAACGCCGGCATGGTGCCGTTCAAGCCCTACTTCCTGGGCGAGACCAAGCCGCCCGCCCCGCGCGCCACCAGCGTGCAGAAGTGCGTGCGCACCCCCGACATCGAAGAGGTCGGCAAGACCACCCGGCACGGCACGTTCTTCCAGATGTGCGGCAACTTCTCCTTCGGCGACTACTTCAAGGAAGGCGCCATCAAGTACGCCTGGGAGCTGCTCACCAGCGACCAGGACAAGGGCGGTTACGGCCTCGACCCCGAGAAGCTCTGGATCACCGTCTACCTCGACGACGACGAGGCCGAGCGCATCTGGCACGAGGTCGTCGGCGTGCCGAAGGAGCGCATCCAGCGCCTGGGCAAGGCGGACAACTTCTGGTCCATGGGCGTCCCCGGCCCCTGCGGCCCCTGCTCCGAGATCAACTACGACCGCGGCCCCGAGTTCGGCGAAGAGGGCGGCCCGGCGGTCAACGACGAGCGCTACGTGGAGATCTGGAACCTGGTCTTCATGCAGTACGAGCGCGGCCCGGGCACCGGCAAGGACGACTTCGAGATCCTCGGCGACCTGCCCTCGCAGAACATCGACACCGGACTCGGTCTCGAACGCCTCGCGATGATCCTGCAGGGCGTACAGAACATGTACGAGACCGACACCCTGCGCGTCGTCATGGACAAGGCCACCGAGCTGACCGGTGTGCGCTACGGCGACAAGCAGGACACCGACGTATCCATGCGCGTCGTCGCCGACCACATGCGCACCTCCGTCATGCTGATCGGCGACGGGGTCACCCCCGGCAACGAGGGCCGCGGCTACGTCCTGCGCCGCATCATGCGCCGCGCCATCCGCAACATGCGCCTCATGGGCGCCGAGGGCGCCGTCGTCAAGGACCTCATCGACGTCGTCATCGACACGATGGGTCTGCAGTACCCCGAGCTGATCACCGACCGCAAGCGCATCGAGACCGTCGCGCTCGCCGAGGAGGCCGCCTTCCTCAAGGCCCTCAAGGGCGGCACCAACATCCTCGACACCGCGGTCACCGAGACCAAGGCCGCCGGCGGCACGGTCCTCGCCGGGGAGAAGGCCTTCCTGCTCCACGACACCTGGGGCTTCCCGATCGACCTCACCCTCGAAATGGCCGCCGAACAGGGCCTTTCCGTGGACGAGGACGGATTCCGCCGCCTGATGAAGGAGCAGCGGGACCGCGCCAAGGCCGACGCCCAGGCCAAGAAGACCGGCCACGCCGACATGTCCGGCTACCGCGAGATCGCCGACGAGGCCGGTGCCACCGACTTCATCGGCTACAGCTCCACCGAGGGCGAGTCGAAGATCGTCGGCATCCTCGTGAACGGTGTGCCCTCGCCCGCCGCCGTCGAGGGCGACGAGGTCGAGATCGTGCTCGACCGCACCCCCTTCTACGCCGAGGGCGGCGGCCAGATCGGCGACACGGGCCGGATCAAGCTGGACTCCGGCGCCGTCATCGAGGTCCGCGACTGCCAGAAGCCCGTCCCCGGTGTCTACGTCCACAAGGGCGTCGTCCAGGTCGGCGAGATCACGGTGGGCGCCCCGGCCCAGGCCGTCATCGACGTGAGCCGCCGCCGCGCCATCGCCCGCGCGCACAGCGCCACCCACCTCACCCACCAGGCCCTGCGCGACGCCCTCGGCCCGCAGGCCGCCCAGGCCGGTTCCGAGAACCAGCCCGGCCGCTTCCGCTTCGACTTCGGCTCGCCGTCCGCCGTGCCCACGGCCGTGATGACCGACGTCGAGCAGAAGATCAACGAGGTTCTCGCCCGCGAACTCGACGTGCAGGCCGAGGTCATGTCGATCGACGAGGCGAAGAAGCAGGGCGCCATCGCCGAGTTCGGCGAGAAGTACGGCGAGCGCGTCCGCGTCGTCACCATCGGCGACTTCTCCAAGGAGCTGTGCGGCGGCACGCACGTGCACAACACCGCCCAGCTCGGCCTGGTGAAGCTGCTCGGCGAGTCCTCCATCGGCTCCGGCGTGCGCCGTATCGAAGCCCTCGTCGGCGTCGACGCCTACGGCTTCCTCGCCAAGGAGCACACGGTCGTCGCCCAGATCCAGGAGCTGATCAAGGGCCGCTCCGAGGAGCTCCCGGAGAAGATCTCCGCCATGCTCGGCAAGCTCAAGGACGCCGAGAAGGAGATCGAGAAGTTCCGCGCGGAGAAGGTCCTCCAGGCCGCCGCCGGTCTCGCCCAGGGCGCCCAGGACGTCCGCGGCATCGCCCTCGTCACCGGCCAGGTGCCCGACGGCACCGGCGCCGACGACCTGCGCAAGCTGGTCCTCGACGTCCGCGGCCGCATCCCGGGCGACCGCCCGGCCGTCGTCGCCCTGTTCACCACGGCGAACGGCAAGCCGCTGACCGTCATCGCCACCAACGAGGCCGCCCGCGAGCGCGGCCTCAAGGCCGGCGACCTGGTCCGCACCGCCGCCAAGACCCTCGGCGGCGGAGGCGGCGGCAAGCCGGACGTCGCCCAGGGCGGCGGCCAGAACCCGGCCGCCGTCGGCGAGGCCATGGCCGCCGTCGAACGCCTCGTGGGTGAGACCGCGAAGTGAGCGGCGAACTGCGTCGCGGGCGCCGGCTCGCCATCGACGTCGGGGACGCCCGGATCGGGGTCGCCTCGTGCGACCCCGACGGGATCCTCGCCACCCCCGTCGAAACCGTGCCGGGCCGGGATGTCCCGGCCGCGCACCGCAGACTGCGGCAGCTCGTCGAGGAGTACGAACCCATCGAGGTCGTGGTCGGCCTGCCTCGCTCCCTCAGCGGGGGCGAGGGCCCGGCCGCAGCCAAGGTGCGCGGCTTCGCCCAGGAGCTCGCCAAGGGCATCGCCCCGGTGCCGGTCCGTCTCCTCGACGAGAGGATGACCACAGTGACGGCCAGTCAGGGCCTGCGCGCCTCGGGTGTGAAGTCCAAAAAGGGCCGTTCTGTCATCGACCAGGCGGCCGCCGTGGTGATCCTGCAGAACGCCCTGGAGTCCGAACGGGCGTCAGGCAAAGCTCCGGGCGAGGGCGTCGAAGTGGTCATCTGATCGCGATACGGTAACGTTCCGCGCGATGCGCCGGTGTTCGAAAAAGAGGCGTGCAGCAGGAGAGGCGGAAGGGATCCGGTCGCGCAGCGTCCGGCAGCCGTCTCGCGGCTCGTAGGGGATCGATGACTGAGTATGGCCGGGGCCGGGGCCCCGAACCGTGGCATCCCGAGGACCCGTTGTACGGGGACCAGGGATGGTCGGGACAGCAGGCCGCCGACGGCCACAGTCCCTACGGCGGCCAGCCGCAGCAGCAGTACCCGCAGCAGCAGTACCCGCAGCAGCCACAGCAGTACGACACCGGACAGCACTACAACGGCGGACAGCACTACGACACCGGCCGGCAGGGCTACGCCTACGACACCGGTCAGCAGGCGACGTACGGCGGCGGCGCCCAGTCCTCGTACGGCACGTCTGCTCCGTACGACACCGGACAGCAGGCCACGTACGACACCGGTCAGCAGGCCACGTACGGCCGCAGCGCGCAGAGCGGCTATCCGCAGCAGGGCTACGAGGGCGGCTGGGAGAGCGGACAGCAGCCCTCCTACGGCGCGGGCCCCGACCCCTACGCGGAGCCCGCGCAGTACGGCTCCGAGCTCCCCGACCACTACCGCACGCCCGAGGCGTATCCGCCGCCCGAGCCGCCGGGCCGCCGCCGTGCGGTGCCCGAGAAGACGCCCGAGTGGGACCCGGGGCCGGACCAGGGCGAGCACGCGTTCTTCGCGGGCGGTGGGGACGATGACGATGAAGACGACTCCGACGACGACGGTCGCGGGCGCGGCGGTCGTGGCCGCGGCGGGAAGGACGAGCGGCGCGGGCGCGGCGGCAGGAAGGGCCGCAGCGGCATCGCCTGCCTGGTCGTGGCGACGGTGTTCGCCGGCGGCATCGCGGGTGTCGGCTACTTCGGCTATCAGTTCGTCCAGGACCGCTTCGGTGCGGCCGAGGACTACTCCGGCAGCGGCAACGGCGAGAGCGTGTCGGTGGTCATCCCCAAGGGCGCGGGCGGCAACCGGATCGGACAGATCCTGAAGGACGCCGGCGTCGTGGCCAGCGTCGATGCCTTCTCCGCCGCTCAGGCGGAGAACCCGAAGGGGCTCGGCATCCAGGCGGGTTCGTACATCCTGCAGAAGGAGATGTCCGCCGCGGCCGCCGTTGAGCTGATGCTCGACCCGAAGAGCCGCAACAACTTCATGGTCATCCCCGGTGACCGCAATACGAAGATCTACAAGGAGATCGACAAGCGCACCGGGCAGAAGGAAGGCACCACGGCGAAGTACGCCAAGGAGCACTGGAAGGAACTCGACCTTCCCGAGTGGGCGAAGAAACCGGACAAGAACGTCAGGGACCCGCTCGAAGGCTTCCTGCTCCCGGGCACCTACCCGGTCGCCGACGACATGAAGCCCGAGGACGCGCTCAAGGAGATGGTGGCGGGCTCGACCGCGCTCCTGAAGAAGTACGACCTCGAGGCGGAGGCGAAGGAGCTGGGCCTCGACAGCCCGCTCGACGTCCTCACCGTGGCGAGCATCATCCAGAAGGAAGGCAGCGAGCAGGACTTCGGGAAGATCTCCCGCGTCATCTACAACCGCAAGAAGCTCGACAACCCGGAGACCTACGGCCTCCTGGACATGGACTCCACGGTCAACTACGTACGCGGCGAGTCCAAGCTCGGCATCGGTTCGGTCGACCACCTGCGCGAGATCGAGGACCCGTACAACACGTACTGGCCGGGTGCGAAGGGCCTGCCGCCGGGTCCGATCAGCACCTTCAAGAAGGAGGCGCTGGAGGCCGCGATGAACCCGGTCGACGGCAAGTGGAACTACTTCGTCTCCATCAACGAGAACGAGACACTGTTCGCCGTGACGAACGCGGAGCACGAGCGCAACCGGCAGAAGTACCTTGAGGAACAAAAGAAGAAGGACTGATGGCTGATGTGCGAAGGCGGGCCGCGGTTCTCGGCTCGCCCATCGCCCACTCGCTCTCGCCGGTGCTGCACCGGGCGGCGTACGAGCGGCTGGGCCTGCGCGACTGGTCCTACGAGCGCTTCGAGGTCGACGAGGCAGGACTTCCCGCCTTCCTCGAAGGCCTCGACGGGCAGTGGGCCGGCCTCTCCCTGACCATGCCGCTCAAGCGGGCCGTACTGCCGCTGTTGGACGAGGTCAGTGAGACCGCCGCCTCGGTGGAGGCCGTCAACACGGTGGTGTGCACCGAGGACGGCCGGCGCCTCGGCGACAACACCGACATCCCGGGGATGATCGCGGCGCTGCGCGAGCACGGCGTCGAGCAGGTGGAGACCGCGGCGGTCCTGGGCGCCGGCGCCACCGCATCGTCCGCGCTGGCTGCGCTCGCCCGGATTTGCACGGGCGAGGTCGTCGCGTACGTACGCAGCGAGACGCGGGCCCGGGAGATGCGGCAGTGGGGTGAGCGGCTGGACGTCGCGGTGCGCACCGCCGACTGGAGCGAGGCGGCCGCCGCGCTGGAGGCGCCGCTGGTGATCGCCACGACCCCGGCAGGGACCACCGACGAGCTGGCCAGATCGGCACCCGAACGCCCCGGCACGCTCTTCGACGTCCTCTACGAGCCGTGGCCGACCGAGCTGGCCGCCCGCTGGTCGATGTTCGGCGGAGCGGTGGTCAGCGGCCTCGACCTGCTGGTGCACCAGGCGGTCCTGCAGGTCGAACAGATGACGGGCCGCGCCCCGGCGCCCCTCGGCGCGATGCGCAAGGCAGGGGAGCGGGCGCTGGCGGAGCGCTAGTCCCAGGGCGGCGCTGCATTGCGCCGTCCCGTCTGCTGGACCGGCGGGCGGCGCGGGTCGCAGGGCGTGGGAGGATCTACGGGAGGCGGGCCAGGGCCGCGCACCCGGGTCGCGCCGTCGCTGTAGCAGGCGCGAGCATGAGGAGCACCGTTGAGCAGGTTGCGTTGGCTGACCGCGGGCGAGTCCCACGGCCCCGCACTCGTGGCGACCCTTGAGGGGCTGCCCGCGGGCGTCCCGATCACGACCGAGATGGTGGCGGACCACCTGGCCAGGCGGCGGCTCGGCTATGGCCGCGGTGCGCGGATGAAGTTCGAGCAGGACGAGATCACCTTCCTGGGCGGTGTCCGGCACGGTCTCTCGCTCGGCTCCCCGGTCGCGATCATGGTGGGCAACACCGAGTGGCCCAAGTGGGAGCAGGTCATGTCGGCCGACCCGGTCGACCCGGAGATCCTGGACGGGCTCGCGCGCAACGCGCCGTTGACCCGCCCGCGTCCCGGTCACGCGGACCTCGCGGGCATGCAGAAGTACGGTTTCGACGAGGCCCGGCCGATCCTGGAGCGCGCCTCCGCGCGCGAGACCGCGGCCCGCGTGGCGCTGGGTGCGGTCGCCCGTTCGTACCTCAGGGAGACCGCCGGGATCGAGATTGTCTCGCATGTGGTCGAGCTGGCCGCCGCGAAGGCCCCGTACGGCGTGTACCCGACCCCGGCCGATGTCGAGAAGCTCGACGCCGATCCGGTGCGCTGCCTGGACGCGGACGCGTCGAAGGCGATGGTCGCCGAGATCGACCAGGCCCACAAGGACGGTGACACCCTCGGCGGTGTGGTCGAAGTCCTCGCCTACGGTGTTCCCGTCGGCCTCGGCTCGCACGTCCACTGGGACCGCCGCCTGGACGCCCGGCTGGCCGCCGCGCTGATGGGCATCCAGGCCATCAAGGGTGTCGAGGTCGGCGACGGCTTCGACCTGGCCCGCGTCCCCGGTTCCCAGGCGCACGACGAGATCGTGCGGACCGAGGACGGCGTGCAGCGTTCCACCGGCCGCTCCGGCGGTACCGAGGGTGGCCTGACCACCGGTGAACTGCTGCGCGTACGGGCTGCGATGAAGCCCATCGCCACCGTGCCGCGCGCGCTCGCCACCATCGACGTGGCCACGGGTGAGGCGGCGAAGGCACACCATCAGCGCTCCGACGTGTGTGCTGTTCCGGCCGCCGGAATCGTCGCCGAGGCCATGGTCGCCCTGGTCCTCGCGGACGCCGTGGCCGAGAAGTTCGGCGGCGACAGCGTCCCCGAGACCCGGCGCAACGTACAGACGTACCTCGACCACCTGCACATCCGATGAGCCCGCGGATCGTCCTCGTCGGCCCGATGGGTGTGGGCAAGACGACCGTCGGCGAACTGCTCGCCGAGCGGCTCGGCTGCACCTTCCGCGACACCGACGCCGACATCGTGGCCGGCGAGGGCCGGGAGATCTCGGACATCTTCATCGAGGAGGGCGAGGAGCACTTCCGCGGCCTGGAACGCGCGGCCGTCCGCGAGGCGCTCCTCGGCCACGACGGCGTGCTCGCCCTCGGCGGCGGCGCCGTCCTCGACGCGGGCACGCGGGAGCTGCTCGCCGAGCACGCCGTCGTCTACCTCTCGATGGACGTCGAGGAAGCCGTCAGGCGCACCGGCCTCAACGTGGCCCGGCCGCTGCTCGCGGTCAATCCGCGCAAACAGTGGCGCGAGCTCATGGAAGCGCGCCGCCCCTTGTACCAGGAAGTCGCCCGTGTCGTGGTCGCCACCGACGGCCGGGCCCCCGAAGAGGTCGCCGAGGCGGTCCTCGAAGCTCTGGAGTTGAAGCAGGCATGACCGAGCAGCAGGTGACCCGGATCCAGGTCGGCGGCACCGCGGGAAGCGACCCGTACGAGGTCCTTGTCGGCCGTTCGCTGCTCGGTGAACTGGGCGGTCTGATCGGCGAGCAGGCGCAGCGCGTCGCGCTCATCCACCCGGAGGCGCTCGCCGAGACCGGTGACGCCATCCGTGCCGACCTCGCCGAGCAGGGCTACGAGGCCGTGGCCATCCAGGTGCCCAACGCCGAGGAGGCCAAGACCGCCGAGGTCGCCGCGTACTGCTGGAAGGCGCTCGGCCAGACCGGCTTCACTCGCAGCGATGTGATTGTGGGCGTCGGCGGCGGTGCCACCACCGACCTCGCCGGATTCGTGGCCGCGACCTGGCTGCGCGGGGTGCGCTGGATCGCCCTGCCGACGACCGTGCTCGGCATGGTGGACGCGGCGGTCGGCGGCAAGACCGGGATCAACACAGCCGAGGGCAAGAACCTCGTCGGCTCCTTCCACCCGCCGGCCGGGGTGCTCTGCGACCTCGCGGCCCTGGACTCGCTGCCGGTCAACGACTACGTGTCCGGGCTCGCCGAGATCATCAAGGCCGGCTTCATCGCCGACCCGGTGATCCTCGACCTGATCGAGCAGGACCCGGCGGCCGCCCGTACGCCCGGGGGGCCGCACACCGCCGAGCTGATCGAGCGGTCGATCCGGGTCAAGGCCGAGGTCGTCTCCAGCGACCTCAAGGAGTCCGGCCTGCGGGAGATCCTCAACTACGGCCACACCCTGGCCCACGCGATCGAGAAGAACGAGCGCTACAAGTGGCGGCACGGCGCGGCCGTCTCCGTCGGCATGGCCTTCGCGGCCGAACTCGGCCGGCTCGCGGGCCGGCTCGACGATGCCACGGCCGACCGGCACCGCAGCGTCCTGGAGTCGGTGGGACTGCCGCTTTCGTACCGGCACGACCAGTGGCCCAAGCTCCTGGAGACGATGAAGGTGGACAAGAAGTCCCGCGGCAACCTGCTGCGTTTCATCATCCTGGACGGGATCGGCAAGCCCGCGGTCCTCGAAGGCCCCGACCCGGCGGTTCTGCTCGCCGCATACGGCGAGGTTTCCTCGTAATCCAGCCATTCGGGCACTTTCCTCCGCCCCCGGCCGTTCACACAACGGCGGCCGGGGGCGGTACCGTTCCGTGAGAGCCGGCGCCGGGGGAGCTCCCCGGTGACGGCTCGGGACCCGACGCCGAGTTCCGCCCGACGGGCGCCGGACCGGCGCCAGTCGCAGTGACGAGACGGAGTGGCACCGGATGCAACACGCAGTGGGCAACCCGCTGCCGCCCCATCGGCCGGGGCAGGGCCCCGCAGGACCGCACCCCGTCGCGCCCGCGCCGGGCGCCGTGGTCCCGCCGGCCGGTCCGCCGCCGCCCGTGGTGGCGCCCCCTCCGGCCGCGCCGCCCACGGCGAGCTTCCACAACGGTCCGGCACCGCAGCAGGCGCCGCCGCAGCCCGCCCCGCCGCAGCCCGCCCCGGCCCAGCAGCCGCAGCCCCCACCCATATCGCGGGACACCACCGGCCATGTCCAGCTGCCGCCCGGCGGGCCCGTCGCCGTGCCCAGTCCTCCGCAGGGCCAGGCCCCCGTAGACACCGGCGGCACCACCCTCGCCGTTCTCCTCATCGGCCCGGCCGGTGCGGGCAAGACCTCCGTGGCCAAGTACTGGGCCGAGCACCGCAGGGTGCCGACGGCGCACATCAGCCTCGACGACGTACGGGAATGGGTGCGCTCCGGCTTCGCCGACCCGCAGTCCGGGTGGAACGACAACTCGGAGGCCCAGTACCGGCTCGCCCGCCGCACCTGCGGCTTCTCGGCCCGCAACTTCCTGGCCAACGGCATCTCCTGCATCCTCGACGACGCGGTCTTCCCGGACCGCCCCGTCGTGGGGCTCGGCGGCTGGAAGCGGCATGTGGGACCGGGACTGCTGCCCGTCGTGCTCCTTCCCGGCCTGGAGATCGTCCTGGAGCGCAACCGGCAGCGCAGCGGCAACCGGCGGCTCACCGACGAGGAAGTCGCCCGTATCCACGGCCGGATGGCCGGCTGGTACGGCTCCGGCCTGCCGATCATCGACAACTCGCACTACGACGTGCCCGGCACGGCCCGCGTCCTCGACGAGGTGCTCGCCCGCTCCATCGCCAGCCCGCCGAAGTGGTGAGCCGCAGGGCCGTGCGCGGGCCCCGGCCCGCCGCTCGCTGAGACGGCAGGGCGCCTCGGCCCGCCGACCCCGCGCGGCGGCCCGGCGCCCGGTCGGACGCACTGACCGGGCAGCCCCGCGCCCACGCTCGTACGCTCGGTTCATGTCCGAGGTGTACGCGGCCCGCAGGGCGCGGTTGAGGGAGCGGTGGACGGCCGGCGGCAGCGCGGCGGCCGTCGTCTCACGCCCCGCCAACGTCCGTTATCTCGCGGGCTCCTCGCCCGAGGGAGCCGTGCTGCTGCTCGGCCCGCGCGAGGATCTCCTGCTGTGCGGCCAGGTGCCCACCGGCGAACCCGCCGATGGCCGGGCGGACGAACAGCTCACGCTCCAGGTCATCGGCGCACCGGACGGCGACGCGGCCGTGGCCGCCGCCGACCTGGCCGCGGCCGCGGGCGCCGAATCGCTCGCGGTCGAGGAGCACCACCTGACCGTCGCCCGGCACCGGGCGCTCGCCTCCGTCGCCCCGCGGCTGCGCCTGGCCGACCTCGGCGGCGCCGTCGAGCAGCTGCGGCTCGTCAAGGACGAGGAGGAGATCTCCTGTCTGCGGATCGCCGCCGAGATCACCGACCAGGCGCTCGGCGAGCTTCTGGAGTCGATTCTTGTCGGCCGCACCGAGCGGCACCTGGCGCTCGAACTCGAACGCCGCCTCGTCGACCACGGCGCCGACGGGCCCGCCTTCGCGACCTCCGTCGCCACCGGAGCGAACTCCGGCCGGGGCGGCCACCGGCCGTCCGACCGCAGGGTCGAAGAGGGCGACTTCCTCAGCGTCTGCCTCGGCGCCAACTACCGCGGGTACCGCTGCGAGATCGGCCGGACCTTCGTCATCGGCACCTCCCCGGCCGACTGGCAGATCGAGCTCTACGACCTCGTGTTCGCCGCGCAGCGGGCGGGCCGGGAGGCGCTCGCACCGGGCGTCGCCTACCGCGATGTCGACCATGCGGCCCGTCAGGTACTGGACTCCGCCGGGTATGCGGAACAGCTTCCGGCGGCCACCGGACACGGTGTCGGGCTGGAAATCGGTGAGGACCCGAAATTGGCGCCCACGGCCATGGGTAAACTGGACGCTTGCGTGCCGGTCACCGTCGAACCGGGGGTCCACCTCCCGGGACGGGGCGGAGTCCGGATCGATGACACGCTCGTCGTACGCCCCGAGGCGGACGGCGGACCCGAGCTACTCACCATCACGACCAAGGAACTGCTCGCGCTCTAGTGTGCGGGCGGAACCTCGGTCCCACCAGTCCAGTCCAGGAGATCCGCAACCGTGGCTTCCACGAACGACCTCAAGAACGGCATGGTGCTCAAGCTCGACGGGGGCCAGCTCTGGTCCGTCGTCGAGTTCCAGCACGTCAAGCCCGGCAAGGGCCCGGCCTTCGTGCGCACCAAGCTCAAGAACGTGCTGTCCGGCAAGATCGTCGACAAGACGTTCAACGCCGGCGTCAAGGTCGAGACGGCCACTGTCGACAAGCGTGACATGCAGTTCTCGTACATGGACGGCGAGTACTTCGTCTTCATGGACATGCAGACGTACGACCAGCTGCACGTCGACAAGAAGGCCGTCGGCGACGCGGCCAACTTCCTGATCGAGGGCTTCACCGCCACCGTCGCGCAGCACGAGGGCGAGGTGCTCTTCGTCGAGCTGCCGGCCGCCGTCGAGCTCGTCATCCAGGAGACCGAGCCGGGCGTCCAGGGCGACCGCTCCACCGGTGGCACCAAGCCCGCCATCCTCGAGACCGGCCACCAGATCAATGTTCCGCTGTTCATCACGACCGGCGAGAAGATCAAGGTCGACACCCGTGACAGCAGCTACCTCGGCCGGGTGAACAGCTAACCGTGGCTGCCCGCAATACGGCTCGCAAGCGCGCCTTCCAGATCCTCTTCGAGGCGGATCAGCGCGGCACCGACGTGGCCACGGTCCTCGCGGACTGGATCCGGCACTCCAAGTCGGACACCCGGCAGCCGCCCGTCAGCGCGTACACGATGGAGCTCGTCGAGGGGTATGTGGAGCATGCTGCCCGGATCGACGAGCTGATCAGCCAGTACGCCGTCGGGTGGACGCTCGACCGGATGCCCGCGGTGGACCGCAACATTCTGCGGCTCGGCGCGTTCGAGCTGGTCTGGGTCGACGGTACGCCCGATGCGGTCGTCCTCGACGAGGCTGTGCAGCTCGCCAAGGAGTTCTCCACGGACGAGTCGCCGTCCTTCGTCAACGGCCTGCTCGGCCGGCTGAAGGACCTGAAGCCTTCGCTTCGGCGGGACGAGGCGTAGGCGCCGCGTCCGGCACGCCGGGAGCCCGCAGCGCATTGTGCGTTGCGGGCTCCCGGCGTTCGCGGCCTCCGGCCGACCAACGACAAACCGCCTGGTGCGGGGGCGGAGCCCCGCGCCAGGCGGCACGTTTCTGCAGTGAGGGCTCAGGCCTCGTCGTGGGAGACGGCACGGCGCGCGTCCGCGTCCAGGACGCCCCAGCTGATCAGCTGCTCGGTGAGCACCGAGGGCGACTGGTCGTAGATCACGGCGAGGGTGCGCAGGTCGTCCTGACGGATCGAGAGCACCTTGCCGTTGTAGTCACCGCGCTGCGACTGGATCGTCGCCGCATAGCGCTGCAGCGGCCCCGCCTTCTCCTGCGGGACGTGCGCCAGGCGCTCCAGGTCGAGCACGAGCTTCGGCGGCGGTTCGGCGGCCCCGCCGGGGGTCGTGCCCGGGAGCAGCTCCTGCACCGGGACACCGTAGAAATCGGCCAGCTCGGCCAGCCGCTGTACGGTCACGGCGCGGTCGCCACGCTCGTACGAACCGACCACGACCGCCTTCCAGCGTCCTTGGGACTTCTCCTCCACACCGTGAAGGGAGAGGCCCTGCTGGGTGCGGATCGCTCGAAGCTTCGCCCCGAGCTGTTTGGCGTATTCGCTGGACATATAGCTCCCGGACACCGTTTCGATCTGCGGCGGACTTGAGCCTGCCGCATGGCTGGTAACTCACTGTGATGTTACGCAGCGTTACGTCCCCGCGTCAAGCCGAAAGGTCCGTACCCTCCCTTCGGAGGGACCGTGAACTGCGCGGTTGCCGTTTGCTGGTAGCCTGGTGGGCGCAATGACGACGTCCTTTAAGGTCCGTCCCGTGAGGCGGAGAAGGAGGTCCTTTTCATGGACTCATCTGCGGCATCCGATGCTGCCCGGCCCGTTCTCGAAGGCCCGGACATCGCGCGGGTTCTGACCCGCATCGCCCACGAGATCGTCGAACGCGCCAAGGGCGCCGACGATGTGGTGCTCCTCGGCATTCCCACCCGCGGCGTCTTCCTCGCCCGGCGCCTGGCCGACAAGCTCGAAGAGATCACCGGACTGGGGATCCCGGTCGGCTCGCTCGACATCACCATGTACCGCGACGACCTGCGGATGCACCCGCCGCGGGCGCTCGCGCGCACCGACATCCCGGCCGACGGCATCGACGGACGCCTCGTCGTCCTCGTCGACGACGTGCTCTTCTCCGGCCGCACCATCCGCGCCGCCCTCGACGCGCTGAACGACATCGGCCGGCCGCGCGCCGTGCAGCTCGCCGTTCTCGTGGACCGCGGCCACCGCGAGCTGCCGATCCGCGCCGACTACGTCGGCAAGAACCTCCCCACGTCGCTGCGGGAGGCGGTCAAGGTCCAGCTCGCCGAGGAGGACGGCCGCGATGCCGTGCTGCTCGGCGAGAAGCAGACCGCCGAGAAGCAGACCGCCGAGAAGCAGACCGCCCCGGCCGGCGAGCGCTAGCACTCCTCCCACGGTCCGCCAGGACCTTCCGTGCTCACGCACGCCCGCATGCCCCTGGATCCGGGGGAGACCCGGAACCTCCAGAACTGCCTTACGGAGCCTTCCAGATGATGCGTCACCTCATCTCGGCCGCCGACCTCACCCGCGACGAAGCCGTACTGATCCTCGACACCGCCGAGGAGATGGCCCGGGTCGCAGACCGGCCGATCAAGAAACTTCCCGCCCTGCGCGGCCGCACGATCTGCAATCTGTTCTTCGAGGACTCGACCCGCACCCGGATCTCCTTCGAGGCCGCCGAGAAGCGGCTGTCCGCCGATGTCATCAACTTCGCGGCCAAGGGGTCCTCGGTGTCCAAGGGCGAGTCCCTCAAGGACACCGCGCAGACCCTGGAGGCGATGGGCGTGGACGCCGTCGTCATCCGCCACGGCGCCTCCGGCGCCCCGTACCGTCTGGCTAACTCCGGCTGGATCGACGCCCCGGTGATCAACGCCGGTGACGGCACCCACCAGCACCCCACCCAGGCGCTGCTCGACGCGTTCACCATGCGCCGCCGCCTGGTCGGGCCCGACGCCGGCATCGGCCAGGACCTGTCCGGCAAGCAGGTCACCGTCGTCGGCGACATCCTGCACAGCCGTGTGGCCCGCTCCAATGTCGATCTGCTGCACACCCTGGGCGCCCAGGTCACCCTGGTCGCCCCGCCGACCCTCCTGCCGGTCGGCATGGACAGCTGGCCCTGCGAGGTCTCGTACGACCTCGACGCCGTCCTGCCGAAGAGCGACGCCGTGATGATGCTCCGCGTGCAGCGCGAGCGGATGAACGCCGCCTTCTTCCCGACCGAGCGCGAGTACAGCCGCCGCTACGGCCTGGACGGCGACCGCATGGCGAAGATGCCCGAGCACGCCATCGTGATGCACCCCGGCCCGATGGTCCGCGGCATGGAGATCACCGCCGAGGTCGCCGACTCCCCGCGCTGCACCGTCATCGAACAGGTCGCAGGCGGTGTGCACACCCGTATGGCGGTCCTCTACCTGCTTCTCGGCGGCAACGAGCCCGCCGTCACCCACGCACGTCCCGAGGAGAGCAAGTAACCATGAGCAAGATCCTGATCCGCGGTGCGAAGGTCCTGGGTGGCGAACCGCAGGACGTGCTGATCGACGGGGAGACCATTGCCGAGGTCGGCAGCGGCCTGTCCGACGAGGGCGCCACGGTCGTAGAGGCGGACGGCAAGATCCTCCTGCCCGGCCTCGTCGACCTGCACACCCACCTGCGCGAGCCCGGCCGTGAGGACTCCGAGACCGTCCTGACCGGCACCAAGGCCGCCGCCAAGGGCGGCTGGACCGCCGTGCACGCCATGGCCAACACCTTTCCCGTCGCCGACACCGCCGGCGTCGTCGAGCAGGTCTGGCGGCTCGGCAAGGAGTCCGGCTACTGCGATGTGCAGCCCATCGGCGCCGTCACCGTGGGCCTCGAAGGCAAGCAGCTCGCCGAGCTCGGCGCCATGCACGAGTCCGCCGCCGGCGTCATGGTCTTCTCCGACGACGGCAAGTGCGTGGACGACGCGGTGATGATGCGCCGCGCCCTGGAGTACGTGAAGGCTTTCGACGGTGTCGTCGCCCAGCACGCCCAGGAGCCGCGCCTGACCGAGGGCGCCCAGATGAACGAGGGCGTCGTCTCCGCCGAGCTGGGCCTCGGCGGCTGGCCCGCCGTGGCCGAGGAGTCGGTCATCGCCCGCGATGTGCTGCTCGCCGAGCACGTCGGCTCCCGCGTGCACATCTGCCACCTCTCCACCGCCGGCTCCGTCGAGATCGTCCGCTGGGCCAAGTCCCGCGGCATCGACGTCACCGCCGAGGTCACCCCGCACCACCTGCTCCTCACCGACGAGATGGTGCGCACGTACAACCCGGTCTACAAGGTCAACCCGCCGCTGCGCACCGAGCGCGACGTCCTGGCGCTGCGCGAGGCCCTCGCCGACGGCACCATCGACATCGTGGCCACCGACCACGCCCCGCACCCGCACGAGGACAAGGACTGCGAGTGGGCCGCCGCCGCCATGGGCATGGTGGGCCTGGAGACCGCGCTGTCCGTCGTCCAGCACACGATGGTCGACACCGGTCTGCTCGACTGGGCGGGCGTCGCCGAGCGCATGTCCGCCAACCCTGCGAGGATCGGCCGTCTCGCCGGCCACGGACGCCCCGTCTCGGCAGGTGAGCCGGCCAACCTCACGCTGCTCGATCCCGCCTACCGTGGGCCCGTGGACTCCGCGGAATTCGCCTCCCGCAGCCGCAACACCCCGTACGAGGGTCTTGAGCTGCCCGGGCGCGTCACCCACACCTTCCTGCGGGGCCGCGCGACGGTCGTCGACGGGAACCTGGCGTGAGCACCTACAGCACCTTCATCAGCTTCATCACCCCCAACACTGTCAATACCCACAGCACCTACCTCATCACCGCGGAACAGAAGTCGGCCGAGGTCACCGACTGGGCGGCACGGATCGGCTGGGTCGTCGGACTCCTGCTCTTCATCGCCCTCGTCTACTGGCTGATGCGCCAGGGCTGGAAGTGGCGCGGCACCCTCCAGGGCGATCTGCCCGAGCTGCCCGCCCGCCCGTCGCCCGCCACCACCCTCGACGGAGGCGGCAAGCCGCCGCTGCCTGGAATGCCGTCCGGGCGAGGTCCGGCGAGACTTGAGCTGAGCGGCCGGTACCACGGGTCCACCACGGCCGGGCAGTGGCTCGACCGGATCGTGGCCCACGGTCTCGGCACCCGCAGCCGCGTCGAGCTCACGCTCACGGACGAGGGCCTGGATGTCGTACGCCCCGGGGCGCAGGACTTCTTCATCCCGGCCGGCGCCCTGCGCGGGGCGCGGCTCGACAAGGGCATCGCGGGCAAGGTGCTCGCCGAGGGCGGTCTCCTGATCGTCACCTGGGAGCACGGCGGCAGGCAGCTCGACTCCGGCTTCCGCTCCGACCGGGCGGCCGAGCACGCCGCCTGGGTCGAGGCCATCAACTCCATGACAGCGAACACGAGCACGACCAGCACGGAAGGCGCACGATGACGACCTCCACCAGGGGAGCCCGCACGCAGGCCGCTCCCGCCGTACTCGTCCTGGAGGACGGCCGGATCTTCCGCGGCCGTTCCTACGGGGCCGTGGGGGAGACCTTCGGCGAAGCCGTGTTCTCCACCGGCATGACCGGCTACCAGGAGACACTGACCGACCCCTCGTACCACCGGCAGGTCGTCGTGATGACGGCCCCGCACGTCGGCAACACCGGTGTGAACGACGAGGACCCCGAGTCGGGCCGCATCTGGGTCTCGGGCTATGTCGTACGCGACCCCGCACGCGTCCCCTCGAACTGGCGGGCCAGGCGCTCGCTCGACGAGGAGCTGGCGAACCAGGGCGTCGTCGGGATCTCCGGCGTCGACACCCGCGCCCTCACCCGCCACCTGCGCGAACGCGGCGCGATGCGCGTCGGTATCTTCTCCGGTGAGGCCGTCGCCGACGACGCGGCGCTGCTCGCCCGGGTCAAGGAAGCCCCGCAGATGAAGGGCGCGAACCTCTCCGCCGAGGTCGCCACCAAGGAGACCTACGTGGTTCCCGCGGTCGGCCCCGACGGCGAAGCCGTCCCGATCGGCACGGCGAAGTTCACGGTCGCCGCCGTGGACCTCGGCATCAAGGGCATGACCCCGCAGCGGATGGCCGAGCGCGGCATCGAGGTGCACGTGCTGCCCGCCACCGCCACCGCCGAGGACATCTACGCGGTGAACCCGGACGGCGTGTTCTTCTCCAACGGTCCCGGCGACCCGGCGACCGCCGACCACCCGGTCTCCGTGATGCGGGCCGTGCTCGAACGCAGGACGCCGCTGTTCGGCATCTGCTTCGGCAACCAGATCCTGGGCCGCGCGCTCGGCTTCGGCACGTTCAAGCTGAAGTACGGCCACCGCGGCATCAACCAGCCGGTGCAGGACCGCACCACCGGCAAAGTCGAGGTCACCGCGCACAACCACGGCTTCGCCGTGGACGCCCCGCTCGACAAGGTGAGCGAGACCCCCTACGGCCGCGCCGAGGTCTCCCACGTCTGCCTGAACGACCAGGTCGTCGAGGGCCTGCAGCTGCTCGACCAGCCGGCCTTCAGCGTCCAGTACCACCCGGAGGCGGCGGCCGGTCCGCACGACGCCGCCTACCTGTTCGACCGCTTCGTACAGCTCATGGAGGGCCAGCGTGCCTAAGCGCACCGATATCCAGTCCGTCCTGGTCATCGGCTCCGGCCCGATCGTCATCGGCCAGGCAGCCGAGTTCGACTACTCCGGCACGCAGGCCTGCCGCGTCCTGAAGGCCGAGGGCCTGCGGGTCATCCTGGTCAACTCCAACCCGGCCACGATCATGACCGACCCGGAGATCGCCGACGCCACCTACGTCGAGCCGATCACCCCGGAGTTCGTCGAGAAGATCATCGCCAAGGAGCGCCCGGACGCCCTGCTGCCCACCCTCGGCGGCCAGACGGCCCTCAACACGGCCATCTCGCTGCACGCCGCGGGCACCCTCGAGAAGTACGACGTCGAACTGATCGGCGCCAACGTCGAGGCGATCAACAAGGGCGAGGACCGCGACCTGTTCAAGGAGGTCGTGGAGGAGGTCAACCGCAAGATCGGGCACGGCGAGTCCGCCCGCTCGGTGATCTGCCACACCATGGACGAGGTCCTCGACGGCGTCGAGCAGCTCGGCGGCTACCCGGTCGTCGTCCGCCCCTCCTTCACCATGGGCGGCGCGGGCTCCGGCTTCGCGCACGACGAGGAGGAGCTGCGCCGCATCGCGGGCCAGGGCCTCACGCTCTCGCCGACCACCGAGGTGCTCCTGGAGGAGTCCATCCTCGGCTGGAAGGAGTACGAGCTGGAGCTGATGCGCGACAAGAACGACAACGTCGTGGTCGTCTGCTCCATCGAGAACTTCGACCCGATGGGTGTGCACACCGGTGACTCGATCACCGTCGCCCCGGCGATGACGCTCACCGACCGCGAGTACCAGGTGCTGCGCGACGTCGGTATCGCGATCATCCGCGAGGTCGGCGTCGACACCGGCGGCTGCAACATCCAGTTCGCGGTGAACCCCGAGGACGGCCGGGTCATCGTCATCGAGATGAACCCGCGCGTCTCCCGCTCCAGCGCCCTGGCGTCGAAGGCCACCGGCTTCCCGATCGCGAAGATCGCGGCGAAGCTGGCCGTCGGCTACACGCTCGACGAGATCCCGAACGACATCACGGAGAAGACCCCGGCGTCCTTCGAGCCCACGCTCGACTACGTGGTCGTCAAGGCTCCGCGCTTCGCGTTCGAGAAGTTCCCCTCCGCCGACCCGAGTCTCACCACGACCATGAAGTCGGTCGGCGAGGCCATGGCCATCGGCCGCAACTTCACCGAGGCGCTGCAGAAGGCGCTGCGCTCCCTGGAGAAGAAGGGCTCGCAGTTCGACTTCACCGGCCCGGTCGGCGACAAGGCCGTCATCCTGGAGGAGGCCCAGCGCCCCACGGACGGCCGGATCAACACCGTCATGCACGCGATCCGCGCCGGTGCCACCCAGGAGGAGGTCTTCGAGTCCACGAAGATCGACCCCTGGTTCGTGGACCAGCTCTTCCTCATCAAGGAGATTGCCGACGAGCTGGCCGCCGCCGAGCGCCTCGACGCCGATCTGCTCGCCCACGCCAAGCGGCACGGTTTCTCCGACGCCCAGATCGCGGACATCCGCGGCCTGCGCGAGGACGTGGTCCGTGAGGTCCGGCACGCGCTCGGAGTCCGCCCGGTCTACAAGACGGTCGACACCTGCGCCGCCGAGTTCGCCGCGAAGACCCCGTACTTCTACTCCTCCTACGACGAGGAGAACGAGGTCGCCCGGCGCACCAAGCCCGCGGTGATCATCCTGGGCTCCGGCCCGAACCGCATCGGCCAGGGCATCGAGTTCGACTACTCCTGCGTCCACGCCTCCTTCGCGCTGAGCGACGCGGGCTACGAGACCGTGATGGTCAACTGCAACCCGGAGACCGTCTCCACGGACTACGACACCAGCGACCGGCTGTACTTCGAGCCGCTCTCGCTCGAGGACGTCCTGGAGATCGTGCACGCCGAGCAGCAGGCGGGCCCGCTCGCCGGTGTCATCGTGCAGCTCGGCGGCCAGACGCCGCTGGGGCTCTCGCAGGCGCTCAAGGACAACGGCGTGCCGGTCGTGGGCACCTCCCCGGAGGCCATCCACGCCGCCGAGGACCGCGGCGCCTTCGGCCGCGTGCTCGCCGAGGCCGGCCTGCCCGCGCCCAAGCACGGCACGGCGACCACCTTCGCCGAGGCAAAGACGATCGCCGACGAGATCGGCTACCCCGTCCTCGTCCGCCCCTCGTACGTGCTCGGCGGCCGCGGCATGGAGATCGTCTACGACGAGACCCGCCTCGCCGCGTACATCGAGGAGTCCACCGAGATCAGCCCCTCGCGGCCGGTGCTCGTGGACCGCTTCCTCGACGACGCCATCGAGATCGACGTGGACGCGCTCTACGACGGCACCGAGCTCTACCTCGGCGGCGTCATGGAGCACATCGAGGAGGCCGGTATCCACTCCGGTGACTCGGCCTGCGCGCTGCCGCCGATCACCCTGGGCGGCTTCGACATCAAGCGGCTGCGCGCCTCGACCGAGGGCATCGCCAAGGGCGTCGGCGTGCGCGGACTGATCAACATCCAGTTCGCGATGGCCGGCGACATCCTCTACGTCCTTGAGGCCAACCCGCGCGCCTCGCGCACCGTCCCCTTCACCTCGAAGGCGACCGCGGTGCCGCTGGCGAAGGCCGCCGCGCGGATCTCGCTCGGCGCCACCATCGCCGAACTGCGCGAGGAGGGCCTGCTGCCGGGGCAGGGCGACGGCGGCACGCTCCCCATGGACGCGCCGATCTCCGTCAAGGAGGCCGTCATGCCGTGGTCGCGCTTCCGCGACATCCACGGCCGCGGCGTGGACACCGTGCTCGGCCCGGAGATGCGCTCCACGGGCGAGGTCATGGGCATCGACTCGGTCTTCGGCACGGCCTACGCCAAGTCGCAGGCCGGTGCGTACGGTCCGCTGCCCACCGGCGGCCGGGCGTTCATCTCGGTCGCCAACCGCGACAAGCGCTCGATGATCTTCCCGGCGCGCGAGCTGGTCGCGCACGGCTTCGAGCTGCTCGCCACCTCCGGCACGGCCGAGGTGCTCAAGCGCAACGGCATCAACGCGCAGATCGTGCGCAAGCAGTCCCAGGGCGAGGGCCCGAACGGCGAGAAGACCATCGTCCAGCTGATCCACGAGGGTGAGGTCGACCTGATCGTCAACACCCCGTACGGCACCGGCGGCCGCCTCGACGGCTACGAGATCCGCACCGCCGCCGTCGCCCGCGGCGTCCCGTGCCTCACCACGGTCCAGGCGCTCGCCGCGGCCGTCCAGGGCATCGACGCACTCCACCACGGCGACGTGGGCGTGCGCTCCCTGCAGGAACACGCGGAACACCTGACCGCGGCCCGCGACTAGCACCGAGGGAGAGGGGGATACCGGAAACGGTGTCCCCCTCTTCACGAGGCACCTAGGCACCCTCCAAGGACATCGGACATCCCCATGTACAAGCTGTTCTTCAACCTGGTCTTCAAGCGCATGGACCCCGAGCAGGCCCACCATCTGGCCTTCCGCTGGATCCGCCTCGCGGCCCGTGTCCCGGTCCTGCGCACCTTCCTCGCCGCCGTGCTCGCCCCGCGCTTCCGGGAGCTGCGAACCGAGGCGCTCGGGCTGCGGATGCACGGCCCGTTCGGGCTCGCGGCCGGCTTCGACAAGAACGCCGTCGCGGTCGACGGCATGGCGATGCTCGGATTCGACCACATCGAGATCGGCACCGTCACCGGCGAGGCACAGCCGGGAAACCCCAAGCGGCGGCTGTTCCGCCTGGTGCCGGACCGCGCCCTGATCAACCGCATGGGCTTCAACAACGAGGGCTCGCTCGCGGTCGCGGCACGCCTGGCCTCCCGCGAGGCCGTCTTCCGTACGACCGTCGGCGTGAACATCGGCAAGACGAAGGTGGTGCCGGAGGCCGAGGCCGTCGGCGACTACGTGAAGTCCACCGAGCGGCTCGCCCAGTTCGCCGACTACCTCGTCGTCAACGTGTCCTCGCCCAACACCCCAGGACTGCGCAACCTGCAGGCCACCGAGGCCCTGCGGCCGCTGCTCACGGCCGTACGCGAGGCCGCGGACCGCACGGTCGCCTCGCGCCGGGTCCCGCTCCTGGTGAAGATCGCCCCCGATCTCGCGGACGAGGACGTGGACGCCGTCGCGGACCTGGCCGTGGAGCTGGGCCTGGACGGCATCATCGCCACCAACACCACCATCGGCCGGGAGGGACTGCTCAGCGACCCGGCGCTGACCGCGGAGACCGGCGGCCTGTCCGGCGCACCCCTCAAGGAGCGCTCCCTGGAGGTCCTGCGCCGCCTCTACGCCCGTGTGGGCGACCGGATCACCCTCGTCGGCGTCGGCGGCATCGAGAACGCCGAGGACGCCTGGCAGCGGATCCTCGCCGGCGCCACCCTCGTCCAGGGCTACAGCGCCTTCATCTACGAGGGCCCCTTCTGGATGCGCGCCATGCACAAGGGCCTGGCCGCCCGCCTGAACAACTCCCCGTACGCGACGCTGGCCGAAGCGGTCGGCGCCGACACGCGAAAGGTCTCCGCATGAGCATCGAATCCTTCGGCAGCCGCCTGCGCCGGGCGATGGACGAGCGCGGGCCGCTGTGCGTCGGCATCGACCCGCACGCCTCGCTGCTCGAAGCATGGGGCCTGCCCGACACGGTCGACGGTCTGGAGCGCTTCTCGCGCACCGTGGTCGACGCGCTCGGGGAGACGGTCGCGGTGTTCAAGCCGCAGGCGGCGTTCTTCGAGCGCTTCGGCTCCAAGGGCGTGGCGGTCCTGGAGGCGACCGTCGCCGAGGCCCGCGGGGCGGGCGCGCTGGTGTGCATGGACGCCAAGCGCGGAGACATCGGCTCGACGATGGCCGCGTACGCCGAGGCGTACCTGCGCAAGGACTCGCCGCTCTTCTCCGACGCGCTGACGGTCTCGCCCTACCTCGGATACGGCTCGCTCAAGCCCGCCGTGGACCTTGCACGCGAGAACGGCGCGGGTCTCTTCGTGCTCGCGCTCACCTCCAACCCGGAGGGCGGCGAGGTGCAGCACGCCCTGCGCGCGGACGGCCGCAACGTCGGCGCGACGATGCTGGCGCACCTGGCCGAGGAGAACGCGGGCGCCACCCCGCTCGGCTCCTTCGGCGCGGTCGTCGGCGCCACGCTCGGTGACCTCTCCTCGTATGACCTGGACATCAACGGACCGCTGCTCGCCCCCGGGATCGGCGCGCAGGGGGCGACTCCGGCCGATCTGCCGAAGGTCTTCGGCTCCGCGGTCCGCAATGTCGTGCCCAATGTGAGCCGGGGTGTCCTGAAGCACGGACCGTCGGCGAAGGCGCTGCGTGCGGCGGCGGCGGAGTTCGCCGATCAGCTGAGGTAGAGCTTTCGCATCGTTGCATCAGGCAATCGCCCGCGTTCGGACACGTATTTGACGTAGCGGAGCCAGAAATCGGGGGCGAATTGCCCGAAATGTATAGTTCAACAGAGGCTGACCTGGACTTTTCCGCTGTTCTCGCTGACTGGAGCGGTCCTGGCCGCTAGTCTCCGTCGGGAGTGCACGGGTGCTGTTTGGCTCGTTGCTCCCCAGGTGCGGGGCTGTCAGGGTTCCTCACCGGTCCGTATCCGATCAGTTCGACAACCGAGGTGACGTAGGCGTGGCTCTTCCGCCCCTTACCCCTGAACAGCGCGCAGCCGCGCTCGAAAAGGCCGCCGCGGCTCGCCGGGAGCGGGCCGAGGTCAAGAATCGACTCAAGCACTCCGGCGCCTCCCTTCACGAGGTCATCAAGCAGGGCCAGGAGAACGACGTCATCGGCAAGATGAAGGTCTCCGCCCTCCTCGAGTCGCTGCCCGGCGTGGGCAAGGTCCGCGCCAAGCAGATCATGGAGCGTCTCGGGATCTCCGAGAGCCGGCGTGTGCGAGGCCTCGGCTCCAACCAGATCGCGTCCTTGGAGCGCGAGTTCGGCGGCGGTGCCGCCTGACGGTCTCAGGCACACCTGAGAACCTGGATAATCGCTGTATGAGTGAACGTCCGCGGCTGACCGTGCTCTCCGGCCCCTCCGGGGTCGGCAAGAGCACGGTCGTCGCCCATATGCGCAAGGAACACCCCGAGGTCTGGCTCTCCGTCTCGGCGACGACACGGAAGCCGCGCCCCGGGGAGAGGCACGGCGTCCAGTACTTCTTCGTCACCGACGACGAGATGGACAAGCTGATCGCCAATGGCGAGCTGCTCGAATGGGCCGAATTCGCGGGCAACCGCTACGGCACACCGCGCGGCGCCGTCCTGGATCGTCTCGAGGCCGGTGAGCCGGTGCTGCTCGAGATCGATCTGCAGGGCGCCCGGCTCGTACGCGAGTCGATGCCCGAGGCGCAGCTCGTCTTCCTCGCCCCGCCCAGCTGGGAGGAGCTGGTCCGCCGCCTCACCGGCCGCGGCACCGAGGCTCCCGAGGTCATCGAGCGCCGCCTCGAAGCGGCCCGGGTCGAACTCGCCGCCGAGTCGGAGTTCGATACGACCCTTGTCAATACCTCCGTCGAGGACGTGGCCCGCGAGCTGCTAGCCTTGATGAACGTTGTGTGATCAGGCTTGACTGTCTGATCTTCCTGATTTTCTCCATCTTCGGAAGGTAGAGCGTGTCCTCTTCCATCACCGCGCCCGAGGGCATCATCAACCCGCCGATCGACGAGCTCCTCGAGGCCACCGACTCGAAGTACAGCCTCGTGATCTACGCGGCCAAGCGCGCGCGTCAGATCAACGCGTACTACTCGCAGCTCGGCGAGGGTCTCCTCGAGTACGTCGGTCCGCTGGTGGACACCCACGTCCACGAGAAGCCGCTCTCGATCGCGCTGCGCGAGATCAACGCCGGTCTGCTGACCTCCGAGGCCATCGAGGCCCCGGCCCAGTAGTCGCACCGGCGACCAGCAGTTCCTTCACCACGGGCCCGGCAGCGCGACTGCCGGGCCCGTGGTGTGTCATGGAGACGAACCGGTTCATATGTGGGGAGAGGCAGTGGACAAGCCGAAGGTCGTCCTCGGGGTCAGCGGCGGGATCGCCGCGTACAAGGCGTGCGAGCTGCTGCGCCGGTTGACCGAGTCCGGTCATGACGTACGGGTCGTGCCGACCGCGTCCGCGCTCCACTTCGTCGGCTCCGCCACCTGGTCCGCGCTCTCCGGCAACCCCGTCTCGACCGAGGTCTGGTCCGATGTCCACGAGGTGCCGCACGTACGGATCGGCCAGCACGCCGACCTGGTGGTCGTCGCCCCGGCCACCGCCGACCTGCTCGCCAAGGCCGCCCACGGCCTCGCCGACGACCTGCTCACCAACACGCTCCTCACCGCCCGCTGCCCGGTGGTGTTCGCACCCGCGATGCACACCGAGATGTGGGAGCACCCCGCGACCCAGGAGAACGTGGCGACCCTGCGCCGCCGTGGCGCGATCGTCATCGAACCCGCCGTCGGGCGCCTCACCGGCGTCGACACCGGCAAGGGGCGGCTGCCCGAGCCCGGTGAGATCTTCGAGGTCTGCCGCCGGGTGCTCGCCCGCGGCACGGCCGAGGCGGACCTCGCGGGACAGCATGTCGTGATCAGCGCGGGCGGCACCCGCGAACCCCTCGACCCGGTCCGCTACCTCGGCAACCGCTCCTCCGGCAAGCAGGGCTACGCCCTCGCCCGTACGGCGGCGGCCCGCGGTGCCCGGGTCACGCTGGTCTCCGCGAACGCCGCCCTGCCCGATCCGGCGGGCGTCGACGTCGTCCACGTCGGCACCGCCGTGCAGCTGCGCGAGGCCGTCCTCAAGGCCGCCGCCGACGCGGACGCCGTGGTCATGGCGGCGGCCGTCGCCGACTTCCGGCCGGCCGAATACGCGACCGGGAAGATCAAGAAGCGGGACGACCGGGCGGACCCGACGATCAGCCTGGTCCGCAACCCCGACATCCTCGCGGAGATCTCCGCCGACCGAGCCCGCCCCGGCCAGGTGATCGTCGGCTTCGCCGCCGAGACCGACGACGTACTCGCCAACGGGCGCACCAAGCTCGAACGCAAGGGCTGCGATCTCCTGGTCGTCAACGAGGTCGGTGAACACAGGACCTTCGGCTCCGAGGAGAACGAAGCCGTCGTGCTCGGCGCCGACGGCTCCACCACCCCCGTGCCGTACGGACCGAAGGAAGGCCTGGCGGACGTGGTCTGGGATCTTGTGCGAGAACGGCTGGGATGAGTCGCGAGACGCCGGAGTTCGCCTGCGCGGGCGCCCCAAACCCGTGAAATACGGACGTCTGTACCCTGGCGGTGACCGATCTTCGTATCGCAGAATGCGGTGCCGCAGGTCACAGGGCATCCAGGAATCGAGACACTGCGCCCGCTGACCGGATGTGACCGATAAACTGGTCGACGAAGCAGTGCCGGGCGCAGCTCCCGGTCGCTTCGCCCATGATCAGCCAGCAGCCGCTGCAACCCCAGGGAGCGTTGTGTCCCGTCGTCTGTTCACCTCGGAGTCCGTGACCGAGGGCCACCCCGACAAGATCGCTGACCAGATCAGCGACACCATCCTCGATGCACTGCTTCGCGAGGACCCCACGTCCCGCGTGGCCGTGGAGACCCTGATCACCACGGGTCAGGTACATGTCGCGGGTGAGGTCACCACCAAGGCGTACGCGCCGATCGCGCAGCTGGTGCGCGACAAGATCCTCGAGATCGGCTACGACTCCTCGAAGAAGGGCTTCGACGGCGCCTCCTGCGGCGTCTCGGTGTCCATCGGCGCGCAGTCCCCCGACATCGCGCAGGGCGTCGACACGGCCTACGAGAAGCGGGTGGAGGGCGATGAGGACGAGCTGGACAAGCAGGGCGCCGGCGACCAGGGCCTGATGTTCGGCTACGCGAGCGACGAGACGCCCGAGCTGATGCCGCTGCCGATCCACCTCGCGCACCGGCTCTCGCGTCGCCTCTCGGACGTCCGCAAGAACGGGACCATCCCCTACCTGCGCCCCGACGGCAAGACCCAGGTCACCATCGAGTACGACGGTGACAAGGCGGTCCGCCTCGACACCGTGGTCGTCTCCTCGCAGCACGCGAGCGACATCGACCTGGAGTCGCTGCTCGCCCCCGACATCCGCGAGTTCGTGGTGGAGCCGGAGCTCAAGGCGCTCCTGGAGGACGGCATCAAGCTGGAGACCGACGGCTACCGTCTCCTGGTCAACCCCACCGGCCGCTTCGAGATCGGCGGGCCGATGGGTGACGCCGGCCTCACCGGCCGCAAGATCATCATCGACACCTACGGCGGCATGGCCCGCCACGGCGGCGGTGCGTTCTCGGGCAAGGACCCGTCCAAGGTGGACCGCTCGGCCGCGTACGCGATGCGCTGGGTCGCCAAGAACGTGGTCGCAGCCCAGCTCGCCTCGCGCTGCGAGGTGCAGGTCGCCTACGCGATCGGCAAGGCCGAGCCGGTCGGTCTGTTCGTCGAGACCTTCGGCACCAACGCCGTCCCGGTGGAGAAGATCGAGGAAGCCATCGGCGCGGTCTTCGACCTGCGCCCGGCCGCGATCATCCGCGACCTGGACCTGCTCCGCCCGATCTACTCCCAGACCGCCGCGTACGGCCACTTCGGCCGTGAGCTGCCGGACTTCACCTGGGAGCGCACCGACCGCGTCGACGCGCTGCGCAAGGCGGCGGGGCTGTAGTTCCCGCCCGACCCTCCTCACGGTGACGGCCTCGGACCCTCGGGTCCGGGGCCGTCACCGTGCTTTCTTGCCGTCTTCGCCTGTCGCGTCCGGCCGGGGCGACGTGAGCGCCGGTGTCAGTGCCGTCTGGTTAAGTTGGGGCCGTGAGCAGCGAGAACGACCGGCCCGGCAGCGACGCGCAGGACGCGGCGCCGGAGCAGCTCGCGCTCATCCGCGAGACCGTGCGCAAGGCGGCCGTGCCACGTGCGAAACCGCGCACCTGGCGTGGGGCGGACCTGGCCCCCGAGCTCCCGGTGGCCCGGGTGCTCGTCGACAAGGGTGTTCTGCACCTCGACCGCTACTTCGACTATGCGGTCCCCGCCGACCTGGATGCCGATGCACAGCCGGGCGTGCGGGTGCGCGTGCGGTTCGGGGCCGGGCGCGGTCGGGTGCACGGCGGACGGCGTGAGGGCGGCGGGCTGATCAGCGGCTATCTGATCGAGCGGCGCGCCGCATCCGACTACTCGGGCCCGCTGGCCGCGCTCGCCCAGGTCGTCTCGCCCGAGCCGGTGCTGAGCCCCGAACTGCTGGGGCTAGCACGGGCCGTAGCCGACCGGTACGCGGGCAGCCTCGCCGACGTACTGCAGCTGGCGATTCCGCCGCGCAGCGCCCGTGCGGAGGGCAAAGCCACCCCTTTGGCACCGCCCGCACCGGCGAAGCCCGCGCCCGGCACCTGGGAGCGGTACGGTCAGGGGCCCGCGTTCCTGGAGTCCCTCGCCTCCGGAGGGGCGCCGCGCGCCGTGTGGAACGCGCTGCCCGGGCCGTACTGGAGCGAGGAGCTGGCACGGGCCGTCGCCGCCACGCTTGCCTCCGGTCGGGGCGCGCTGGTCGTCGTACCCGACGGGAAGACCGCCGACCGCATCGACGCCGCGCTGAGAGCCGTTCTCGGCGAGGGACGCCATGCGCTGCTCACCGCGGACGCGGGACCGCAGAAGCGGTACGCGGAGTGGCTCGCGGTGCGCCGCGGCTCCGTACGGGCGGTGGTGGGCACCCGTGCGGCGATGTTCGCACCCGTGCAGCACCTCGGCCTGGTGGCGATCTGGGAGGACGGCGACGGCAACCACAGCGAGCCGCACGCACCGCAGCCCCATGCGCGCGATGTGCTGCTGTTGCGAGCCGCGCACGACAAGTGCGGTTTCCTGCTGGGCGGTTGGAGCTGCACCGTGGAGGCCGCGCAGCTGGTCGAGACGGGCTGGGCCAAACCGCTCGTCGCCGCGCGCGAGCAGGTGCGACGGGCCGCGCCCCTCGTTCGTACGGTCGGGGACGGCGATGTGGCCCGGGACGCGGGGGCGCGTGCGGCGAGGCTGCCCTCGCTCGCCTGGCAGGTCGCGAAGGAGGGGCTCAGCCGCGGGCCCGTCCTCGTTCAGGTGCCCCGAAGGGGCTATGTGCCCAGGCTTGCCTGCGGGCGGTGCCGGGAGCCCGCCCGCTGCCGGGAGTGTGCCGGGCCGCTGGAAGCGCGGGACGCGGGAGCGCTGCATTGCGCGTGGTGCGGGCGGAGCGAGGGGGAGTGGCACTGCCCCGAGTGCGGTTCGTTCCGGCTGCGCGCGCAGATCGTGGGGGCGCGGCGCACGGCCGAGGAGCTGGGGCGGGCGTTCCCCGCCGTGCCGGTGCGGACGTCCGGGCGCGAGCACCTGCTGGAATCGGTGCCCGGTCAGCCCGCGCTCGTCGTCTCGACGCCTGGCGCGGAGCCGGTCGCCGAGGGCGGATACGCGGCGGCGCTGCTGCTCGACGGGTGGACCATGCTCGGGCGGCCCGATCTGCGTGCCGGCGAGGAGGCGCTGCGGCGGTGGATCGCCGCTTCCTCGCTCGTACGGGAACAGGGCGCGGGCGGCACGGTCGTGGTCGTCGGGGAGCCGAGCCTGCGGCCGGTGCAGGCGCTGGTGCGCTGGGACCCCGTGGGCCACGCAGTACGGGAACTGGCCGAGCGGGCCGAGCTGGGCTTCCCGCCGGTCTCGCGGATGGCCTCCGTCGCCGGGCCCCCGTCGGCGCTGGCGGAGTTCCTGGCAGCGGCCGATCTGCCGCCCGACGCCGAGGTGCTCGGCCCGGTCCCGCTGCCTGTGACCGACCCCTCGCGACCGAGGCGCGCGGGTTCGGCGCCGGCCGGCGAGGCGTGGGAACGGGCGCTGGTACGGGTGCCCCCGGGCAGCGGCGCGGGCCTGGCCGCGGCCCTGAAGTCCGCGCAGGCCGCGCGGATGGCGCGGGCAGGGGCGGGGGCGGAGCAGGGAGTGCGGATCCGGATCGATCCACCGGACATCGGCTGACGAACCCGGGCCGTCCGGGGTTCCGGGACGAGCCCGGTCCGGTACTTCAGCCCGTCCGGCGTTTGAGGACGAGCGCGTTCAGCGCGATCGGGGTCAGGGGCGAAGCCCCAAAGGGGGTCCAGGGGGCGGAGCCCCCGGATGGCTCACCCACAGCGTGGGTGAGCCATCCGGGGGCTCCGCCCCGGCCCGACGAACTCAGCCGTTGCGCGGGCCCGGGAAGCCACTCGGGGACTCCCTCAGGGAGGAACTCCCCGCCGTCGGCTGCGTGGGCATCGTGCGCGCCGCCGGCACCGTCGGCAGCCCCGCCCCGACGCCCACGGGGCGCGCCCCCGTATCCGCGGCGCGCTCCGCCTCGGCCGCGGCCTGAGCGCTCGCGCGACGGGCTCCGTAACGGCGGTGGACCGCCTGCTTCGTGACCCCGAGCGCGGATCCGACCGCGTCCCAGGAGAAGCCGAGCGAACGGTCGAAGTCCACCGCCGCCGTGACCAGGGTCTCGACGCTGTCCCGCAGTTCCTGGGCGAGGCGGACGGTGGGGGCGGGGGCGCGTCCGTACACGACGAAGCCCGTGGAGGGGCCGGAGCGGCGCGGGCGGTAGACGTTGCCCAGCTGGGCGGTGAGGGTGCGCAGTGCGTCCACCTGCCGGCGGACCCGCTCGATGTCCCGCACAAGCAGGTGCAGGCTGGCCCGTGCCTGGGCGTCGTGGGTTGCGTGGTCGGCCATGAACAAGCCTCTCGAACCGGCGTTGAAAGGGATCGGGCCGCGATCGCGGCCCCGTGTGGGGTCAACCCCGTATGTGGTCAACTCTTTTTTGACCAACGCCTCAGCCGTCGATGTGGTCACGGTGGAGGGGCGTAAGCGCATATGCGCAGGGCGCACGGCGCTTCGCACGCCCCCGCGGCACCGGCCACGCCGTACCCCGGCGCGCGGGCATAGACTGGAGCGCTGCTCGTCACTTCCCCGCCCGAGAGGCCCTCAGCCACCGATGAAGCTGGTCTTCGCAGGCACCCCCGAGGTCGCCGTCCCCGCACTTGACGCCCTGATCGCCTCCGGCCGGCACGAGGTGGCCGCCGTCGTCACCAGGCCGGACGCCCCCGCAGGACGCGGCCGCAGACTCGTCGCGAGCCCCGTCGCCCAGCGCGCCGAGGAGGCCGGCATCGAGGTGCTCAAGCCGAACCGGCCGAAGGACGAGGACTTCCTCGCCCGGCTCAGGGAGATCCAGCCCGACTGCTGCCCGGTGGTCGCCTACGGCGCGATCCTGCCGAAGGCGGCGCTGGACGTCCCGGCGCGCGGCTGGGTCAATCTGCACTTCTCGCTGCTGCCCGCCTGGCGCGGAGCCGCCCCCGTGCAGCACGCGATCATGGCGGGCGACGAGATCACCGGCGCCTCGACCTTCCTGATCGAGGAAGGCCTCGATTCCGGCCCGGTGTACGGCACCGTCACCGAGGAGGTGCGGCCCACCGACACCAGCGGTGATCTGCTCACCCGGCTCGCGTTCGCGGGCGCCGGACTGCTCGCGGCGACGATGGACGGCGTCGAGGACGGCAGCCTCCAGGCGGTGCCGCAGCCCGCCGACGGGATCTCCCTCGCCCCGAAGGTCAACGTCGAGGACGCGGCGATCGACTGGACCGCCCCGGCCCTGCGCGTCGACCGTGTCGTCCGTGGCTGCACCCCCGCCCCCGGCGCCTGGACCGTCTTCCGCGGCGAGCGCCTCAAGGTCATCTCCGCCGCACCCTCCACCGACCGCACCGAACTCGCCCCCGGCGTCCTCGCGGCGGGCAAGAACAACGTGTACGTGGGCACCGGATCGCACGCCGTCGAACTGCTCTGGGTCCAGCCCCAGGGGAAGAAGCCGATGAAGGCGGCCGACTGGGCACGTGGAGTGCGTATCGAGGCCGGGGAGCGGGTAGGCGCCTAGGGCGTGTTTCGAAAGTCACTTCGTCCGCCCGGAGGGCGGGCCCTGCGGCGTCCGGTGCGTGCTCTCGGCGTGCGGGCCGGAAGTCCTCGTACTGGACGTACTCGGGCTTTCGGCCCGTGCGGCGAGAGTGCGTGCCGGGCGTCGCGGGGCAGAAGCGACTTTCGAAACACGCCCTAGGGGGTCAGGCGGATCATGCCGCTGACCTGCACCGATCCTCGGCCCCGCGCGTATTCTTTAGGGGCCCGTTCATCCACGATCCGGAGCACATTTACGTGAACGACCAGCCCCGCAGCCGTCCACCGCGCAAGCACCGCAGGCCACAGAAGGACCCGGTGCGCATCCTCGCGTTCGAGGCGCTGCGGGCGGTGGACGAGCGGGACGCGTACGCCAACCTCGTCCTGCCCCCGCTGCTGCGCAAGGCGCGCGAGAAGCACGGGCCGAACGGGAAGTTCGACGCGCGCGACGCCGCCCTCGCCACCGAACTCGTCTACGGCACCCTGCGCCGCCAGGGCACGTACGACGCGATCATCGCGGCCTGCGTGGACCGGCCGCTGCGTGAGGTCGACCCGCCCGTGCTCGACGTCCTCGGCCTCGGCGCGCACCAGTTGCTCGGCACCCGTATCCCCACCCATGCCGCGGTCTCCGCGACCGTCGAGCTCGCCCGGGTCGTCCTCGGCGACGGGCGGGCGAAGTTCGTCAACGCCGTGCTGCGCCGTATCGCCGGAGACGACCTCGACGGCTGGCTGGAGAAGGTCGCACCGCCCTACGACGAGGACCCCGAGGACCACCTCGCCGTCGTGCACGCACACCCGCGCTGGGTGGTCTCCGCGCTCTGGGACTCCCTCGGCGGCGGCCGCGCCGGCATCGAGGACCTCCTGGAGGCCGACAACGAGCGGCCCGAGGTCACGCTCGTGGCGCGCCCCGGCCGGATCACCGGCAGCGAACTGCTCGACGCCCTGCCCGCCGACTCCGCCCTGCCGGGTCGCTGGTCCCCGTACGCCGTACGCCTCACGGAAGGCGGCGAGCCCGGCGCGCTGGACCCCGTGCGCGAGGGGCGCGCCGGAGTGCAGGACGAGGGCAGCCAGCTGGTCGCCCTCGCGCTGGCCAACGCGCCCGTCCAGGGCCCCGACCGCCGCTGGCTCGACGGCTGTGCGGGCCCCGGCGGCAAGGCCGCGCTGCTCGCCGGACTCGCCTCCGAGCGCGGCGCCTTCCTGCTCGCCTCCGAGAAGCAGCCGCACCGCGCGGGCCTGGTCGCGCAGGCGCTCGCGGGCAACCCCGGCCCGTACCAGGTGATCGCCGCCGACGGCACCCGGCCGCCGTGGCGACCCGGCACCTTCGACCGGGTCCTGATGGACGTGCCCTGCACCGGACTCGGCGCCCTGCGCCGCCGCCCGGAGGCGCGCTGGCGGCGCCGCCCCGAGGACCTGGACGGCTTCGGGCCGCTGCAGCGGGCGCTGCTCACCGAGGCGCTCGACGCGGTCCGTATCGGCGGCGTCGTCGGCTACGCGACCTGCTCGCCGCATCTCGCCGAGACTCGGGCGGTCGTCGACGACGTGCTCAAGCGGGTCCCCGGCGCCGAACTCATCGACGCCCGCCCGCTGTTGCCGGGTGTCCCCGCGCTCGGTGCGGGCCCGGACATCCAGCTGTGGCCGCACCTGCACGGCACGGACGCGATGTACCTGGCGCTGATCCGGCGCACCGCCTGACACCACGGCACACGGCACACGGCCGTCGGCCAATTGTCAGTGGCGGCACATACGTTGGGTCCATGGGGAACTCGTACACGACGCTCTGGACCAACAAGCTGTGCCGTGCGCTGCAGCGGGAGGGCCACGAGGGGGAGCGGCTCTCGCTCCTCTTCGGCGGCCCGCACACCTCGCTGCCCAGCTTCCGCAGCGCGGGCGTGCAGCCCGGCGACCGGATCTTCCCGATACGGCTGCTCAGGCGGAAGCTGTATGTGCTCGGAGCACTCGACGTCACCCGGGTCATGCCGTACGAGGACGCGGGGGCGCTCCTGGACGATGACGACTACGCGAAGGTGGTGCGCTGGCGGGTCCTGAAGGCGGGCTGTGTCAGCGAGGTGGTCTTCGGCCCGCCGGGCACGCCGCTCGGCTTCGGCACGGCGATACCCGGCGAGGCCCTCGAACGGCTCACGTACACCTCGAGGCGACGTGGCGAGCGCACGGTGAAGCATGTCGTGGACGGCGAGCTGATGCACTCGATCAGCGTGCACGGGGTCTACCGACTGGCCGAGGCCTCGGGGCGCGCGCTCGACCGTCTCGTGCGCGAGGCGGCGGAGCCGCGGGCGGTCGGTCCGCGCGTGCCTGAGGCGCGGGCGGCCTGACCGTCGACTGCCGACTGCCGACTGCCGACTGCCGACTGCCGACTGCCGACTGCCGGATGTCAGGTGCAAGGGTGCCGGGTGCCGGGCATGCGGTCCCAGAGTGGCACGGCGGGCCTTGATCACGGGAGGATTCGGGACGTACGGGCCCCCGGGCCCACACCGCGCAAGGCGACGGCGCTCGGTCATGGCAGTCTTGGGGGCATGGCCGTTCAGATCAGTCCCAGCATCCTGTCCGCCGACTTCTCCCGCCTCGCCGAGGAGGCGAAGGCCGTCGAAGGCGCCGACTGGCTCCATGTCGACGTCATGGACAACCACTTCGTCCCCAATCTGACGCTCGGCATCCCGGTCGTGGAATCCCTGAGCCGGGCGGCCGACATCCCGCTGGACTGCCATCTGATGATCGAGGACCCCGACCGCTGGGCCCCGCAGTACGTGGAGGCGGGGGCCTCCTCCGTCACCTTCCACGTCGAGGCCGCCGCCGCGCCCGTACGCCTCGCGCGGGAGATCCGGGCGAAGGGCGCGCGCGCCTCCATGGCGCTGAAGCCGGGCACGGCCATCGAGCCGTACGAGGATCTGCTGCCCGAACTGGACATGCTCCTGATCATGACGGTCGAGCCGGGCTTCGGCGGCCAGGCCTTCCTCGACATCATGCTGCCCAAGATCCGACGCACCCGTGAGCTGATCGCCAAGCACGACCTGGAGCTGTGGCTGCAGGTGGACGGCGGGGTCGCCGAGTCCACCATCGAGCGCTGCGCCGAGGCCGGCGCCGATGTCTTCGTGGCCGGTTCCGCGGTCTACAGCCAGCACGACCCGGCGGAGGCCGTGCGCGCCCTGCGCGCCAAGGCGGAGCACGCCACCGCCTCGGCGGCCTGGGCCTGCGGCCACTGACGGGCTGCTGTCCGCCGGGCCGGCAGCGGGTGAACGGACGGCGTCCGGGACGGATCGCGGCCCATCAGGACTGATCAAGCACCGCCGGATCTGCGAGGATGAAACGGCGAGTGGCCGAGTGAACGTGTGAACAGCAGTGAGGAGATCGCCGTGACGGGCATGTCAGCGGGGAGGCCAGCCCTGCGGATGGGACCCGCTGAGCTGGTGCAGGCGGCAGCGATGGCGCGCCGCTTCTACCTGGAAGGAAAGTCCAAGATCCAGATCGCGGAGGAGTTCGGCGTCAGCCGCTTCAAGGTCGCGCGGGTCCTGGAGACCGCCCTCGAAAGGGATCTCGTACGGATCGAGATCAGGGTTCCGGCGGAGCTGGACGCGGAGCGCTCCGACAAGCTGCGGGCCCGCTACGGCCTGCGGCACGCGGTCGTCGTCGAGTCGCCCGCCGAACCGGAGGACCAGTCGCCGGACCCCGAGAACCTCGGAGAGGTCGCCGCCGACCTGCTCGGCGAACTGGTGAACGAAGGGGATGTGCTCGGGCTCGCCTGGGGCCGCTCCACCATCAACATGGCCGCCGCGCTCGACCGGCTGCCGCCGTGCACCGTGGTGCAGCTGACCGGCGTGTACGACGCGGGGACCGCCGAGCGCGGCTCCGTCGAGGCGGTCCGTCGCGCCGCCCAGGTCTCCGGCGGCGACGCGCACCCCATCTACGCGCCGATGCTGCTGCCCGACGCTGCCACCGCGGCCGCGCTGCGCAACCAGACCGGGATCGCGCGGGCCTTCGAGTATTTCGACAAGGTCACCGTCGCCTGCGTCTCCATCGGCTCCTGGGAGCCGGGCGTCTCCACGGTGCACGACATGCTCAGCGACGAGGAGCGGGCGCACTACGCCTCGCTGGGCGTCGCCGCCGAGATGTCCGCGCATCTCTTCGATGCCGACGGCCGACGGGTGGGCCGTGACCTGGGCGAACGCTGTATCACCGTCGAGGCCGACCGGCTGCGCCGGATCCCCGAGGTGGTGGCGATCGCGGGCGGCCAGCGCAAGGCCTCCGCGATCGACGCGGTGCTCCGCTCCGGCCTGGTGACGAGCCTCGTCACCGATACGGCCGCCGCCGACCATCTTCTTGCCGCGGGGCCGGCGCCCAAGCCCGCGCTGGACCGGGCGGATCCGGACGGGGAGTAGCCCTGCCCGTGGACGTGCTTCCATGGTGTTCCGGCGCCGGCCAGGTCACTGACCGGCCGGCGCCGTCCGCGCACGGTGTGGGCCCGGTTCAGCGCCGCAGCGCCAGGACCGCGTCCACGGTGTCCGCCTCGGCGGGCGTCTTGTCCTCGCGGTAGCGCACCACCCGGGCGAAGCGCAGCGTCACACCCTCCGGGTAGCGCGTCGAGCGCTGTACGCCGTCGAAGGCCACCTCGACGACCAGCTCGGGCCGTACGGTCACCGCCCAGCCCTTGTCCTCGACCGCCAGCTCCCGCAGCCGCTCGGTCTGCCAGACGAGCATCGCGTCGGTCAGCCCCTTGAAGGTCTTGCCCAGCATCGCGAACGACCCGTCCGCGCGCCGCGCCCCGAGATGCAGGTTCGACAGCTTTCCGGTCCGCCTGCCGTGCCCCCATTCGGCGGCGAGCACCACCAGGTCAAGGGTGTGCACGGGCTTCACCTTCACCCACGAAGCTCCGCGCCGTCCCGCGCTGTACGGCGCGTCCAGGCCCTTGACCACCACGCCCTCGTGCCCGCGCGCCAGGGTCTCGTCCGCGAACGCCTCCGCTCCCGCCCGCAGCCGTACGTCGTCGGGGTCGGCGACCTCGTAACGCCGTACGCGCCGTGCCTCGGGGGTGATGCGGGCCAGTTCGGCATGGCGGTCCCGGGTTGGCAGATCGAGCAGATCGCGGCCGTCGACGCTCAGGAGGTCGAAGAAGACGGGGAAGAGCGGCAACTCGGCCTGAGCGCCCCGGACATCGAGCCTGGAGCCGACGCGGCCCGCGATGTCCTGGAACGCCAGCGGATGCCCCTCGGGATCCAGGGCGATCACCTCGCCGTCCAGGACCGCCCTGGTCGCCGTCAACTCCTGTGCGGCGGTGATGACTTCGGGCAGCCGCTCGGTGATCTCGTCCAGGGCGCGGGTGAAGATCCGTACACCGGCCCCGTCACGGTGGACCTGCACGCGGATGCCGTCCAGCTTCTCCTCCACCGCACAGGCGCCCACCAGGTCGATCGCCGCGGCCACGTCCTTGGCCGTCTTGGCGAGCATCGGCAGGACGGGCCGTCCGACGTCGAGCCGGAAGGCGCCGAGTGCGGGCACGCCGTCCGCGGCGAGGGCCTGTGCGACGGTGTCGAGGCGGCCGGCGAGCATCACGGCCCGGCGTACGGCCGCGGGCTCGGCACCGTACGCCGCGGCGAGGCCGTCCACGGCCAGGGCGTCGAGAGCACCCTGGCGCAGCTCGCCGCCGATCAGACCGAACAGGAAATGCTGTTCCTCCTCGGTGGCGGCGCCGAGGAGTTCGTGGAGCAGGCGCCTGCGTTCCGCCTGGGCGCCCTTGCCGGCGACGGCCGCGATGCGATCGAAGGCGGCGTGCACGCCCTGCACGGTCAGGCTCGGGCTCGCGGCCGGTTCCGGCTGCTCGCGGAAGGCCGTCCAGCCCACGTTGATCTTCCGCTGCGGCAGGCGGCCCGCGAGGTACGACACGACGAGGGGTGCCTCCTCGGGTGTCATCCGGCCGAACAGCTCGGCGAGCAGCTGCGTCTTCTCCCTGCGGGCGGTGGTCGAGGCGATGTTCCGCGAGGTCCTCGCGATGTCTGCGAGCAGCATGCCTTCCATCGTGGCGTACGGGGGCGTCGAGCGCAGGGGCCCGGGAGGTCCACGGGCCCGGGGAGTCGGAGGGCGGTTCGGGTGGGGGCGTGGCAGCATCGGGCGCATGTCCCGTCTGTGGCGTCCCGGGCCCGTGCTTCGTCTGCTGTCTGGTGTGCTGTGCGCGCTGCTGTTCGTGGGGTGCTCGTCCGGGGGCAGTCCCCCGGCGGGTGCGGTGTCCGGGGAGGCCGTGACCGCGGAGGCGGCGATGCCGTCGGCCTCGCGGGCGGCGCCCACCCCCACCCCCGCCTGGGCCGAGGGCTTCGCGACCCTCACCGAGGCGGAGCTGCCTCCCGAGGGCAGGCGGACGCTGCGCCTGATCGATGACGGCGGGCCCTTCCCGTATGACAAGGACGGTACGACCTTCGGGAACTTCGAGCGGATCCTGCCGCGGCAGCAGCGTGGCTACTACCGCGAGTACACCGTCCGCACGCCGGGCGAACGCGACCGCGGCGCACGGCGGATCGTGACCGGGCGCGGCGGGGAGTTCTACTACACGGACGATCACTACGAGACGTTCAAGGCGGTCCTGCGATGAGCACAGGTTCCGATCGCCCGCCGGGCTGCCCGCCCGGCCACCGGGCAGGACGTCCGCAGCCCCTCGCGGCGCTGACGGAGGCGTCCCGGGCGGCAGCGCTGCCGCTGCGCGTGCTCGACCTCGCCGAGGTCACCGACAAGGCCGCCTTCCTGGCGGCCTGCGCCCGCACGCTCGGCTTCCCCTCATATTTCGGCCGCAACTGGGACGCCCTGGCGGACTGCCTGAGCGATCTGGAGCCCGGCACGATCGTGGTCCTGACCGGCTGGCAGGCGTACGCCGAGGCATGCCCGCGGGAGTGGGAGACCGCACGGGAGATCCTGGCCGGGGCGGACCCCGTCACGGCGCTGCTCGCGCTGGAGTAGAGCCGCACGGCCACCGGACGACCCGGGGCCGTGCGGCTCCGCGCACCCTTGGTGACCGTGCGCTCCGGACGCCGGTGGTGGCCGCGAGGCTCTACGCTTCCCGCGAGGAACCACACCCCGAGGAGCCGTTCCGTGACCGACCACGCCCCCGCGTACCCGTACCCCGAGGCACAGAGCCCCGACGGCGCCCCGCAGCCCCACGAGCAGCTCAGGCCCGCGCTCTGGCTGCTCGGCACCTGGCGCGGGCGGGGGCGCGGCGGCTACCCGACCCTCGACGCGGACTTCACCTACGCGCAGGAGGTCACCTTCTCGCACGACGGCCGCCCCTTCCTGCGCTACGAGGCGCGGGCCTGGCTGATCGACGACCGGGACGGTCCCCTGCGGCCCGCTGCACGGGAGAGCGGCTGGTGGCGGGTGCAGCCGGAGGGCAGGGTCGAGGCCCTGATCACACAGCCGACCGGGATCGCGGAGGTGCTGGTTGGCACGGTCGGGGAAGGCATCGCCGAGATGGCCTCACACTCCGTGGCGCTCACTCCCACGGCCAAGGACGTCACCGCCACCCGCCGCCGGTACACGCTGACCGGGGGCACGGTCCTCGACTTCGTCCACGACCTCGCGGCCGTCGGCCAGCCCCTGCAGCATCACCTCGGCGCCCGTCTGGAGCGCCCCGCCTGAGGCGACGCCTCAGGCGGGGCCCGACGCGGGGCCCGACGCGGGGCCCGACGCGGGGCCCGACGCGGGCCTGGCGTAATGGCCGACGTCATGCCTGGGGCCATGCCTGACGTCGTGCGGGCGGCATGCCCCGATCCCGCCCGCGCTGCTGACAACTGACGGGTCGTCAGTTACGGTCGGCCGCATGTTCTTCTCGCTGGGGCTCCCCACCCACAGGGCGGACGCGGGCGCCGATCTGATCGGCGCCGAAGCGGTCGCGCAGATGGCGCAGGCGGCCGAGGCCGCGGGCTTCGACGCCGCGTTCGTGACCGACCACCCCTTTCCCGGCGACGCCTGGCTCGCCCATGGTGGGCACCACGCCCTCGACCCGATCGTGGCCCTGTCCTTCGCCGCGGCCGCCACCTCCACGCTGCGCCTGCACACCAACCTGTTCGTGCCCGCGTACCGCAACCCCTTCGTCTCGGCGAAGATGATCTCGACCCTGGACGCGCTCTCCGGCGGTCGGGTGATCCTGGGCGTCGGCGCGGGATATCTCGAACCGGAGTTCGCGGCCCTCGGTGCGGAATTCGCGGACCGCAACGACCGGCTCGACGAGGCGCTGCGCGCCATGCGGGCCGCCTGGACCGGCGAGTCCGTGGTCTTCGAGGGCTCCGGCTACGCGGCGGCCGGCAACACCATGCTCCCCAGGCCCGTACAGGAGCGGATACCGGTCTGGATCGGCGGCAACAGCAGGCGCGCGATCCGCCGGGCCGTGGACCTCGGCGACGGCTGGCTCCCGATGCCCGCCCCGGCCAAGGCCTCCACGGCCCTGCGCACCCCCGGCATCGAATCCCTCGCGGACCTGCGGGTACGCCTCGACTACCTGGAGGAGTACGCCGCCTCCGTGGGCCGCACGGCCCCGCTGGACATCACCTTCATGCCGCGTGGCCTCAGCATGTTCACCGGCGCCGGCTTCGACGCCGAGGCCGTTGTGGAGGACCTGGCCGAACAGGCCGACGCCGGTGTCACCGGCGTGACGATCGCGCTGCCCGCCCGCAGCCGCGCGGAGTTCCTGGAGCAGGCCGCCGCCTTCGGTGAGCGGGTGATCGCTCAGGTGGAGAGCGCCCAGGTGGAGTGAGGGACGCCGACCCCCTGGGGACTGGTCGATCACACGAAGATCAACCGCAAGCCCTGGAGGATCCACCCGGGCGGCGAAACCCTGAGCCCATGGGAGAATGAAGTACGTGCGTTTTGCCTCGGCACACCTGCCCGAGGTCCCCTCCGATCGACTGGGATGTTCTGCACGTGCGTTTCCTCAATGACATCAAGCCGCCGTACGACCTCACGTACGACGATGTGTTCATGGTGCCGAGCCGCTCCGCCGTCGGCTCCCGTCAGGGTGTGGATCTCTCGTCCCCGGACGGTACCGGCACCACGATTCCGCTGGTCGTCGCCAACATGACCGCGATCGCGGGGCGCCGTATGGCCGAGACCGTCGCTCGCCGCGGCGGCCTCGTGGTCATCCCGCAGGACATTCCGATCGAGGTCGTCACCGAGGTCATCTCCTGGGTCAAGACGCGTCACCACGTGCTCGACACCCCGATCGTCCTGGCCCCGACCCAGACCGTCGCCGATGCCCTCGCGCTGCTGCCCAAGCGCGCACACAACGCCGGAGTCGTCGTCGACGAGGACGGCAAGCCGGTCGGCGTCGTCACCGACCGCGACCTGAGCGGCGTGGACCGCTTCACCCAGCTGTCCGAGGTCATGTCCAGGGACCTGCTGCTGCTCGACGCGGACATCGACCCGCGCGAGGCCTTCAACAAGCTCGACGGCGCCAACCGCCGCTACGCCCCGGCCGTCGACAAGGACGGCCGCCTGGCCGGCATCCTGACCCGCCGCGGCGCACTGCGCGCGACCCTGTACGCGCCCGCCGTCGACGCCAAGGGCGGCCTGCGGATCGCCGCCGCCGTCGGCATCAACGGCGACGTGGCCGGCAAGGCGGCGCAGCTGCTCGAAGCCGGTGCGGACACGCTGGTCATCGACACGGCGCACGGCCACCAGGAGTCGATGATCGAGGCGATCAGGAAGGTCCGCGCCCTGGACCCGCAGGTCCCGATCGTGGCCGGCAACATCGTCGCCGCCGAGGGCGTCAAGGACCTCATCGAGGCCGGCGCGGACATCATCAAGGTCGGTGTCGGCCCCGGCGCCATGTGCACCACCCGCATGATGACCGGCGTGGGCCGCCCGCAGTTCTCGGCCGTCCTCGAGTGCGCCGCCGAGGCGAGGAAGTACGGCAAGCACGTCTGGGCCGACGGCGGGGTCCGCCACCCGCGCGACGTCGCCATGGCGCTCGCCGCCGGTGCCTCCAACGTCATGATCGGCTCCTGGTTCGCCGGTACGTACGAGTCGCCGGGCGACCTGCACGAGGACGCCGCGGGCAAGCTCTACAAGGAGTCCTTCGGCATGGCCTCCGCGCGCGCCGTGCGCAACCGCACGAGCGACGAGTCCGCCTACGACCGCGCCCGCAAGGCGCTGTTCGAGGAGGGCATCTCCACCTCGCGGATGTACCTCGACCCGCAGCGCCCGGGCGTCGAGGACCTGATCGACTCGATCATCGCCGGTGTCCGCTCCTCCTGCACCTACGCGGGCGCGGGCTCCCTCGCCGAGTTCGAGGAGAAGGCCGTCGTCGGTATCCAGTCCGCGGCCGGTTACGCCGAGGGCAAGCCGCTGCACGCCAGCTGGAGCTGATGTCCGGCGCACCGGCACTGTTCACGGGCCCGATCGTCTCCGTACGATCGGGCCCGTGGTACGTCCAGCCCTCGCCGCAGGCCGCGCGCTCGCCGTGCTCGACCATTTCGCCGCGCACCCCGAGCAGTCGTACACGCTCAGCGAGCTGAGCCAGGCGCTGGACATCAATCCGGCCTCGCTGCTGTCCGTCCTGCAGGCGCTCACCGACGCCGGGTACCTCGCCCGCCATCCGCGGCGCAAGACCTACGGCCTCGGGATGTCCGCGGTGGCGGTCGGGCACGCGGCGCTCACACGGCACCGGGTCGTGGACCGGGCACGGGGCGAACTGAGGGCTTTGGCCGCCGAGTCGGGCGGGGCATACGTGGTCAGCACGGTCGCCGGGGACAGCATCGTCATCCTCGCGGTCGAGGGCCGCGGGCGCACCCCTGAGGTGTGGGCCGGGCAGCGGCTGCCGCTGCTGCCGCCCCTCGGACAGGTGTTCCTCGCCTGGTCGGGCAACGGGTCGGGCGAGATACGGCGCTGGCTCGACCGGACCTCCGTCGGCGCCCCGCTGCCGCGCCATCTCGATACGGCGATGGCGGCCGTACGGGAACGGGGCTGGTCCGCACACCGGGACACGGCGGCGCGCCGGGAGCTGGGCGAGGTGCTGGCCAGGCTCGCCGACGCGCCGCGGGACGCCGGACTGCGGGCGCGTGTGGCCGGGTTGGTGGTGTCGCTCGGTGAGGACTACGAGCTCCTGAAGGTGGCGGACCGGGAGCGCTACTGCCTGGCGACGCTGTCCGCGCCGGTCTTCGACCAGCACGGCACGGCGGCCCTCGCCCTGACGGCTACCGGACTCCCCGAACTGGACGGGGCCCGGGTCACCGCCCTGGCCGCACAGCTCATGGACGTGGCGCGAGTGCTGGGCGCGGAGATCGGCGGCAGGCCCCCGGAGGTTCCCTGACTCAGACAGGTCCCTGAGCGGCGCCGACAGGCGTGCGGTCCTTCAGCGCCCTCGCCACCTCCAGGGCGATCGCCGCATGTCCCTCGTCGCCGGGGTGGACCCCGTCCGCCAGGTGCTCGGAGGCGATCAGTTCGGCGCCGGACAGCAGATACGTGTGCCGGTCGGCGGTGTCCGTCACCGCACGCTCCTGGGCCGCCCGCAGTTCGGCGAGGCTCGCGCCCAGGGCGTTGGGCGTGGTCTCGGCGTCCGGGCGTAGGACGGGGGAGAGGACGAGCAGCGGAACCTCCGGCCGGGCCACGCGGACCAGGCCGAGGAAGGCCAGGGTCGTCTCGTGGACAAGTGCGGACGAACTCGGGGTGCGGCTCCAGCAGTTGGTGCCGAACGCGAGGGTGATCAGGTCGGACGGGATCCTGGCGAGCTGTTGCGCGGAGGCGAGTTCGCCGCGGGCCGAGCCCGCGTAGCCGAGGTTCACGGCGTCCAGGCCGAGCGTGCGGCCGACGCGGGACGGCCAGGCGAGGTGGGGGCGTGAAGTGGTCCAGCCCTCACTGATCGAGTCTCCGTAGACCAGCCAGCGCGGGCGGGCCGCGGCGGGACGCAGGGTGCCGCCCACCGGTCGGACTTCGCGCACGACGGGGCGCAGCACCTCGGGCAGGTGGAGTGTGTACGCGCCGTCCAGGGTGGCCGTCCCGTGCGTACCCGCCGCTTCGGGTCCGCGCCGGCCGGCCCCGCCGGTCGCCGGCAGCCGTACGACCCGGTCCCGACCGGCACGAGCAGGCGCTTCCGCCACCACCTCCTCGCCCCGCAGGAGCGTGAAGACCGGTTCCACGCTCCGGTACGCGTCGGCGGGCAGCGGTGGTGAGGCCGTGTACGTCACCTCCAGGTCCCGCACCTCCTCGGCCACGAACTCGAGCCGCACCCCCGCCGGTACCGTCGCCCGCTCCCAGGTGTCGCCCGGCAGCCGGTCCCGGTCGGAGGGATCCGCGCGTACGGGCACGCCGTCGCCGGTCAGCCAGCTCACCCCGCGCAGCAGCTCGCCTACTTCGCTCACTTCGTACCGCCGATCGTCGGATAGGGGAACTTCACGCCCACACCGCCGTCCACCACGAGCGTCTGGCCCGTGACGTACGAGGAGAGCGGAGAGGTGAGGAAGAGCAGGGCGGAGGCGATGTCGGAGGTCTCGGCGACCCGGCCGAGCGGCGCGTTCGCCGCGTTGACGGCGCGGCCTTCCTCGCCGAGCAGGCCGGACACCCGCGGGGTCCAGACCACGCCCGGCGCCACCGCGTTGACCCGTACCCCCCGCGGCCCGTACTCCACGGCCGCCGAGCGGACCAGCGAGACGAGGCCGGCCTTCGCCGCGCCGTACGCCGCGTGCAGCGGAGCCCCGGTGAGCCCGGAGACCGAGGCCACGAAGGCGAGCGCTCCGCCGCCTGCCGCGGCTACCGCCTCGCCCCCGTACTCGATCGCGAGCCGGGCATGGCGCAGCACGAAGTCGAACTGCCGGTCCCAGTCCTCGTCGTCAAGTTCGGAGAGCGCCTTGTAGTGCGCCATCCCGACGATGTCCACGACGCCGTGCACGGCGCCCAACTCCCGTACGGAATAGGCGAACAGCTCGCGGACCGCCGAACGGCGGGTCACGTCCGCCACGTACGCGGGCGATCCCGTCTCCGCCGCCACCGCCCGCGCACGCGCCTTGTCGACATCCACGCAGACCACGCGCGCGCCCGCCGAGGTGAGCGCGTGGGCGGTCTGCCGCCCGATGCCGTTGCCCGCGCCGAGCAGCACGAAGCCGCGGCCGTCCAGGCGGGACAGGGCCGGGTAGTCGGGCACGGGGGAGCAGTCGAGAGGGAGACCCGTGGGTGCCGCACCCGTGGGTGCCCCATCTGTGGGTGCCTCGCCTGCGGGTGCCTCGCCGGTCACGCCGGCCTCCGTGGCTCGTAGGCGGCGAGCTCCGGGATGACTTCCTTGCCGAGGATCTCGATGGTCCGGAGGATCTCCTGATGCTCCAGATAGCCCCACTGGACGTAACAGATCAGCTGGTCGATCCCGAGGTCCGCATAGCGCTTGGCCTTGCGGATGACGGTCTGCGCATCGCCGATCAGGATCATGTCGCCGTCGCTGAACTCCCGGACGGGGACGGTCCCTTCGATGATCGGGGTGAGCAGCGGGAAGGTCCGCTCGCGTTCCTCGGGCGACAGATGCGGCAGCTCCCAGTCGAGCGTGAACCGGGCGAGGTTGCCGTACCACCAGGCCACCGAGTCCCAGACCCGCTGCGAGGGCCGGTCCGCGACATGGACGAGCGTGTACGCGCTGACGCGGTTCGTCGTCACATCGGTGAGCGGGGCGGGCGTGGCGGCTGCCGCCCGGTAGGCCGCGACCTGCTGGGCCATCTTCTCCAGCGGCTGCATGATCGAGAACGACAGCAGCCCCATCCCGGTCGCGCCCGCCACCTCCGCCGACCCCGCGGAGGTCGCCGCCATCCAGGCCGGCGGATGCGGGTCCTGTACGGGCTTGGGGGTGACCATGCGGCGCGGGAAGGAGAAGCGCGGCGACTCGTAGGAGAAGTACTCCTCGCGCCACATGCCCGTCACGATCTCGATCGCCTCGCGCCAGTCGGCCCGGGACAGCTCGCGGTCCACGCCGAAGGCCGTCTGCTCCATCGGGGTCGAGCGGCCCGTACCCCATTCGACACGTCCGCCGGACAGGATGTCGACGGCCGCGACCTTCTCGGCGATCCGCTGCGGCGGGGTGAAGCCGAAGGGTGTCAGGGTCACGCCGAAGCCGAGCCGGATGCGTTCGGTCAGTGCCGCCAGGTGGCCGAGCAGCACCTCCGGCGCGGGACAGTGCGAGCGGCCCTCGCGGAAGTGGTGCTCGACCGCCCAGACCGTGCGGAAGCCCACCCGGTCCGCGAGCCTGATCTGCTCGACGGCCTCCCGGTAGGCGCGCTGTTCGGCCGCCCGCTGGCCGTGGGGATGTGGTCCCTTCCAGGGCTTGGGCACATCGATCTCGTACAGGACGTCCAGATCCATCCGGGCCTCCTCGGCCAGTGGTTTTCGGAATACCGAAAGACGCGCGCCTCAGGCGGCGAGGAGGATGGGGGAGCCCTTTCGATGTGTCAAGGTGTCCGACGTGACGTCGCCCCGTTCCGTCCGGTCCCCGGTCAGCAGCCTGATGCGCCGCAAGCCGGTCGGGCGCCCGGCCGTGGAGGCGGCACGCACCCCTGCGATCGAGGAGTGACCCGTACGCCGTGTTGAACGAGCTCGATGAACGTATCGTCCGCGCCCTGGCCGAGGACGCCCGGCGTTCCTTCGCCGACATCGGCCAGCTCGTGGGGCTCTCCGCGCCCGCGGTGAAGCGGCGGGTCGACCGGCTGCGGGCGAGCGGGGCGATCACCGGGTTCACGGTGCGGGTGGATCCGGGGGCGCTCGGATGGAACACCGAAGGGTTCGTCGAGATCTACTGCCGGAGCAACACCTCGCCGGACGCGATCCGGCAGGGGCTCGAGCGGTATCCGGAGATCGTGGCGGCGTCGACGGTCACGGGGGAGGCGGATGCGGTGGTGCAGATCTTCGCTTCGGACATGCGGCACTTCGAGCAGGTACTGGAGAAGGTGGCGGGGGAGCCGTTCGTGGAGCGGACGAAGTCGGTGCTGGTGCTTTCGCCGCTGCTGCGGAGGTATTCGTCGGGGGCGCCCCAGTAGGGGAGACCCCACTCGCCCTGCGGCACGACTGCCCACAGCCGGGTGGGGTGGCTGGGTGGCAATGAATCGCCGCGCAGGCTGGATTTCGCGCAACAAACCGTGCAGCAATGCGCAAGGTTCGCGTCTTGTCGCGGTGTGCCCGGGAAACGTACCGTCGAGACGTCCCCTCGATCCACCCGTACCGCCCGAGGTCCTGCATGCCCGCCTTGCGTACCGCCCTGCTCCAGAACTCCGGGCATCCGGGTGGTGTGCAGCAGAATCTCGCGCTGCTCGACGACAACGCCGCCCGCGCCGCCGCCACGGGGGCCGGTCTTCTGCTCGCCCCCGAGATGTACCTGACGGGCTACGCGATCGGGGAGGACATCCCGCGCCTGGCCGAGACCGCCGACGGACCCTCCGCGAAGACCGTTGCGGAACTGGCCGCCCGGCACGGCCTCGCGGTGCTCTACGGCTACCCCGAGCGCGACGGCGCGCAGGTCTACAACTCGGCCCAGCTGATCGGCCCGGACGGCACCCGCCTCGCCAACTACCGCAAGACCCACCTCTTCGGCGACTTCGAGCAGCAGCACTTCACCCCGGGCGAGCAGCTCGTCGTCCAGGCCGAGCTGGGCGGGCTGCGCCTGGGGATCATGGTCTGCTACGACGTCGAGTTCCCCGAGAACGCCCGGGCCCACGCCCTCGCCGGCACCGACCTCCTCCTCGTGCCGACCGCCCTGATGCACCCCTTCCAGTTCGTCGCCGAGTCCCTGGTCCCGGTGCGCGCCTTCGAGAACCAGATGTACGTGGCGTACGCGAACCGGGCGGGCACCGAGGGGGCCTTCGAGTTCGTGGGCCGCTCCACCCTCGTAGGCCCCGACGGGGTCGCCCGCGCCCGCGCCGGACGCGAGGCCGAGCTCGTGTCCGGCGAGGTGGACCCGGAGTTCCTGGCCGCCTCACGCGCGGGCAATCCGTATCTCCGCGACCGGCGTCCCGGCCTCTACGGCTCGCTGATCTGACCGGCCGCACATCCCGGCGCCGACACTCCGCCCGGCCCTGGCCCCCGCAGCCACCTCACCCCTGCCACAAAGCACCTGCAAGGAGTCCGCACCCCATGACGTCCACTGTGCCCACGGCCGTACAGCACACCCCGGCCACCGAGTCGCCGATCACCATGTTCGGTCCGGACTTCCCCTACGCGTACGACGACTTCCTCGCGCACCCGGCGGGCCTGGGCCAGATACCCGCGACCGAGCACGGTCAGGAGGTCGCCGTCATCGGTGGCGGCCTGTCCGGCATCATCGCCGCGTACGAGCTGATGAAGATGGGTCTCAAGCCCGTCGTCTACGAGGCCGACAAGATCGGCGGACGGCTGCGGACCGTCGGTTTCGAGGGCTGCGACGACGAGCTGACGGCCGAGATGGGCGCGATGCGCTTCCCGCCGTCTTCCACCGCGCTGCAGCACTACATCGACCTGGTGGGCCTGGAGACCACGCCGTTCCCGAACCCGCTGGCCGAGTCCACCCCGTCGACCGTCGTCGACCTCAAGGGCGAGTCGCACTACGCCACCTCCGTGGACGATCTGCCTCAGGTCTACCGGGACGTCATGAACGCCTGGAACGCCTGCCTTGAGGAGGGCGCCGACTTCTCCGCCATGAACCGCGCCCTGCGCGAGCGCGACATCCCCACGATCCGCGCGATCTGGTCACAGCTGGTGGAGAAGCTCGACAACCAGACCTTCTACGGCTTCCTCTGCGAGTCCGAGGCCTTCAAGTCCTTCCGGCACCGCGAGATCTTCGGCCAGGTCGGCTTCGGCACCGGCGGCTGGGACACCGACTTCCCCAACTCCATCCTGGAGATCCTGCGCGTCGTCTACACCGAGGCCGACGACCACCACCGCGGCATCGTCGGCGGCAGCCAGCAGCTGCCGCTCAGGCTCTGGGAGCGAGCCCCCGGGAAGATCGTGCACTGGGCGCAGGGGACCTCGCTGAGCTCGCTGCACGAGGCGGGCGAGCCCCGCCCGGCCGTGACCCGCCTGTCCCGCACCGCGGGCAACCGCATCACGGTCACGGACGCGAGCGGCGACATCCGTACCTACCCCGCGGCCGTGTTCACCGCGCAGTCCTGGATGCTGCTCTCGAAGATCGAGTGCGATGACCGGCTCTTCCCGATCGACCACTGGACGGCGATCGAGCGCACCCACTACATGGAGTCCAGCAAGCTGTTCGTGCCGGTCGACCGGCCGTTCTGGCTCGACAAGGCCGTCGACGACCAGGGCAACGCGACCGGGCGTGACGTGATGTCGATGACCCTCACCGACCGCATGACCCGCGGCACGTACCTGCTGGACAACGGCCCCGACAAGCCCGCCGTCATCTGCCTCTCGTACACCTGGTGCGACGACAGCCTCAAGTGGCTGCCGCTGTCCGCGAACGAGCGGATGGAGGTCATGCTGAAGTCGCTCGGTGAGATCTACCCGAACGTCGACATCCGCGGCCACATCATCGGCAACCCGGTCACCGTCTCCTGGGAGAACGAGCCCTACTTCATGGGCGCGTTCAAGGCCAACCTGCCCGGCCACTACCGCTACCAGCGGCGCCTGTTCACGCACTTCATGCAGGACCGGCTGCCCGCCGAGCAGCGCGGCATCTTCCTCGCCGGCGATGACATCTCCTGGACGGCCGGCTGGGCCGAGGGCGCCGTACAGACCGCGCTCAACGCGGTGTGGGGCGTGATGCACCAGTTCGGCGGCGCCACCGACCCGACCAACCCGGGCCCGGGCGACCTCTTCGACGAGATCGCGCCGGTGGAGCTGCCCGAGGACTGAGCGGATTCGCTCGTACGAGGACGGGGGCGCCGATTGCGTATCGGCGCCCCCGCCTCATGTCCCGTCCGGCCGGCTACCGCCACGGCGTCAGCAGACACCGCCCCACCAGCCCCACGCCCGCGTCGAGCCGTTCGGTGAACTCCTCGGCCAGCTCGGGAACGTTCCTGAGCCCCCACAGCACCCGGGCCGCCGACCAGGCCGCGTCCCGCGCGCGCTCCAGGCTCCAGGTGCCGAGCAGATGCGTCAGCGGATCGGCCACCTGCAGCAGATCGGGGCCCGGCATCAGCTCCTCTCGGATCCGCTCCTCCAGCGCGGCGAGGATGTCGCCGACCCGGTCGAACTCGTCCTCGACGGCGGCGGGCCCGCAGCCGAGGTCACGGCAGGTGTCCACGACGGCCAGCGCGAGATCGTGACCGATATGCGCGTTGATGCCCGCGAGCGCGAACTGCAACGGCCTCACATCGCGATGGCCCCGGTACTGGAACAGCGGCCGCCAGCACGCGGGCGGCCGCCCGCCCTCCGCGACCTGGTCGACGACCCGCAGATAGCGCTCCGCGAATCGCACCCCGAGTGTCCGGGCGGCGAGGACATCGGGGAACGCGCCCGCGGCCACCTTCCCCGCGATCTCCTCCGTGACAGTCAGATAGACCCGGTTGAAGACCGCGACACCGTCCGCCCGCGGCCACCGCTCGTCCCACTCGCGCATCCGCGCCGCGACGGTGGTGACAAATGGGGTGTCTGCTGCCAAGTGAACCGACTGCGCCATGTGTGCAGCCTCCCAGCCGTAGGCTGCACAAGGGCCCGACGGGCCGCGAGCTTCGCCGGATCGGGGGAACGGGGCGCGCGGACGGGTCGCGTACAGGAACGGCGTGCGCGGACGGGTCGCGTACTGGAACCAGAACGCATGGGGGGAACTGCGACGTGCAGGGCGTACGCGCACAGCGGCGGGCCGAGCGCGCCGAGCGCAGAAGGGCACAGCGGCGCAATGCGATGGCCGCCGGGGCCTCGCTGGTCGTCGTGATCGGCACGGTCAGCGGAGTGCTCGCGGCAGGCGACGGCGGGGGAGCGGCGGACCGGGCGGCGCCCGAGGAGACGCGGTCGGCCACGACGCAGCCGCTGCCCGCCGTGCCCTCGGCCTCGGCCTCGCCCGCGCCCTCGCCGTCCGCGAGCGCCTCGAAGGCCGCGAAGGCGAGCAAGGCGCCGGCGAAGAAGACCGGCACCAAGGCCCCCACGAAGGAGAAGACCACGGCTTCCGACGGCCTGTACCTGCACGGCCGGTCCCAAGTGCTCGACTGGGTGCGCGCCCACCGCGACGACCCCCGCAGACCGCTGATCGAGGAGCGGATAGCCGCGCGGCCCGCCGCCGTCTGGTTCGCCGACTACAGCCCGGACACGATCACCTCGCGGGTGCGGGCCGTGACCTCGGGCGGCGCGGCCCGCGGCCAGGTGCCCACGGTCGTGGCGTACGCGATCCCGGACCGCGACTGCGGCGGGCACTCGCAGGGCGGGGCGCCCGATCTCGCGGCGTACGACGCGTGGATCGAGAAGTTCGCGGCGGGACTCGGCTCCTCCGAGGTGATCGTGATCCTCGAACCCGATTCACTGGCCCAGTACGAATGCCTCGGCGCCGGACAGCGCGAGGCGCGCTTCGCCTCCCTGGCCCGCGCGGGCCGTACGCTCAAGGCCGCCAACCCCAAGGCACGCGTGTACTACGACGCCGGTCACTCGGGCTGGCATACGCCCGCGAAACAGGCCGCCGTACTGCGCCGGTCGGGCGCCTCCTCCTCGGCCTCCTCGGACGGCATCTTCACCAATGTGTCCAACTTCCACCGCACCGACGACGAGGTGGCGTACGCGCGTTCCGTGCTCGACGCGCTCGGCGGTTCCCCCGGCCTCGGCGCGGTGATCGACACCAGTCGCAACGGCAACGGGCCGTCGCCGGACGGCGAGTGGTGCGATCCGGCGGGGCGCGAGCTCGGCCGTCCGCCCACCCTGTCGACGGGACGGTCCCGTATCGACGCGTACCTCTGGATCAAGCTGCCGGGGGAGTCGGACGGCTGCAAGGGCGAGCCGGGTGCGTTCACGCCGAGCTACGCGTACGACCTGATCAACGGACGCTGACGCGGCACACCCGCCGTCCGGCCGGGCCCGGCACGGGCCGTGGCGCCCGGCTCAGCCCGCCGGGTCCTTGCCCCCGTCACCCTGCGTACCTTCGTAGCGCGACGTGCCCTCGTCGAGCAGCGGCTCCCCGCCCTGCTTCATATGGGTCGGGGCGAAGGCGCGCAGCACGTGGTAGCCGGTGATGACGACGAGCGTGCCGAGTGCGATCCCGTTCAGCTCGAAGTTGTCGGTGAACTTGATGCTCACCCCGCCGGTGCCGATGATGATGCCCGCCGCGGCAGGCACCAGGTTCAGCGGATTGCGCAGGTCCACCCCGGAGTTGATCCAGATCTGCGCACCGAGCAGACCGATCATGCCGTACAGGATCACCGTGATGCCGCCGAGCACACCGCCCGGGATGGCGGCCACCACCGCGCCGACCTTCGGGCAGAGGCCGAAGAGCAGGGCGAAGAGCGCGGCGGCCCAGTAGGCGGCCGTCGAGTACACCCGGGTCGCGGCCATCACGCCGATGTTCTCGGCGTACGTGGTGTTCGGCGGGCCGCCGACCGAGGTCGACAGCATCGAGGCGGCGCCGTCCGCGGAGATCGCGGTGCCCAGCTTGTCGTCGAGGTCGTCGCCGGTCATCTCGCCGACGGCCTTGACATGCCCGGCGTTCTCGGCGATCAAAGCGATGACCACGGGCAGGGCCACGAGGATGGCCGAGCCCTCGAAGGACGGCCCGTGGAAGGCGGGAAGGCCGATCCAGTCCGCCTGGCCGACCGCAGACAGGTCGAGACGCCAGTGGTCGGTGGCCTCGCCGCCGCCGACCACCGAGTTGATCTGCCCGAAGACCCGGTCGAAGAGCCAGGAGATCCCGTAGCCGAAGACCAGGCCGAGGAAGATGGCGATACGGCCCCAGAAGCCGCGCAGGCAGACCACTGCGAGACCGGTGAACAGCATGGTCAGAAGCGCCACCCACTGGTCCTGCGGCCAGTACGTGGAGGCCGTCACCGGCGCCAGGTTGAAGCCGATCAGCATGACCACCGCACCGGTCACCACCGGCGGCATCGTGGCGTGGATGATCCGCGCGCCGAAACGCCGCACGGCCAGGCCCGCGAGGAACAGCGCCGCGCCCACCACGAGCACCGCGCCGGTCACCGTCGCGCTGTCCCCGCCCTGCGCCCGGATGACGGCCGCGACACCCACGAAGGAGAGCGAACAGCCCAGATAGCTGGGCACCTTGCCGCGGGTGGCGAGCAGGAAGACGATCGTCGCGACACCCGACATCATGATCGCGAGGTTGGGGTCGAGGCCCATCAGGACGGGCGCGACGAACGACGCCCCGAACATCGCCACCACATGCTGCGCACCCAGACCGAAGGTGCGCGGCCAGGACAGCCGCTCGTCGGGACGGACCACCGCACCGGGCGCCGGGGTCCGCCCGTCGCCGTGCAGGGTCCAGCGGACGCCGAGATTCATGGTGGCTCGTCTCTTTTCTCGCGTGGGCCCGGCTTCTGGGGTGGCGGCCGGGTGAACCCCGCAATGCTAAAGGGTGCGCACACGCGCGCCTATTTCGAATACGTGTCGGGATAAGCGCAGCTGCCCGGCTCGTTTCGGTGCTCGCAACGACCGAATCGCCGAAACGTTGCGTAATTGGCTGGATCCGGCGAGTGGCCAAATTTTTCAGATATCCAGACAGCCGGTGCGGCCTGACGGAGGGCGCTTTCTGGGGGTTTCCCGCCAAGAACGGATTGCGCCACCTTTCACATTGCGCCCGCATTTCCCACCCCGCGCACAGGACCATGTGATCCGACACATCGAGGCCGCATGCCTCTCCCGGGGAGGGATCCACTCCACATGAACCGCAAGCTGCGCAGAGCCGCGCTCGCCCTGACGACGGCGTCGCTGGCCCTGGCATTCGTGACACCCGTCGAAGCCGCGGCGGCCGAGCCCGCGCCCCGCATCGACCTCAAGGTCCTGGTCGTGAGCGACGGCGGTCCCGCGACCGCCGCGATCGCGGCCGCACTCGACGGCGCCGGCACCCCGTACACCCTGGTCGACCTGAACCGGCCCGACCGGCCGTCGCTCACTCCCGCCTTCCTTTCGGACACCGTCTTAGGCCGGCCGCGCGCCAAGTTCCAGGCAGTCGTGCTGCCCAACGACAACCCGTTCGGCGCGGGCTCCGCGGAGATGGCGGCGCTCGCCTCGTACGAGAAGAAGTTCGCGATTCCGCAGGTCGACGCCTATACCTACGCCCGCCCCGAGGTGGGTCTCGCCCCGCCGACCGACGGCGGCTACAGCGGTTCGCTCGACGGGGCACGCGCCCAGGTCACCGCCGAGGGCAAGGCCGGTCCGTTCGGCTATCTGGACGGCGCAGTGCCGTTCGAGGACAACTCGCCGACCGTGGGCGAGAGCTACGCCTTCGCGGCCAAGCCTCTCGCGGGCGCCGACTTCACCTCGTATGTCGAGGTGCCGCTCCCGCAGAGCCAGGAGCGCGGCACCATCGTCGGCGAGTACCGGCACGACGGCAGGCGCGAACTCGTCGTGACCTTCGTCTACAACCGGCACCAGCAGCAGTACCGGCTGCTCGCGCGCGGCATCGTCGATTGGCTCACCCAGGGCGTCCACCTGGGCATGGACCGCAACTACTTCGCCGTGCACGTCGACGATGTCTTCGCCGCCGACGACCGCTGGGACACCGAGCTCAACTGCACCCCCGGCGACGTCGACTGCCCGCCGGGGCAGGGCGAACCGCGGCCGATCCGGATGACGGCCGAGGACGCGCAGTACGCGGCCCAGTGGGCCACTGACCGCGCGTTCACCCTCGACATGGTCTACAACGGCGGCGGCAGTGTGCAGTACAAGGCCGCGAACGGCGGCTCCGACCCCATGGCGCAGCGGCTCATCGCCGACAAGGACCGCTACCGCTGGGTCAACCACACCTACGACCACCCCTACCTCGGCTGTGTGCAGGACGTGTCCGTGGTGCCGTGGGTCTGCGCGAAGAACCCCGACGGCAGCGTCAAGTACGTGACCCGATCGGAGATCGCCGCCCAGATCCGCGACAACCGCAGGTGGGGGCAGAACGCCGGACTGCCGCTGCAGAACGACGAGTTGGTCACCGGTGAGCACTCGGGGCTCAAGACGCTTCCGCAGCAGCCCGAGGACAATCCCAACCTCGCGGGCGCCCTGTGGGACAACGGGATCCGCAGCCTCGCCTCCGACAACTCCCGCGAGCCGGAGCAGCGCAAGATCGGACCGGCTCAGACCGTGCCGCGCTATCCGATGAACGTCTTCTACAACGCGGGCCGCACCGCCGAGCAGATCGACGAGTACAACTGGATCTACACGCGCAAGGCGGACGGCGGCAGCGGTATCTGCGAGACCGCCGCCAACACCACCTGCCTGGACGCGCCCCTGGACCCGGTCAGCGGCTACGCGGACCACATCGTGCCGCTGGAGACCCGCATCGCGCTTTCGCACGTGCTCGCCAACGATCCGCGCCCGCACTTCATCCACCAGTCGAACCTTGCCGAGGACCGCATCGCCTACCCGGTGCTTGACGCCGTCATCGACTCGTACGAGGGGCTGTTCGAGGACAGCACGCCGTTCGTGAACCTGCGCCAGAAGGACATCGGCGCCGAACTGAGCGAGCGCGCGGCCTGGGACGCCGCACTCCGGTCCGGCCGGGTCACCGCCTACCGCATCGGCGACACCGTCACCGTCAAGGCGCCCGGCGGAGTACGCACCACCGCGACCATGCCGGCCGGTACCCGGCAGCGGCTGCTCCTGGGCAGCGTGCCGTTCGGCACGGCCTACGCGGGCCGCCTCTCCGGGCGGGTCTCACCGGCCCTGCTGCAGACCGCGGTCACCCTCACCCTGCCGTCGGGGACGGCAGCGACGGGGCTCAGCACGGAGCCCGCGCAGCCGGTGGCCGAACCCGCGGGCCGGCTGCCGGCCCCCAAGGGCGTGCGGCGGCACGTCCCGTACGGCGAGGCGGAGCGCGATCCGTACGGCGGGGCGGAGCGTGTCCCGAACGGAGGGGGCGAGCGCGTGCCGCACGGCGTGACCGGGCGCGTGCCGCACGGCGCGACGGACTGACGACGGCGGGAGCGCACGCCTGGTGCGGACGGACCGGACCGTTCCGGTCCGTCCGCGGCAGATCTCTGGGGGAGCAGAACCATGTCACCGTTTCACCCGCCGTGCTCCGGCACGCCCCGGGTCACCCTGCTGACCGAAGGCACCTATCCGCACAGCCACGGCGGCGTGAGCGTGTGGTGCGACCAACTGGTCCGGGGAATGCCGGACTTCGACTTCCGCGTCACGGCCGTCACCGCCACCGGACGCGAACCCCTGGTGTGGGAGCTGCCCTGCCATGTCGCCGAACCCATCACGATTCCCCTCTGGGGCCCCGCGCCCACCGGGCGCAGGCTGCGCGGGCGGCGGCTGCACCAGGTCCTCTCCACCTACGAGCTGTTCCTGACCTCGCTCGTCGATCCGGCCGTCGAGCGGTACTTCGGGCCCGCGCTGTACGGACTGGCCATGATGGCCCGCGAGGGGCGGCTCGCCCCGGCACTGCGCAGCGAGTCGGCCCTGCGGATCCTGGCCGGCGTCTGGAGCCGGCCGGGCCTCGAGGTGTCCGCCGCGCGGCCCACCCTGCACGACGCCCTCACCGCCACCGACCTCCTGGAACACGCACTGCGCCCGCTCGCCGCCGAACCGCCCGCCGACGGGGTGGCCCATGCGGTCAGCGGCGGTCTCGCGGTCCTTCCCGGACTCGTGGGCCGGCACGTCCACGGCGTACCGCTGCTCCTGACCGAGCACGGCGTGTACCTGCGCGAGCGCTATCTCGGTCATCGGACCGGCGGCTCCACCTGGCCGGTGAAGTACCTGATGCTCGCGTTCTTCCGACTGCTGACCGAGGAGACCTACCGCGTCGCCTCGCTCATCACCCCGGGCAACCGCTACAACCGCCTGTGGGAGGAGTACGGCGGCGCCGCCCCCGCATCCATCCGCACCGTATACAACGGCGTCGACCCCGCCGCCTTCCCGCCCGCGGGCCCGGAGCCCGAGGCGCCGACGCTCAGCTGGGCCGGACGCATCGACCCGATCAAGGACCTGGAGACCCTGATCCGGGCCTTCGCCCTGGTACGGGCCGAACTCCCTGACGCCCGGCTGCGGCTCTTCGGCGGCGTCCCGCGCGGCGCGGAGGCCTACCGGGACCGGTGCGAGGCGCTCGCCGCCGGGATGGGACTCGGCGACCGGGTCACCTTCGAGGGGCGTGTCGACGACATCACCGACGCCTACGCGGCCGGAAACATCGTGCTGCTCTCCAGCATCAGCGAAGGCTTCCCGTTCACGCTGATCGAGGCGATGTCCTGCGGCCGGGCGACCGTCTCGACCGATGTGGGCGGCGTCCGCGAAGCCGTCGGCGACAGCGGCCTTGTCGTACCGCCGAGGGAACCCGCCGCGATGGCGCGTGCGGCACTCGAACTGCTTCGTGATCCCGGACGCCGGGCCGCGATGGGGGAGCGCGCCCGGCTGCGGGTGATCGAGCAGTTCACGCTGCGGCAGACCATCGACACCTTCCGGGACATCTACCGGGAACTCGGCGCACAGGACGCCTGGGGCGACCGGGCCGCCGACGCCGCGGCCGAGGAGGTCCTCGCATGAGCGGCCCGCTGCGCCTGCTGCCGGGCGAGGGGGACGGACCACCGGCCGTACCGCCCAAGCCGACCGGACGCTCCCGGTGTGCCCAGTCTGCCCGGGCTGCCCGGACTGCCCGGTCCGCCCGGCCCGCTTGGGCCGACGACCCGGTCGACGCACTCGCCGAACGGCTCGTCGAGCAGATCGCCGTGGCCGTTCACCCCGGCGAGGTCGCGGCGCTGCTCGAATCGGACGGCCTGACCGCCGAACAGGTCGAGCGACAGTACGGGCGGCCTGACCTGTTCACTCTCGCCGAGGACCTCTTCGCCCGTGTGCCGCGCCACTACGTCACACCGCCGCCCGGCTCGGACCTGTGGCGCGCGGACCCGCTGCGCTGCGCCCTGCGCGGCCTGGTCTTCGCCCTGCCGGGACTCGCCTACGTGCTCGGCGCCCCGCTGTGGCAGGGGCGCGGCGACCTTCGAGGGCTCGTCGCGGCGGCCCTGCTCGCCTGGGCGGTGAACCAGGGCCTCAGCCACCGCGCCCACCTGCGCCTCGCCTGCGAAGGACCGGCCGCTTCGGCCCGTACCCTCCGGGTCGGAGCGCCGTCCTGCGCGCTGGTGTGCGGCGCGACCGGCCTGGCGCTCTGCGGGCCGACCGCGGCCGGCGCCTTCGCCGTGGGGCAGTCCGTGTATCTGGCCGCGGCGAGCGCGCTCCTCGTCCTCGGCCGGGAACGCGTGCTGCTGCTGAGTCTGTTGCCGGTCTCGGCGGGCGCGGGGGTGACGCTCCTGCGTCCCGTTCCGGGGCTCGTCGCGGCCGTGCTGCTGCTCGGCACGGTGGCGCTGACCGCCGCCGTCGCGGGGCGCAGCCTGCGTGAGCAGCGGGGCGGCGCCGCGGGCGACGGCGCCCGCACGCCGTCGGCCACCGCATCCGACGGCACGCGCACCCCGTCGGCTCTCTCCTCCCTGCCGTACGGCCTGTTCGGGCTCGCGGCCGGAGTGCTGGCCGCGCTCGCCGGGCTGCTCGACCCCCGCACCGTGGTGGTGCTGACCCTCAGCATGGGCTTCGCCGAATGGCTGCTTTTTCGCTACCGCTCCCTCGCAGTGGCCGCGTTGCACTCCTCCGTCGACCTGCGAGGCTTCTCCCGCCGGTCCGGCCATGCCCTTGCCCTGTGCCTGGGCGGCTACCTCGGCCTGCTGGCCTGCGGAGCCGTGCTCACGGGTGCCGGTCTGCCGGCCTTGTTCTGTCTGGGGGCGGTCATGTGGACCGCGCTCCTGCTGCAGGCCTTCGCCGTCGCCTGGTTCCCCGCCGTCGTCACGCTGACCGCGGCCGCCGCGCTGGTCGCGGCGAGGGCTGTCGAACTCCCTTATCTCGCCGTGCAGTTGATAGCAACCGGTCTCGCCGCCGCGGTCCTGTGTGCCGGTGCCCGGGTGCTGCTCGCGCGCCCCACCGCTCACCGCTGAATCCCGTGCCCGTGCCCGGCTGCCCGGCTGCCCGACTGACCGGCCGGCTGACTGGCTGACCGCCGACCACCCCGCCACCCGATCCGTACCGACTCACCCCAGGAGCAACGACCTTGACCACGCCCACGCTTGTCGCCGTCACCGGAGCCGAGGGGTTCATCGGCTCGCACCTCACCGAAGCGCTCGTCGCCGCCGGGCACCGGGTGCGTGCCATGGCCCAGTACAACTCCTTCTCCTCCTACGGCTGGCTGGAGACCCTCCCGTCCGACGTGCTCGACCAGGTGGAGATCGTCCTCGGCGACGTCCGCGACCCCGGATCGGTCCAGGCCCTCACCGAAGGGGCCGAGGCCGTCTACCACCTGGCGGCCCTGATCGCGATCCCGTACTCCTACCAGGCGCCGCACAGCTACGTGGACACCAATGTCACCGGCACGCTCAACATCCTTGAGGCCGTACGCCGTCAGGGCGTCCCGCGTCTCGTGCACACCTCCACCAGCGAGACCTACGGCACCGCTCAGACCGTGCCGATCACCGAGGACCACCCGATCAACACCCAGTCCCCGTACGCCGCTTCGAAGGCCGGCGGCGACCGGCTCGCCGACAGCTACCACGCGAGCTTCGCCACCCCCGTCGTCACGCTGCGGCCGTTCAACACGTTCGGACCGCGCCAGTCCATGCGCGCGGTGATCCCCACGGTCATCGGACAGGTCGCCGCCGGGGCGCGCACCGTCACCCTGGGGGATCTGCGGCCGACGCGGGACTTCCTGTACGTGAAGGACACCGCGCGGGCCTTCCTCGCGGTCGGCACGGCACCCGCCGAACAGGTCGTCGGACGCACCTTCAACGCCGGTACGGGAGAGGAGATCTCGATCGGCGAGCTCACCCGGCTCATCGGCAAGCTCATGGACACCGACCTCGACGTGACCGAGGACCCCGAGCGCGTCCGCCCCGCGAACTCCGAGGTCATGCGGCTGATCGCCGACGCCTCCCGGCTGCGCGCCGCCACCGGCTGGGAGCCGGGACACACCCTGCAGGCCGGGCTCGAAAAGACCATCGACTTCTTCCGCGACCCGGCGAACCTCGCCCGCTACAAGACCGGCATCTACAACATCTGACCCGTGCCGATGCGAGGCCGGTACGACCTCTGACCCGTACATACGTACATACGCACATACGCACCAGATACGACTGGGGAAACTCATGCACGCAGTGATCCTCGCCGGGGGCAAGGGCATCCGGCTGCGCCCGTACACGACCACGCTGCCGAAGCCGCTCGTCCCGATCGGGGACCAGCACGCGATTCTGGAGATCGTGCTGCGCCAGCTCGCCGCCTCCGGCTTCAGCAGCTGCACCGTGGCCATCGGCCATCTCGGCCACATCATCCGCGCCTACGTGGGCGACGGCAGTCAGTGGGGCCTGCGGGTCGACTACGCGACCGAGGACAGCCCGCTGGGCACGATGGGCCCACTGCTCCCGCTCCTCGACCGGCTGCCCGAGCAGTTCCTCGTGATGAACGGCGACATCCTCACCGACCTCGACTTCGGGGACGTCCTCGCCCGGCACTCCGACTCCGGCGCGCCGCTCACCGTCGCCACGTACGCGCGCAAGGTCGCCATCGACTTCGGCGTCCTGACGACCGATTCCGGCCGGATCGTGTCCTTCGCCGAGAAGCCCCAACTCGACTACCGGGTCTCCATGGGCGTGTACGGCCTCTCCCGGCGGTCCCTTGCCGCCTACACTCCGGGTCTGCCGCTCGGCTTCGACGAGCTCGTGCTCGATCTGCTCGCCACCGGAACCCCGCCGCACACCTACGAGTTCGACGGATACTGGCTGGACATCGGCCGCCCCGACGACTACGACCGGGCCAACGCGGAGTTCACCACGCACCGCGGCGTCCTGCTCAAGGGAGCGTGAGCGCGGCCATGCGCATGCTCGTCCTCGGCGCCACGGGGTTCCTCGGCGCCCACATCACGGAGCGGCTGCGCGCCCTGCCGGGCGTGCGGGTGAGCATCGGCGGCCGCTCCCCGGACGCCGATGTGCCGCTCGACCTCACCGCGGAGCCCACGCGCCTCGCCGACGCACTGGGCGCTGCCGCCCCGGACGCCGTCGTCAACTGCGTCGGGCTCGTGGCGGGCAGCGCCGTCCGGCTCGCCGAACTCAACGCGCGCGGGCCCGCGGCCCTCTGCGAGGCGCTGCGCGAGGCCGCACCCACCGCGCGGCTCGTGCACCTCGGCTCCGCCGGGGAGTACGGGCCGACCCCGGCGCAGATCCCGGTCGCCGAGGACACCCCCACGCGGCCGCTGACACCGTACGGCGCCACGAAGCTGGCGGGCACGGTGGCCGTGACCGGCTCCGGCCTGGACGCCGTGGTGCTGCGGGTGTTCAACCCGGTCGGGCCCGGAGCCCCGGCCGCCGGACTGCCGGGACGCCTCGCGGCCGAGCTGCTGCGGGCCGGTGCCGACGGCACGGTACGGGTTGGTGACCTGTCCGCGTACCGCGACTTCGTGGACGCGCGGGACGTCGCCGATGCGGTGGCGTGCGCCGTGCGGCTGCCCGGACCGCTGCCGGCGGTTCTCAACATCGGCAGCGGAACCGCCACTCCCGTACGCGAGCTGGCCGACCGCTACGTCGAAGTGGCAGGCCACCGGCGGCCCCTGGAGGAGACCGGCGCCGGATCGGCCCGCTCGGGCGCCGTCTCCTGGAGCTGCGCGGACATCGGCGCGGCACGCACCGCCCTGGACTGGGAGCCGCGCCGCACCCTTGCCGAGTCCGTCCTGGACCACTGGCGGGCACTGAGCCCGGACCGGACCCGGGTGGGCCTTTGAGCGGGACACCCCTTCCGGTCGCCGGTACCGGCGCGAATCCGCCGGTACCGGCGACCGGTGGGGACCCACCGCTGCCGAAGACCGGGGCGGGCCTTCTCGTGCCGATGTACGTGCACCCGGACGTCGACCGCACCGCATGGGACCTGCTCACGCGGAGCGCCGACCTGTTGTACGGCGTGGTCCTCAACGTGGCCGACGGCCCGGGGGAGTTCCGGGAGCCGGCGTTCGCCGCCGTGGCCCGCGAGCTGCGGGCCGCGGGCGTGCGGCTGCTCGGCTATGCGGACACGGCCTACGGGCGCCGGCCCCGGCGCGAGGTCATCGCCGAACTCGAACGCCACCGGGACTGGTACGGCGCCGACGGCTGCTTCCTCGACCAGGCCGCGTCCGGGGCCCCCGCGGTACGCCACTACCGGCGCCTCGCGCGTGCAGCCCGCGCCCGTGGCCTGGGCACGGTCGTCCTGAACCCCGGTGTGCATCCGGCCCCCGGGTACGCGAGGACCGCCGACGTCCTGGTGACGTTCGAGGGCGACTGGCGGACCTACCTCGCCGCACCGGCGCCGCCGCGCTGGACCATGGAGCATCCGCCCGAGCGGTTCTGCCACCTCGTGCACGGCGTGCCCAAGGGGCTGTGCGGTGTGGCCGCGCGCTCCGCCCTGCTGCGCGGCGCCGCCGTCTCCTGCGCGGTTCCCGGGCACGGCGCCAACCCGTGGTCGCAGCCTCCGCCCCTTCCGGCCGCCGGTGCCGCATCATGATCCGCATCATGATGCGTGGTCTGTTCCGCTGCCTGGCGCTGCTGTGCGCCCTCGTCGTGCTCGCCGCCTGCTCGCAGCAGGCACCCGACTCGGATGATGCCCCGCGCGAGCGCTGGCGTCCCGCGCAGGGCACGGCCTGGCAGTGGCAGCTCGACGGCCCCCTGGACCTCGACGTGGACCTCGACGTGGACGTCCCGGTGTACGACATCGACGGCTTCGAGAACGACGAAGAGACCGTGGCCCGCCTCCACCGCGCCGGACGCAAGGTCATCTGCTACATCAACGCGGGCGCGTGGGAGTCCTTCCGGCCCGACCACCGAGACTTCCCCGAGGACGTGCTCGGGCGCCCCAACGGCTGGCCGGGCGAGCGCTGGTTGGACATCCGCAGGACCGACATCCTGCGCCCCCTCATGGCCGAGCGCTTCGACCTGTGCCGGGAGAAGGGCTTCGACGCCGTGGAACCCGACCTGATGGACGGCTACCTCAACGACACCGGCTTCCCGCTGACCGCCCGGCACCAGCTCACGTACAACCGCATGCTCGCCGAGCTCGCCCACGAGCGCGGTATGTCGGTCGGACTCAAGAACGACCTGCCGCAGATCCCCGAGCTGGTCGACACCTTCGACTTCGCGGTGAACGAGGAGTGCTTCCAGTACGAGGAGTGCGCGGCGCTGCGGCCCTTCATCGAGGCGGGCAAGGCGGTCCTGCAGGTGGAGTACGCCTTGCCGCCGGCGAAGTTCTGCCCCGAGGCACGGGCCCTGGGCTTCAGCTCGATGGCCAAACGCCTCGACCTCGGCGCGTGGCGCCGCCCCTGCTGAGCCGCCCGGGGAGAGTCTTCCCTGTGAGCAGTCAGGCCCGTGTGTGAGCCGTCAGACCCGTGGGCGCGCCTCCGCCGTCTTCGCCGCCTCCCCACCGCCGGACGCGACCGCCTCCCCGCCGCCGGACGCGACCGTCTCACGGCTCGCCGGTCGCAGCACACCGGCGAACAGGATCAGGCCCAGTGCCAGCGTCGTGACCAGGCCGAACGACACCACCAGCGAGGTCGCGTCGGCGACGGCACCGATGGCCGCGGGGGCGATGAGCCCCGAGGTGTACGTGATGGTGGCGACGCCCGCGATGGCCTGGCTCGGGTTGGGGCCGCTGCGGCCCGCCGCGGCGAACGCGAGCGGCACCACCACCGCGATGCCCAGGCCCATCAGGCCGAAACCGGTCATCGCGAGCGCCGGGCCGTCGGCGAGGACGACCATCAGACCGCCGGCGGTCGCGAGTACCCCGCCCGAACGGACGGTGCGCACCGGCCCGAAGCGGTCGACGACCCGGTCACCGGCGATCCGGGCGACGGCCATGGTGAGGGCGAAGGCCGTGGTGCAGGCGGCGGCCGTACCGGCCGACGTCCGCAGCTCGTCCTTGAGGTAGACCGCCGACCAGTCGAGGCTGGCGCCTTCGGCGAACACCGCGCAGAAGCCCACCGCGCCGATGATCAGCGCCGACCTGGGAGGCAGAGTGAACCGCGGAGGTGCCTCCTCTTCCTCGGCGCGCTGCGGATCGAGCACATGGCGGCAGGCGAGCAGACCGAGCACCGTGAGAGCAGCCGCCGCGAGGAGATGGTGCAGCCGGGCGTCCGCGCCGAGCTGTGCGGCGAGGGTGCCGCCGGCGGAGCCGAGCAGAGCACCCGTGCTCCACAAGCCGTGCAGCCCGGACATGATCGAGCTGCCCATCCGGTTCTCGGTCTCCAGACCGATCGCGTTCATGACGACATCGGACATGCCCGAGGTGGCCCCGAACACGAAGAGAGCCAGGCACAGGGTGAGCAGGCCGGGCGCGAGCGAGGGCAGGACCAGGGACAGCGTCCACAGGGCGAGCAGCACCCGCAGCGCGGCGCGGGGGCCGGAGCGGTGGCTGACCGCGGCGGCCAGCGGCATGGCGACCGAGGCGCCGATGGCGGGGAACGCGAGGGCCAGGCCGAGCTGACCCGCGCCGATCCCGGCATGCTCCTGGATCCAGGGGATCCGGGTCGCGAACGAGCCCGTGACCGCACCGTGCACACAGAACACCGCGGCCACGGCGTACCGTGCCCGGCGCAACTCCGCGGATATCAAGGTCTCTTCGCTCATCAAGCCCCTCCCGGCATACGTGTCCCGCGCTGCCGCAGTAAACTATCAGGAACCTTGCCTGATAAATAGCGGTCATCCGTCGCAGCCGGCCGCATACGGCCGCTTCCGGCCGTACAGGGATCTGGAAGGATCGCCACCATGCCAGCCTCACCGCGTACCGCCCGAGCCATCAACGACCGGCTCGCGCTGCGACTTCTCATGCGGCAGGGCCCGCTCACGGCCGCACAGCTCAAGCAGCTCACGGGTCTGTCGCGCCCGACGGTCGCCGACCTCGTCGAGCGGCTGCAGGGCTCGGGCCTGATCACGGTGGTCGGCGAGGTGGGCGCGCGGCGGCGCGGCCCCAACGCGAAGCTGTACGGGATCGTCGCCGACCGCGCGTATCTCGCGGCCTTCGACGTGCGCACGGGCGGGGTGTCCCTGGTCGTCGCCGATCTGCTCGGCGAGGTGAAGGCCGAGGCGGCGCTGCCGGTCGGCGCGACGAGCGGCGACACGAAGGACACGGACGGCGTGGCGAGCGCCGAGGGCACGGTCGAGCGTGCGGTGGCGCTCCTCGGCCGGGCCACGAAGGACGCCGGGGCCGGGGAGCTGCACAGCGTTGCCGTCGGCGCGCCCGGACTCATCGACCCGGTGACCGGCGAGCTGCGTGACAGCAGCGGCCTGCCCGCCTGGCACCGGCGTCTGGTGGCGGCGCTGCGCAAGGAGTTGCCCGCCGAAGTGCTGGTGGAGAACGAGACGAATCTCGCCGCCGTCGCCGAGCAGCGCTTCGGTGGCGCCCGGGATCACGACACGTTCGTGCTGATCTGGCTCGGCCATGGTGTGGGCGCCGCCGTCGTCCTCGACGGAAAGCTGCGGCGCGGGGTCTCGGGCGGCGCGGGCGAACTGGGATTCCTGCCCGTCCCCGGAACCGAGGGGCTGCCTTCGGCGGCCGACTGCGCGGGCGGCTTCCACGCGCTTGCCGGCTCGGCGGCGATCACCGAACTCGCCGTGCGGCACGGCCTTCCGGTGCCTGCCGACAACAACGCGGGGCCCCGTGCGGAGCCGGTGGTCCGCGCCGCGGTGGAAGCGGGCGCGGACGCGTTCCTCGACGAGCTGGCCGAGCGGCTGGCCCTCGGCGCGGCGGCGGCCGCCGCCGTCCTGGACCCGGGGTGCGTGGTCCTCGGCGGGGAGATCGGGTGCGCGGGCGGCCCCGATCTGGCGCGCCGCGTGGAGGCGCGGGTCGCGGCCCTCTCCCCGTTGCCGACCCAGGTGCGCGCGGGTGAGCTGGGCGGCGGGGCCGTGTTGCGCGGGGCGCTGCTCACCGCGCAGGAGGCGGCGCAGGACGCGCTCTTTCCGTCGGGGGACTGAGCCGCGCGGGGGCGTCGGAGAACCCGGTGCCCTCACGCCATCGCCCACGACCCGGCGCCCCACGTACCCCCGGGGACCGGCGCCCCCACACATCCCCCAGGACCCGGCGGCGGGCAAGGGCCGTGGGGGTCCCGCCGCCGGGTCGTTTACTGGGGGGTCAGCAGGCGCCCAGGTCCTCCCAGACCCCCCACTCACCGGTGGTGCCGGGCTCTTCGCCCTTCGTCCACCACTTGGCCTTCCAGCTGTGGCCCTCGTGCGAGACGACGGAGCCGCCGCCGTACGCCGTCGTGGTGTCCCAGGCCGCGTCCGTGCACTCGCCACCGCCCGTCTCCGAGGGGCTCGGCGACGGGGAGCCGGAGTCCGAGGGGCTGGGGGACGGGGAGCCCGTGCCGGGCTCCACGACCGTGGTGCCGCGGGTGAGATCGCCGGCCAGGGCGTACGTCGTGCCGTTCACGTTCACCGTCCAGTTGGACGGTGTGGACACCGGCAGGTAGTACACGAAGTCCAGCTCCACCGAGGCGCCGGGGGCGAGCGACTGCCAGGTGGGCAGCTTGAGCGAGGCCCGGTGGTAGACGCCCTTGAGGCCGCCGATGTTGTCGCCGGTGTGGTCGCTGCGGATGATCGTCGTGCCGAAGCCCGACTGGTCCTTGGCGTTGTCCGGCGCCGAGGTCCCGTAGTCGAACTGGAACTCCGTACCGCCCGGCAGGGTGGTGTCCGTGTTGTTGGTGATCTTCAGCTTGGGGCTGATCGGGTAGTTGGAGTCACCGAGCGGGAACTGTCCGAAGGACACGTCGATGTCCAGGGCCTCGGTGGGAAGCTCGATCGTGGAGCGCTTCGCGCCGTAGGGAGAGGCCGACTTGAACTTCTCGTACATCGTCGTCGTGAGCGTGTCGCCCATCTGGTACTGGCCCTTGCCGGCGTCGAAGCCGTAGTCGCCGGCCAGCTCCCAGACCATCGTGCCGCCGATGCCGTTCTCGACCACGTAGTCGGCCTTGGCGGCGACGGACTGCTCGTCCTCCGTGGACAGGAAGACCTTCTTCTCGGCGTTCCACAGCCACGGCGCGACCAGCGTCGAGTCGTACTTGCGGACGTAGGTGCCGGTGAGCTCGGTGTCGGCCGGGAAGCCGTACTGCGTCACGTAGTCGCCGACGACGCCGTTCTCCAGGTTCTTCGCGTGCCACATCGGATTCGAACCGGCGGGGGACTCCTCGCCGTTGTCGTCCTTGTCGTGCCACAGGTTGTCGATGCCGACCGCGCCGTCACCGCACTTGGTGAGGCCGGAGCCCGCCGGGCAGTCGGTGCTCGGTGCCTTGCCCCACAGTCCGTCCGTACCGCCGGTCACGTTCTTGAATCCCCTGGTGTAGTAGGGGAGTCCGATGTTGATCCGGCCCGCCGGCATCGAGCCGCGGAAGTAGTGGTACGCCCAGTCGGTGTTCAGATAGCCTATGCCGCCGTACTGCGAGGTGGAGTACACCCCGGCCGACGCAAGCTCGCCGTCCTTCCCGTCGTCGAAGAGCGAGGCGTTCGGGCCGACGTACTCGTTCCAGGCGCCGTGCAGGTCGTACGACATGATGTTGACGTAGTCCAGGTACTTCTGGACCTGGAAGGTCTCCATGCCGCGCAGCAGATACCCGGAGGAGGGCGCTGCGACGGTGAGCAGGTAGTGCTTGCCGTCGGCGGCACCGGCCCGGTCGAGCTTCTCGCGCAGCGTCTTCATCAGCGCCGCATAGCCCTTGACCAGGCCCGCGCGCCGGGCGTTGGCGAAGGACCAGTCGAGCGGGTTGCCCGCGTCCTTCATCGTCGTCGGGTACTCGTAGTCGATGTCGACGCCGTTGAAGCCGTACTTCTTGATGAACGCGACCGCCGAGTCCGCGAATGTGTCGATGCCCGCCTGGTTCACCGAACCGTCGGCATTGGTGGCCATCGAGTAGAAGCCGCCGGAGTCCACCCGCTTGCCGTCGTCACCGAAGTAGCCGCCGGTCTCGGCCCAACCGCCCACCGAAACGAGCGTCTTGACGTCCGGGTGCTGCTTCTTGAACTTGTTGAGCAGATTGAAGTGACCCTTGTACGCGAAGTCCGGATCCATCTCCGCGCCCGCGACGCCGGGCCAGGTCATGCCGGTCGCGGGGTTCTTGTCGCCGTCCGAGCCGACCGAGATCCTGTGGTCCGAACCGATGTGGGCGAAGGCGTAGTTGATGTGGGTGATCTTGTCCCAGGGGATGTCGGAGGCCAAGTACCTCGGCTCCCCGTTCTTGCCGGTGCGCCAGCCGGTGAAGTAGCCGATGACGCGGCGCTGGTGGTCCGCGCCCATCTTCTCGCGGCCCTCGGTGTCGTAGACGGAGCAGTAGGGGACCGCGACGCCTGGCGTCCGGTAGAGGCCGTCGGGTCTGCAGTCCTCCTCCGCGGCGTGCGAGGAGGGCGTGGAGAGCGTGGCCAGGAGCAGTCCGGCGAGGGCCGTTCCGGCGCCCAGGAGCAGGGTTCTGGCGCGGGTGGGGGAGTGCACGTCGGTTCCTCCAAGGGAGGCTCGGTGTCGTACAACGGGCAGGACGGGCCCCGGTGTGCGCACACCGGACGGGCCCTCTCCTCGGAGGTGACGCAGACGTTAAGAGGACTAGACCAGCGCGTCAATAGGTATGGACCAGTGGCTTCGTGGGGCCGGGTGCCGGGCCCGCGGTCCGCGCGGGATGCCGGGAGGCGGACGGGGCCGGTCCGAAGTCAAACGCGCACCCGCTGTGAGTCAGCCCACAGGCTTTCGCCCGTATGGCCGACGATCAGCCGTGGCACACTGGCTGGGTAACAGCAGCAGCGCACTCCGGGGTCGGTGCAATTCCGAACCGGCGGTTAAAGTCCGCGACCCGGTCACCTCCAGTGACCGGTTGACCAGGTGAAATTCCTGGACCGACGGTGAAAGTCCGGATGGGAGGCAGTGCGCGGCGGGCAGGCACGTCTTTTCGTGTACGCCGCCGAAGGCCGGTCCTGTCGTACAGGGCCACCGCCGTCCGGTGTACCCGAAGTGTCCTCGCCCGTGATCTCTGTCGCTCTCGACAGGCCCCGGAGTCCGTGCCCGATGAGGCAGGAGGACCCGGTGGCTCCCACCGCAGCCGAAGCGCAGGCGATGCGCCGTGCTGTCGCGCTCGCCGCGCGCGGACTCGGCTCCACCAGCCCCAACCCGGTCGTCGGCTGCGTCGTCCTCGACGCCCACGGCACGGTCGTCGGCGAGGGCTTCCACGAGCGCGCGGGCGGCCCGCACGCCGAGGTGCACGCCCTGCGCGCCGCGGGGGAGCGGGCCCGCGGCGGCACCGCCCTCGTCACCCTCGAACCGTGCAACCACACCGGCCGCACCGGCCCCTGCGCCCAGGCCCTGATCGAGGCCGGCATCACCCGCGTGGTCTACGCGGTCGGCGACCCCGACCCCACCGCGACCGGCGGCGGACACACCCTCAGCAAGGCCGGGATCGATGTCGAGGCGGGCCTGCTCGAAGCCGAGGCGCGCGCCGGGAACATCGCCTGGCTCACCTCGGTGGCCACCGGCCGCCCGTACGTCACCTGGAAGTACGCCGCCACACTCGACGGCCGGACCGCGGCCGCCGACGGCACGAGCCGCTGGATCTCCTCGGCCGAATCCCGTGCCGATGTGCACCGCCTGCGCGCCGAGAGCGATGCCGTCGTGGTCGGCTCCGGCACGCTGCGCGCCGACGATCCGCACCTCGCCGTACGCGGCATCGAGGGTGCCGTACAGCCGCTGCGGGTCGGCCTCGACACCGAGGCCGCCACCGTGCGGCCCGGCGCCCGGATCCTCGACGACGCCGCCCCGAGCCTGATCGCCGTGGCCGAGGACGCCGCCACGGACCTACCGGACCTACCGGACGTACTGCGACTGCCGCGCGCCGCGAGCGGACTCGACATCGGGGCGCTCCTGGCCGCCCTGCACGCCCGGGGTGTGCGTTCCGTACTCCTGGAAGGCGGCGCCACCCTGGCCGGCGCCTTCCTCGCCGCCGGCGTGGTGGACCGCGTCATCGGCTATCTCGCACCCGTCCTGCTCGGCGCCGGTCCGGCCGCGCTCGCCGAGGCAGGCATCACCACCATCACCGACGCCTTGCACCTCGACGTCACCGAGGCCGTACGCATCGGATCCGACCTCCGTATCACCGCCGTGCCCATCACCGCCGTGCCCGCCACCGAGGAGTCCTGAACATGTTCACCGGAATCGTCGAAGAACTGGGTGAGATCACCGCCGTCGAGCAGCTCGGCGACTCCTGCCGCTTCCGGGTGAGCGGCAAGGTCGTCACCCAGGGCGCCGGCCACGGCGACTCCATCGCGGTCAACGGCGTCTGCCTGACCGTCGTCGAATTCGGCGAGGACTGGTTCACCGCCGACGTCATGGAGGAGACGCTCAAGCGCTCCAGCCTCGGCGCACTCGCCGAGGGCTCGCGCGTGAACCTGGAGCGGCCCACCGCGGTGGGCGCCCGGCTCGGTGGCCACATCGTCCAGGGCCACGTCGACGGCACCGGCACCATCCTGGAGCGCACGCCCTCGGAGAACTGGGAGATCGTCAGGATCGCGCTCCCGGCTGAGATTTCGCGCTACGTGGTCGAGAAGGGCTCCATCACCGTCGACGGCGTCAGCCTCACCGTGGTCGAGGCCGCCGCCGACTCCTTCACCATCAGCCTCATCCCGACGACCCTCGCGCTCACCACACTCGGCCACAAGCAGTCCGGCGAGCCGGTGAACCTCGAGGTCGACATCATCGCCAAGTACGTCGAGCGCCTGCTCGGCGACCGTACGACCGGCGCGGGAGCCACCACCGACACTGACACGGATACCGACACCGACACGGATACCGACACCGACACCGACATCACGACCATCACGGGGGAGACCAAGTGAGCGTGCTCGATTCGCTGAACTCCGAGGCGTTCACCGCCTTCGGCCAGCACATCCTCTGGTCCGACATGATCGGCAATACCTTCGGCCTCGCCGCCCTCGCGCTCGGCTGGAAGCGCTCCGTGTGGACGTGGCCCGTGCAGTTCGCCGCCGGACTGATCCTCTTCGGCGCCTTCGCCGGCCACCTCACCGGCAGCGCGGGCAAGCAGGCCGTGGTGATGGCCGTGGCCGTCATGGGCTGGATCGCCTGGAGCCGCGGCAAGAAGGAGGCCCAGGACGGCTCCATCGCCGTGCGCTTCGCGAGCTGGAAGGAGCGCGGCCTCATGGTCGCCGCCGCGGCCGCCGGCACCGTCGCCGTCGCGCTGCTCTTCAAGGCCTACCCGTCGCTGTCCTGGGACCCCTGGCCGGACGCCTACATCTTCGTCGGCACCATCGTCGCGATGTACGCCCAGGCGCGCGGCCTGGTCGAGTTCTGGTTCGCCTGGCTGCTCGTCGACCTCGTGGGCGTCCCGCTGAACTTCGCCAACGGCTACGCCTTCTCCGGATTCGTCTACGTCATCTACGGCGCGCTCGTCCTGTGGGGCATGCGCGACTGGTGGCTGCGCTCGCGCACCACCGCCCCGGTGCTGGAAGGAGCCCCGGCATGACCGCCACGGACGTCACCTGCATTCCCGGCTACCCCGACGACATGGAGGACCTGAGCCTCGACCCGGTCGAGCAGGCCATCGCCGACATCGCGGCCGGCCGCCCGGTCGTCGTCGTGGACGACGAGGACCGGGAGAACGAGGGCGACCTCGTCATCGCCGCCGAGAAGGCCACCCCCGAGATCATCGCGTTCATGATGAGCGAATGCCGCGGCCTGATCTGCGCCCCCATGGAGAGCGACGAGCTGGACCGGCTGCAGCTGCCGCAGATGGTCGCCGACAACACCGAGTCGATGAAGACCGCCTTCACCGTCTCCGTCGACGCCTCCGGCGCCCACGGCGTCACCACCGGCATCTCCGCCTGGGACCGCGCCACCACGCTGCGGCTCCTGGCGAGCGGCACCACCGAGGCCGACGACTTCGTGCGCCCCGGCCACATCTTCCCGCTGCGCGCCCGCGAAGGCGGTGTGCTCGTCCGGGGCGGCCACACCGAGGCCGCCGTCGACCTGGCCCGGCTCGCGGGGCTGCGCCCCGCCGGGGCGATCGTCGAGATCGCCGGCGAGGACGGCGCGATGCTGCGGCTGCCCGATCTGGTGCCCTTCGCCCGCAAGCACGGTCTGACGATCATCTCGATCGAGGACCTCATCGCCTACCGCAGAAGCTCCGAGCCGACCGTCCGCCGCGAGGCCGAGGTCCACCTGCCCACGCGGCACGGCGAGTTCACCGCGTACGGCTACCGCTCGACCGTGGACGGCGTCGAGCACGTGGCGCTCGTGCACGGCGAGATCGGCGACGGCGACGACGTGCTCGTGCGGATCCACTCCGAGTGCCTGACCGGGGATGTCTTCCACTCGCTGCGCTGCGACTGCGGCCCCCAGCTGGAGGCCGCCATGGACCGCGTCCGGGCGGCGGGCCGCGGCGTCATCGTCTATCTGCGCGGCCACGAGGGCCGCGGCATCGGACTGCTTTCCAAGCTGCGCGCCTACGAGCTCCAGGAGCGCGGCCGCGACACCCTCGACGCCAACCTGGAGCTCGGCCTGCCCGCCGACGCCCGCGACTACGGCGCCGGCGCACAGATCCTCGGCGATCTCGGCGTACGCAGTGTGCGGCTGATGACCAACAATCCCGAGAAGACCGATGCGCTCACCCGGCACGGCATGAGGATCAGCGGACGCGAGGTCCTGCCGCTTCCCGCCGGCGAGCACAATCTGCGCTATCTGCGCACCAAGCGCGACCGCATGGGGCACGACCTGCCCTGGCTCGACGCGCAGTAACCCACCGGCCCACCCATCCAGACCCGGCATATCCGGCGATACGAGGAGAAGAGCACGTGAGCGGTAAGGGCGCACCCGAACTCAGCGTGAAGAACTGCGGCGACCTCAGGGTCGCGGTGGTCGCGGCACAGTGGCACGAGAAGGTCATGGACGGCCTCGTCGACGGCGCCCTGCGGGCCCTGCACGAGCTGGGCATCGACGAGCCGACCCTGCTGCGCGTCCCCGGCAGCTTCGAGCTGCCCGTGGTCGCCAAGGTCCTCGCCGACCGCGGCTACGACGCGATCGTGGCGCTCGGCGTCGTCATCCGCGGCGGCACCCCGCACTTCGAGTACGTGTGCCAGGGCGTGACCGAGGGCCTCACCCGGGTCAGCGTGGACACCGGCGTCCCGATCGGCTTCGGCGTGCTGACCTGCGACACCGAGGAACAGGCCCTGGACCGCGCCGGTATCGAGGGTTCGAACGAGGACAAGGGGCACGAAGCGGTCACCGCGGCCGTCGCCACCGCCGCCACGCTGCGTACCGTCGCGGAACCCTGGCGTTAGAACGGGGCCCGGGGCCGCGTAGAGTGAGAGCCATCATGTCCAAGAAGACGTTCGAGGAGCTGTTCTCCGAGCTCCAGCACAAGGCCGCAACCGGCGACCCCGCCACCTCCCGTACCGCCGAGCTGGTGGACAAGGGTGTGCATGCCATCGGCAAGAAGGTCGTCGAGGAGGCCGCCGAGGTCTGGATGGCCGCCGAGTACGAGGGCAAGGAGGCGGCCGCCGAGGAGATCTCGCAGCTGCTCTACCACGTCCAGGTGATGATGGTCGCGACCGGCGTCACCCTCGACGACGTCTACGCCCATCTCTGAGCACGCCCCGGTGCCTCCCGCCGCCGCTGTCCGGTGAGCGGCCACCACCAGCCCGTATACCCCTACGCAAGGAAGAGCCGACCTCATGCTGCGCATCGCCGTCCCCAACAAGGGTTCACTGTCCGGACCTGCGTCGGCGATGCTCCATGAGGCCGGTTACTCCCAGCGCAAGGAGTCGAAGGAACTCGTCCACGTCGACCCCGGCAACGAGGTGGAGTTCTTCTACCTCCGGCCGAAGGACATTGCGGTCTACGTGGCCCAGGGCCGGCTCGACATCGGCATCACCGGCGAGGACCTCCTGATCGACTCCGGCGCGAGCGCCGAGCCGATCCTGCCGCTCGGCTTCGCCCGCTCCACCTTCCGCTTCGCCGCCAAGCCCGGCGCGGTGGCGAGCGTCGAGGACCTCGCGGGCCGCACCATCGCCACCTCCTACGAGGGCATCGTCGCCAAGTACCTCGCCGAACAGGGCGTCGACGCCTCGGTCGTGCACCTCGACGGCGCCGTCGAGACCGCCATCGAGCTGGGCGTCGCCGATGCCATCGCGGATGTCGTCGAGACCGGAACCTCGCTGCGCAACGCGGGGCTCGAGGTCTTCGGAGAGCCGATCATGCGCTCCGAGGCCGTCGTCATCCGGCGCACCGGAGCGAACGGCGAGAACGGCGAGAACGGCGAGAACGGCGAGAACGGTGAAGACTCCAAGGTTCAGCAGTTCCTGCGCCGCCTGCAGGGCGTTCTCGTCGCCCGCACCTACGTGATGATGGACTACGACTGCCGCGCCGAGCACCTGGAGGCCGCGGTCGCCCTCACGCCCGGACTCGAAGGCCCGACCGTCTCGCCGCTGCACAACGAGGGCTGGGTCGCGGTCCGTGCGATGGTCCTCGCCAAGGACTCCCAGCGGATCATGGACGACCTGTACGCGCTGGGCGCCCGCGCGATCCTCACCACCGCCATCCACGCCTGCCGGCTCTGATCCGGGGCGACTGCGATGAGTGAGCGAACCCCTTCCCTGCCGGTCACCTTCCGGCCCACCCGCACCCGCGCCGTGCTCCTGACGGCCGGGGCGGCGATGTTCGTCGTCGTCACCACGATCGGTCTGATCGTGCCGGGGCTCGGCCCCGGCGAGCGGGTGTCCTTCGTCTTCACGGCCGCGCTGCTCTCCTCCGTCCTGGTGCTGCTCGCGCGGCCGAAGGTCGTGGCCGACGAGAGCGGGGTCACCGTCGTCAACCTGACCCGCAGCCGGCGCCTGGCCTGGGCGGAGATCCTTCAGGTGAACCTGCGGCCCGGCGACCCCTGGGTCTTCCTCGACCTGAGCGACGGCACGAGCCTGCCCGCCCTCGGTATCCAGCCGGGCATCGGCAAGCAGCAGGCGATCCGCGACGCGAGCGCGCTGCGCAGCCTCGCCGAGGCGCACGGCACCGGCGCGGACGCCAACTGACGCACACCGGCACTGACACAGAACCCTCGCTCGTGATTAATCTGTTGGCAGAGGCGGACGAACCCGCCGCCCGTCCCGAGCTTCCGGTCCGGACCACGGGACGACCCCTGCGAACCGAGGAGTGACCCCCTCCGCCGATGGACGGATCGTCCGGTAGTACCTGCGCCGCCCCTTCCCACAGGTCCCCGACCGCCCCCGGGAAGCAGGCGGCATGATCATCCCCCTGCTCCTGCTCGCGGCAGCCTTCCTGCTCATCCTCGCCAACGGGTTCTTCGTTGCGGCCGAGTTCGGCCTGGTCACCGTGGAGCGCCCGGAGGCCGAGCGGGCCGCGGAGTCCGGCGACCGCAAGGCCCGCAGGGTCGTCGCCGCCCTGCGCGAACTCTCCTTCCAGCTCTCCGGCACCCAGCTCGGCATCACCATCACCTCCCTCGTGGTCGGCATGCTGGCCGAGCCCGCGCTTGCGCGGCTGCTCGCCGGCCCGTTCACCGCGACCGGGATCCCCGAGGGAGCGGTGCCCGGTGTCTCCGTCGCCGTCGGCATGCTGCTCGCCTCCGCGGTGCAGATGGTGATCGGCGAACTGGTGCCCAAGAACTGGGCCGTCTCCCGGCCCCTCCAGGTCGCCCGTTTCGTGGCCGGACCGCAGGGCGCCTTCGCCCGGCTGCTGCGCCCGGTGATCGCCGCCCTGAACTCCGTCGCCAACCGAATCGTCCGCTCCTTCGGCGTCGAGCCCGCCGACGAGCTCGCCTCGGCCCGTACTCCCGAGGAGCTGATGTCCCTCGCGCAGCACTCCGCACAGGCCGGAGCGCTCGAAGCGGACACCGCGGACCTGTTCGTACGGACCCTGTCGCTCGGCGAGCTGACCGCCAAGGACGTGATGACGCCCCGCGTGAAGGTGAACGCGCTGCAGTCCTCCGCGACCGCCGCCGACGTCGTCAACCTGACCCGCGCGACCGGCCTCTCGCGCTTCCCTGTCTACCGGAAGCGCATCGACGAAATCATCGGCATGGTCCACCTCAAGGACGCCCTGGCCGTACGCGCCCAGGAACGCGGCCGCACCCCGGTCGGCCGGATCGCCCTGCGGCCGCTCCTCGTCCCCGAGACGCTGCCCGTGCGGTCCCTGCTCCAGCAGCTGCGCCGCGAGCAGCCGATCGCCGTCGTGGTGGACGAGTACGGAGGCACGGCGGGTGTGGTGACCCTGGAGGACATCGTCGAGGAACTTGTCGGCGAGGTCCGCGACGAGCACGACAGGGACGCCGCACCGGACCTCGCCACCGCGCCCGCCGAGGACGGCAGGCCCGCCTGGGACGCAGACGGCAGTTGCCGCGTCGACACCCTGCAGCGGATAGGGCTCCAGGTCCCCGAAGGCCCCTACGAGACGGTCGCCGGCCTGGTCGCCGATCTGCTCGGCCGTATTCCGGCCCCGGGCGACCACGCCGAACTCCCTGGCTGGCGGCTCTCCGTGCGCGAGGTCGGCCACAACCGGGCGGAGCGCGTGCGTCTCGTCCGTACCTCGTCGCGCCCCCTGGCGGCGGTGCGATGAGCGTCCTGTATCTCCTTTTTGCCCTGCTTCTTGTGCTCGGCAACGGTTTCTTCGTCGGCGCCGAGTTCGCTCTCGTCTCGGTGCGCCGCAGCCAGATCGAGCCGTACGCCGAGAGCTCGGCGCGCGCCCGTCGGGTCCTGTACGGGCTCGAACACCTGCCGCAGATGATGGCCGCCGCCCAGTTCGGCATCACCATCTGCTCCCTGACGCTCGGCGCGGTCGCCGAACCGACCGTGGCGCATCTGCTCGAACCCGTCTTCCACGCACTGCACGTGCCCGGGGGACTGATCCATCCGCTCGGTTACGTCATCGCGCTCGCCGTGGTCGTCTTCCTGCACCTCGTGGTCGGCGAGATGCTGCCGAAGAACCTCGCGATGGCCGCACCCGAGAAGACCGCCATGTGGCTGAGCCCGGCGCTCGTCGCCTTCGCGCGGCTGTGCCGCCCGGTCACCGCCGCGTTCGGTGCCTGCTCGCGCGCGGTGCTGCTGCTGTTCCGGGTCGAGCCGAAGGACGAGGTCGAGGCCGTCTTCACCAGCGTGCAGTTGGGGCGGCTCGTCGAGGACGCAGGGCAGGCGGGGCTGCTCGAACCCGAGGAGCAGGAGATCCTCGGCGACGCCCTGGAGCTGGGCAGCCGCCCGGTCACCGAAGTCCTGCTCGACCCGGCCGAACTGGTGACGGTGGCGCCCACCGTCACCCCGCGGCAGATCGAGGAACTGACGGTCCGCACCGGCTACTCACGCTTCCCGGTCTGCGCGGACGGCGGCGCCTTCATGGGCTACCTGCACGTCAAGGACGTCCTCGACGTCGAGGAAACGGAACGCGCCGTCCCGCAGGCGGTCTGGCGCCCCATGGCCACGCTGCGCGCGGAACTGCCCCTGGACGACGCCCTGGCCGTCATGCAGCGCGCGGCGACCCACCTCGCGAAGGTCGCGGACCCCTCGGGCCGAGTGCTCGGCCTGGTCGCGCTGGAGGACGTACTGGAACTCCTGGTGGGCGAGGTACGGGACCCGGCGCACCGCGTCCTGCCACAGCCCGCCCCGAGGGCGCACGGACACCCCGTGGAGCCGGTCACCGACGACTATGCGGGTGTCTGAGCCCGCAAGGCGCCCGCCCACCCGCAGCCACATCTACCCCGCCAACCCCGGACACCGCCCCCTCACACCGTCGGCGCATCCCCCGGCCCCCGCCCCGACAGCACCTCGCCGTACGCCTGCATCAGATCCGCGAGCCGCAGCGTCGCCAGCTCCTCCACCGACGGCTCCTCGGGATACGCGGACAGCCGCAGGTCCCGGTACGCGCAGCTCTTCTCGTACAGGGTCCGCAGGAAGCGCCCGTTGCCGAGCTCGTCGATCCACCCCTGGTCGACGACATGCCCGGCGATCGAGCGCAGCTCGTCGAGGGACTCCTCGTCCCACCGGTCCCCGTTCTCCGCCGCGAGCACCTCGCCGATGGCGGTCAGCTCCAGCGGCCGGTACGTGGGGAAGTCCACCCGCGTCGTGAACCGTGAGGACAGCCCGGGGTTCGCGGCCAGCAGCCGGTCCATGCCCTCCGGATAGCCGGCGAGGATCACCACGAGGTGGTCGCGGTTGTCCTCGGCCCGCTTCAACAGCACCTGCAGCGCCTCGTCCCCGTACGCATCGCCCTTGCTGTAGCCGGAGTTGGACAGCGCGTACGCCTCGTCGACGAAGAGCACCCCGCCGAGCGCCGAGTCGATCAGCTCGTTCGCCTTGACCGCGGTCTGCCCGAGGAACTCGCCCACGAGATCGGCCCGCTGGGCCTCCACGAGATGGTCGCCGCCGAGCAGCCCCAACGCGTAGAAGACCCGGCCCAGGATGCGGGCGACCGTGGTCTTGCCGGTCCCGGACGGGCCGGAGAAGACGAAATGCCGCTTCGGCGGCTGCACGGGCAGCCCCTTGTCGGCCCGAAGGCGTGCCATCCGCAGCTGTGCGGACAGCGCCTTGACCTGCCGCTTCACCGGCTCCAGACCGACCATGCGCTCAAGCTCGGTGAGCGCCTCGGCAAGGAGCGCGGGATCCGCCGGACCCGTCGGCAGACTCGGCGGCCCGGCCTGCCCGGGGATCAGCGCCTTCTCCCGTACGGCATCGGCCTCGGTCGACTGCCCGCCACCCGGGGGATCGGTGTCCACCTTGAGGTCACCGCCCTCGGTCCCGTACGCGGTGTCGAAGCCGTCCGGGTAGTCGCCCGGCTCGGCGCCCGACAGTGTCAGGGCCGCGAAGTCCCCGCCGTCCTCGACGCCGTCGATCCCGTCGTAGTCGGCGATCGCGGCAAGGCGCGCCGAGGTGTCCATGAACGCCGGATCGACCCGGTGCACCGCCCGGTACAGCGGCAGCGCGGCCGCGCTGCGCCCGGTGCCCTCGTGGGCGCGCGCCAGCCAGTAGCGCAGCTCCTTGCGCTGCGGCTGCTCGCTGCGGCAGCGCATCAGGGCCGCCGAGAGCAGCGGCTCGGCCTGCCCGAACATCTCCAGACGCACCCGCGCCATCCCGCCGAAGAGGCCCGCCTCGATCCCGAGGGCATGGTCGTCGATCAGCGGATCGGTATGCCGTACGAGCTGGTCCCAGTCCTTGACGAGGTACGAGCGGCAGGCGTGCAGGAAGCGCACCTGGGCGTCGGCGTCCACCGGGGGCAGGCCCGCGAGGGCGCGGTCGAGCTCGGGGACATGGCGCCCGTCGAGCCAGTGGGAGGCGTGTGCGAGCAGCAGATCGCGGGTGCTCTCCAGCACCGGCTGGACCCACCAGCCCAGCCAGTACCAGGAGTTGAGAGTGCGGCGGTGGCGGGTGCGCTGCTCGCCGAAGCGGTCGCGGTGCCGGTACATCCGCAATAACGCGGTCGTCGTGTCGACCCGCAGCGCATGCAGTCCCAGCCAGCCGTCGGCCATCCCGGGATCGATGCGGACGGCCGTTCGGAACTCCTCCTCGGCCTGCGGATAGGCGCCCATGGTGTAGGCATCGACGCCTCGCAGCCAGGCGAGCTCGGCCGGGGCCGCTGCGCCCTGCGTGCCGAAGTCCATCACGTCCCCCACAAACCTGCCCCCGTCGGTGCGCCGAGCGGGCGTCTGCCCGTCGGCGGCGTTCGTCGAACCACACTGCTGGTGCCGGGAGTTGACGTGGTGGCGATCTCCGGGCGGGGCCCGTCGATCGCACCGTGAGGCATCGTACCTGCGCACCGGGCATCCGCCGTAGGGCGTCGCGCGAGTCGGCCGGTGCACACGGGGAGGCGCAGGGGGAGCAGAGGGGGAGCGCGGGCGGGGCCCGGCGTGGTTACCGAGGGTAAAGGTGCGGCGGCGCGGAGAAGGCGCGAAAGGGGACAAAGGGCAGAACGAAGCCCCCGATCACGGGGGAACAACCGGGGGCTTCGCGTCTGCGGGCGACCGCTCACGGCCGCACATTGAGAACGTAAGTCCTGTACGACCCCCCGGTCAAGCCAAGTTGAGTCTCTCGATCGGGCCCTTTTCCGGGCCGCCCGGCCCGCTCCGGCGCACGGTCGCTCTGCGTGACGGCAAAGGGTCAGCCTGCACGCAACTCCGGTCCCGGCAGCACCTCGTACCCCTCGGGTACCTGCCGTACCAGAGCCTCCGCGAACGGCCGGGAAGGGTCATCGGCGAAATGACTTTCCTCGGCCGGTTCCCACCGGGCCCAGAAGTCGTGCTGCACCACACCGTCGCGTTCGCGCCCACGCCGCCAGGACCGGTCGGGCGGCAGCTCCATCCACAGCAGCCGCGCCAGCCAGGGCCGCAGCGCCCGCCGCCCGGCGCCCACGCCCTCCACCAGGACGACGGGGGCGGGATCCACGGGCGGCCCCGGTCCGAAGCGGCGCGCGTTCCAGTCGTACGCGGCGGGGCGGGCCGTCCGTCCGGCCGCGAGCGGGTCGAGCACCTCGCGCGCGAACCGCTCCGTCCAGTCGAAGAGCTCGGCATGGCTGCGGATGTCGTCGAGCCCGAGCGCCGGCGCGCCCCCGAGCTCCGCGGCGAGCGCGCGGGCGAAGGTCGACTTCCCGGAGCCGGCGTGACCGTCGATCCCGACGAGCCGCACCGGGCCGCAGGAGGGCGCGAGAGCGCGCAGCTCGCGGGCGAGCGCGGACAGCCCGGCGGGCGGCCAGGCGGGCGCCTCCGGAGGCTGGGCGGGGGAGTGGTTCATCGTGGCCCAGCGTACGGGCGGCGGTGCGACGGCCGGACGGCGCCGCAGGTCATGCCAGTGGTCCAGACCGATATCGGTGGCGCGCCGGGGAGCCGAAACCCTGGCCGAAGCAGCCCGCGAACGGTCATAGTGGGCGGCTGTCGGGCCTGCCACGGCGCCGCTCGCTTCGGACCAGGAGCCCCCCATGACCTCCCCGCACAGGACCTCCCGCAGAACCGTCCTCACCGCCGCGGTCGCCGCCGCCGCTGCCTCTGCTGCCACCCCCGCCTCGGCCACCCCCGCCTCGGCCGCCTCCGCCTCCGCCTCGGCCGCCTCCGCCTCGGCCGCTTCCGCAGTCTCGCGCGCACCGGCCGCTCCGGGCGGACCGGCGGCGGGCCGTCTCGTGGACAATCACTTCTGGACCGCGTACGGAGACTGGCGCCGCGGCACCGCCCACGGCACCCGCGCGGTTCCGGGCCCCCGTCCCGGCCTCGCCATCGCCGCCCCCGAGGGCCTGCGCGAGTACACCGACCCGCACACCGGCACCACGGCGAACTGGGAGTACGCCACATGGACCGGCCCCGAGCAGGAGCTCGCCGTCCCCGCCACCGAGGTCATCGCCTCCTGGAACGCGGACACCCCCGCGGGCACCTGGATCGCGATCGAGCTGCGCGGCACCTACTCCGACGGCACCACCACCCCCTGGTATGTGATGGGCCGCTGGGCCGCCGGTGACCAGGACATCCGGCGCACCTCCGTCGACGGCCAGGGCGACGGCAGGAGCTCCGTCTGGACCGACACGCTCGCGCTCGACGACGCGTCGAGCGGCCTGCGTCTGGCCGCCTGCCGACTGCGCCTCGCCCTCCTGCGCAGGCCCGGCTCGCGGGCCACGCCCACCGTTCGGCGCGCGGGGGTGATGGGCTCCGATGTGCCCGACCGCTTCGAGGTGCCCGCCTCGGCGCCCGGACCGGCACACGAGCTGAGCGTCCCGTGCTACTCGCAGAACACCCACATCGGCCAGTACCCGGAGTATGACAACGGCGGCGAGGCCTGGTGCAGCCCCACCTCCTCGACGATGATCATCGAGTACTGGGGGCGCGGCCCGAGCCCCGAGGACCTCGCCTGGGTGAACCCCGACTTCGCCGATCCACAGGTCTGCCACGCGGCCCGGTACACCTACGACCACCAGTACGAGGGCTGCGGCAACTGGCCGTTCAACGCCGCCTACGCGGCCTCGTACGAGGGTCTGCAGGGCGTCGTCACCCGGCTCGGCTCGCTCACCGAGCTCGAGCGGCTGATCGCGGCCGGCATCCCGGCCATCACGTCCCAGTCCTTCCGTGAGGAGGAACTGACCGGCGCGGGCTACGGCACCGCAGGCCACCTCATGACCGTGATCGGCTTCACCGAGGACGGCGACGTGATCGCCAACGATCCCGCCTCGCCGGGCAACGAGGCCGTACGCCGCGTCTACCGGCGCCGCGAATGGGAGAACATCTGGCTGCGCACCAAGCGCCACGACGCCGAGGGCAGGGTCAGAAGCGGCACCGGCGGCGTCTGCTACCTGTACTTCCCGGCCCGCCCGAGCGCCGCCCAGTGCGCGGCGCTCGCCTCGGTGGGGATCCGCTGAACGGCTGATGTTCCCGGGCGAGGCGAACAGGGCATGATCCCGATCATTCGGGACCAAGTGGATTAGCCCACACATGACGTCCGCCTCTACCCCAGGACGCCTTCGCGGTGGCACCGTGGAGGCGTCCATGGGGGGAACCGGGGACAGCCACCGCAGTACACCGTGAGCGAGACCGTCATGAACTCCAGCTCCGGCGCGCACGCCGCCGCGAACACCGCAGAGGTCGCCGAGTACGTCCGCAGCCGTACCGGTGGGCCCCGCGACCACGGGCCCAAGATCCTCGAACACCTCGCGGGCTGGACGCTCGTCGTGGTCCTCGCCATGTTCGTCACGCAGACCGGGCTGCTCTGAGCGGCACTCCCGCTTCCCAGGCCCTTCCCGCATCCGAGGGTCTTTCCCGCTTCCCAGGTCTCGGCACCGCCGCCCGCCCGGCCCGGCGCCTTCCCCTGCCGCCAGCCAGGCGACACGCGGCCCTGCCGAAGCTACTCGTGGTTAACGGCCGTGAACCCGGTGACGTGCAGCGTTTCATCGGGCATACTCATCCCGCGCCAGTCGTACGCCCCGGTTTCGCGACCCGTACCCGAGGGATATGACTGAGCACGTCAGACCCCGGCGGCGCCGCCACACCCTGCGCGCGCGACCGCTGCGCGCCCGACAGGGAGGAGCCTCGCCCATGAACGTCCGAGCCCCACAGCCGGTGGACCGACAGCTGCCCACCGAGGAGGCCGAGGACCTGCTCGCGCTCGTCCGCGAGCTGATCAAGGGCGAGGTCGCGCCCGGTGCCGCAGAACAGGAGGAAGCGGGTCACTTCCCGCGCGAGCTGTTCACGCTGCTCTCCGAATCCGGCCTGCTCGGCCTGGTGTACGGGGAGGAGTTCGGCGGCGGCGCACAGCCCTACGAGGTCTATCTCCAGGTGCTCGAAGAGCTCGCCGCGGCCCGCCTCACCGTCGGCCTGGGCGTCAGCGTCCACTCCCTCGCCTGCCACGCGCTCGCCAACTACGGCAGCAAGGAGCAGCGCACCGAACACCTGCCCGCCATGCTCGGCGGCGGACTGCTCGGCGCGTACTGCCTCTCCGAGCCCGCCTCCGGCTCGGACGCCGCCTCGCTGCGGACCAAGGCCGTACGCGATGGCGACGACTGGGTGCTCGACGGCACCAAGGCCTGGATCACCCACGGCGGGATCGCCGACTTCTACACCGTCCTCGCCCGCACCGGCGCGGAGGGCTCCCGCGGGATCACCGCCTTCCTCGTGCCCGGCGACGCAGAGGGCCTCACGGCCGCCGTGCCGGAGAAGAAGATGGGCATGAAGGGCTCGCCCACCGCCCAGCTCCACTTCGACGGCGTGCGGGTGAGCGATGCCCGGCGGATCGGCGAGGAGGGCCAGGGCTTCGCGATCGCCCTGTCCGCCCTGGACGGCGGCCGCCTCGGCATTGCGGCCTGCGCGATCGGCGTCGCCCAGGCGGCACTCGACGAGGCACTCGGCTATGCGCTGGAGCGCAAGCAGTTCGGGCGTCCGATCGCCGACTTCCAGGGTCTGCGCTTCATGCTCGCCGACATGGCCACCCAGGTCGAGGCCGGACGTGCCATGTACCTGGCCGCGGCCCGGCTGCGCGATGCGGGGCGGCCGTTCTCGCGGCAGGCCGCGATGGCCAAGCTCTTCTGCACGGACGCGGCGATGAAGGTCACCACGGACGCCGTACAGGTGCTCGGCGGCTACGGCTACACGCAGGACTTCCCGGCCGAGCGGCTGATGCGTGAGGCCAAGGTGCTGCAGATCGTCGAGGGCACCAACCAGATCCAGCGGATGGTCATCGCCCGTCACCTCGCGGGCCCCGAGTCCCGCTGAGCTGTTCGTGCGGCTCCCGGGACTCCTGCGTCTGCCGTGAGTCCCGGAGGCCCCGCGCCTCCCGCGTCGCCTCTCGCACCTGCCGCGGCTCCTGGGGTGCCCTCGCCTCCCACGCCTCCTGCGTTGTCTCTCGCGCCCCCTGCGTTGCCTCGTGCGCCTGCCGCGCCTCCTGGGGCGCCCGCGTTGCCTGCCGTGGCTCCCGTGGCTCCCGTGGCTGCGGCGGCTCGCCGGACCGTCCCGCCCCGGGAGCGAACTGGCGCGGCGGGCGCGGCCCCGTGCCCGGCCCGGTCGGCGTGGTGAACGGATCCGCCGAACCGAACTGCCCCGGACGCACCGTCGGGGCGGTCAGCCGTGCCCACTCCGGATCGCGGTGCCCCGGCAGCGTCCTGCCCTTGCCCGCCCAGTGCCGCAGCAGCTCCCGGTAGATGGGCGGATCGGACGCGCGCACGGCACCACGGTCACCGGACTGCTGAACCGATTCTCCCGCCGCGGGTACGTAGAGCGTGCGGCGCCGCCGACCGGTGGCTTCTTGCAAGGGGGTCATGCCCGGGCCAACGCGGCTCGCGGCACATGGACACCCCCGTGCGGATTCGATGATCGGTTCGGAGAGTGGCCCTGGCGTGGTGCGCGGTGACCGCGCGGGCGTTCCCGGGGGACCTCGACGGCGGTGGCACGGCTATGGCCCCCCGCAAGGGATCTGACGTACCGTCAAATCTGCCGCAGGGGAGCACCCTGCACCCCTCGCATGTCCAGGGAGGATTGCCGTGGCCGACGACCGTCCGGTTCCGCTCGACGAGTACCCCGTGCACCAGGTCCCGCTCTCGATGAAGCAGGTCGCCACCGGCGACCGGAACGCCTACGACCGCTGCATCTTCCAACTCTTCGACCACGAGGGCAGGTTCCTGCTCATCCTCGGTCTGGGGGTCTATCCCAACATGGGGGTGATCGACGCGTACGCCACCTTGCGTACGGGCGACACCCTCCATGCCGTACGCGCCTCCGACGCACTCGGGGACGACCGGATGCGGCTCGAAGTGGGCCCTTTGCGGATCACGGTCGAGGAACCGCTGAAGCGCATACGCCTGGAGTGCGCGCCCGACGGCCCGGACTCCCTCTCGTACGACCTCACCTGGACCGCCGCCTTCCCCGCCGTCTGGGAGCCGCACCACACCCAGCGCAAGGGGGACCGGCTCACCCTGGAAGGGCGGCGCTTCGTGCAGGGCGGACGGCCCGAAGGGGTCATCCGGCTCGGTGGAGAGGAGATCACGGTCTCCGCCGATGGCTGGACCGGCACCCGCGACCGCAGCTGGGGGGTCAGGCCGATACCCGGCGAGGAGGGCGGGCGGATCGGCGCCGAGGAGCGCACCGAAGGCTTCCACTGGCTCTGGGTGCCGGTGTGCTTCGAGGACCGTTTCGTCATGGTCATCGCCCAGGAGGACGCGGACGGCTACCGCAGCCTCAACGAGGCCGTCCTGGTCCGCGAAGGCGCACGTGATGTCCAACTGGGCTGGCCGCACGCCGACATCGCCTACCGCCCGGGCAGCCGCCACCCCGAGCGCGCCGTCATCCACCTCACGGACGCCTCCCGCAAACCGGCCGAACTGACCGTCGACTGCCTCACGGACATCCCCCTGGCCATCGGCGCCGGCTACCCGCCCGCCGACGACTGGCAGCACGGCACCTGGCGCGGTCACGACTGGACCGACCGCCGCACCTACGACCTCTCCGACCCCGGCGCGCATCCGCTCGCCGCCTACGGAGTGATCGACCACGCGGCCCGCTTCACCCTCGACGGACGCACCGGCTACGGGATCTTCGAACACGGCAGCTTCGGCCGCCACGACCCCTCCGGGTTCACCGGCTTCGACTCGGTCGCCCCCTGAGCGGGGTCCGACAGCGGTTTCCGCACGCATCCGTCCACGAGAGGAGCCGACCCATGGCCACGGCACCACGCCCCCGTACCAGCACCCGCGACCCCGAGGAACTCGGCCGCAGGCTCACCACCTGGCTCGACGCACGCCTGCCCGGCGCCAAGGCGGCCGACGTCAACGTCCCCGAGTCCAACGGCATGTCCAGCGAGACCCTGCTCTTCGACATCGAACACCCCGAAACCCCGCTCACCGCCTGCGCGTTGCGTCTCGCGGCGGATCCCTCCGCGTACACGATCTTCCCGGTGTACGACATGGAGCGGCAACACCGCGTCATGCACCTCGTCGGCGAGCACACCGAACTGCCCGTACCGCGCGTGCAGTGGCTGGAACGCGATCCCGGCCCGCTCGGCGCGCCGTTCTTCGTGATGGAACGCATGCACGGCCGGGTGCCGCCCGACGTCATGCCCTACACGTACGAAGGCAACTGGCTGTACGAGGCGAGCGATACCGAGCGCGAGGAACTGGAGGCGGCCTCGATCACCCTGATCGCCAAGCTGCACGACCAGTTCCCGGCCGCCGAGGCCGCCTTCCTCGCACTGCCCGGCGAGGGCAGCGCCCTGCGCCGGCACGTCGAGTCTCAGCGCACCTACTACGAGTGGGTGGTGCGCGACACCGCACGCTCACCGCTCATCGAGGCGGCCTTCGAACGGCTGGCGGACCTGTGGCCCGCCGACGAGGGCGAAGCGGTCCTCAACTGGGGCGACGCACGCATCGGGAACATCATCTACGACGGCTTCACACCTGCCGCCGTCCTGGACTGGGAGATGGCCTGCCTCGCCCCGCGCGAGGTCGACCTGGGCTGGACGGTGTACCTGCACCGCTTCTTCCAGGACCTCACCGTGAGCTTCGGACAGGCGGGCCTGCCGGAATTCCTGCGCCGCGACCGGATCGAGGAACGCTACGCCCGGCTCACCGGACACACGCCGCGGCACATGGACTTCTACACGCTGTACGCGGCGCTGCGGCACGCGGTCGTGATGCTGCGCGTCGCCTATCGGCAGGTCCACTTCGGCGAGGCGAGCCTGCCCGAAGACCCGGCGGACGTCGACAAACTGATCCTGCACCACGCCAGCCTGGCGGCCATGGTGCAGGGCGACTACTGGGACCGGTCCTGAGCCCGCTTCCGAGCTGCTCCTGAACGCGCTCTAGGCGGCGCTGCGCAGTGAGGACCGCTTCATGGGGCGCGAGCCCGGCCCGCCCACGTGCGAGAAGGGCTGCGTCCGCCAGTCCAGGCCCTGAGGAAGCGTCAGAAGCAGTGCGGTGTCCTGCTCCTGGGCCTCGAGGCCCTCGTCGGCCGGACGGGTGTCCGCGGCCGGGCGGCCGGTGCCCGAGCAGGTGGTGAGCCCGAACGGGTTCCACGGAGTGGGGCACTTGGCGTGCTGTGGAAGGACGTCCTCGCCGGAGAGGAGCGCGATGGGCTGCTCGCAGTCCGGGCAGATCACCCGGAACATCTCGAAGGTGTCGTACGCGTCGGGCTCGGTGCTGCCCTGCTGTTGCTGCATGGGATCTCCCCCTCGGGTGGGCCGACAAGGCGCTGCGGCCTCGACCACAGCAAGCACTTCCCGCCTGTTCGTCGCCGTAACCACGTCACCGCCCCGGACGCGGCCGTAGTCGTGTGGCGTTCATCACAGAAGGGTTACGGGGGAGTCGTTCCGGCACGGCAGGAGCTCGGGGGGACCGCCGCCCGTCGAGTGCGCGGGTATCACGTGGGTAACCCAGGTGTCCCCATGGATCACGGCCCTGTAGGTTCTTGCGCCATGGAGGACCTCGACCGCCAGATCGTGCAGCTGCTCGTCAAGGACGGGCGGATGAGCTACACCGACCTGGGCAAGGCCACCGGCCTGTCCACGTCCGCCGTGCACCAGCGGGTGCGTCGGCTCGAGCAGCGCGGCGTGATCCGCGGGTACGCGGCCGTGGTCGATCCGGAGGCCGTGGGGCTGCCCCTGACGGCGTTCATCTCCGTCAAACCCTTCGACCCCAGCGCCCCCGACGACATCGCGGAACGGCTGGCCGGCATCCCCGAGATCGAGGCCTGCCACAGTGTGGCCGGTGACGAGAACTACATCCTCAAGGTGCGCGTCGCCACGCCGCTGGGCCTGGAGGACCTCCTCGGCCGCGTCCGCGCCCTCGCGGGCGTCTCCACCCGTACGACGGTCTGCCTCTCCACCCCGTACGAGTCCCGCCCGCCCCGTCTGTGAACCCCCGGCGGCCCGCCGGGCCGGGTGCGGGGACCGCAACGGCACCCCGTGTCCGGGCCACCCGGTGCGGGGCGGGAGACTGTTCCCATGAGCGAGAGCAATCCCAGCGCCCCGGGCCACCGCACCGTACTGCTGCGCGGCGGTGAGGTCCACAGTCCCGCCGACCCCTTCGCGACCGCCATGGTCGTGGAGCGCGGTCAGGTCGCCTGGGTCGGTTCCGAAGGTGCGGCCGACGCCTTCGCGGAGGGCGTCGAAGAGGTACGGGACCTACACGGAGCACTGGTCACACCGGCGTTCACCGATGCGCACGTGCACACCACCTCGACCGGCCTCGCCCTCACCGGACTCGACCTGAGCGGCGCCCGCAGCCTGCCCGAGGCGCTCGACCGGGTACGGGAGCACAGCGCCCGGCACCCGGACGACCGGGTCCTGCTCGGCCACGGCTGGGACGCCGCCCGCTGGCCCGAGCGCCGCGCCCCGCGCCGCGCCGAACTCGACGAGGCGACCGGCGGCCGGCCGCTCTACCTGAGCCGGATCGACGTCCACTCGGCCGTCGCCACCACCGCCCTCCTCGACCTCGTGCCCGGCATCCGCGAGCTGCCCGGCTTCGCCGCCGACGCCCCGCTCACCAAGGACGCCCACCACGCGGTACGCCGCGCGGCCCACGGCGCGATCACCCCCGTGCAGCGCAAGGAGGCCCAGCGGGCGGCCCTGCGGCAGGCCGCCTCGCTCGGTATCGGCTCGGTGCACGAGTGCGCGGGCCCGGACATCTCCGGCGAGGACGACCTCACCGGCCTGCTCGCCCTCGCCGCCGAAGAACCGGGCCCGCGCGTCACCGGCTACTGGGCCGAGGCCCTGGAATCCGCCGCCGACGCCGACCGCATCCGCGATCTGGGCGCGCTGGGCGCCGCGGGCGACCTGTTCGTCGACGGAGCGCTCGGTTCGCACACCGCCTGCCTGCACGAGCCATACGCGGACGCCGCCCACACCGGCACCGGCTACCTCGACGAGGCCGCCGTCGCCCTGCACGTCGTGGCCTGTACCGAGGCGGGCATCCAGGCCGGCTTCCACGCCATCGGCGACGCAGCCGTGGCCACCGTCGTCGCCGGGATGCGCACCGCCGCCGACAAGCTGGGCCTCGCCCGGGTACGCGCCGGCCGGCACCGCGTCGAGCACGCCGAGATGCTCAGCCCCGAGACCGTCGCCGCCTTCGCCGAACTCGGCCTCACCGCCTCCGTGCAGCCCGCCTTCGACGCCCTGTGGGGCGGCGAGGACGGCATGTACGCCGAGCGGCTCGGCGCCGAGCGGGCCCGCACCCTCAACCCCTACGCGGCGCTGCTGCGTTCGGGCGTCCCGCTCGCCTTCGGCTCCGACAGCCCCGTCACCCCGCTCGACCCCTGGGGCACGGTCCGTGCCGCCGCCTTCCACCGCACACCCGAGCACCGCGTCTCCGTACGCGCCGCGTTCACCGCGCACACCCGCGGCGGCTGGCGCGCGATCGGCCGCGACGACGCCGGGACGCTGGTGCCCGGCGCCCCCGCCGACTTCGCGATCTGGCACACCGGCGAACTCATCGTCCAGGCACCCGACGACCGCGTCGCCCGCTGGTCCACCGACCCCCGCTCCGGCACCCCGGGCCTGCCCGATCTCACCCCGTCCGTCGAACTGCCGGTCTGTCTGGAGACCGTGGTCGGCGGCAGGACGGTGTTCGTGCGGCCCAATGGGTGACGGTCCGGTGTGGCGCGGGGTGTTCCGGTGGCGGAGCAAGGCGCCGCTCGGGCCCGTGATCACGGCCCTGAGCTGCCCGCATGGCGAATCGCCGCAGGTGGCAGCTGTGTTGACAGACGGCCGCGTGGGGCGGGTAGTTTCGGCCGGGTCCACCACAGGACGTCCGGCGGGGCCACCTCCACGCAGTCGTCGAGCGCGGCTGGGTCATGGGGGCGGAGTGCCGCACCGGCACCCCGCCACTGGGAGCCAGGCCCAGCGACCGCGCCTCGGGGGCGGACGCAGGTACCGCCCGGCCGGACAGGTGCGACCCGGGTGGGGCCCGGATGCTCAGTAGACAACGGCCTGTCGTCGGCTCGCAGCCAGCGGGTCCCAGGTCGGCCCGAAGGGCACCGGGTCCCGGTCCCGCACCGGTTCCACCCTTCTCCACGGCCTTTCGGCAGGACTCCTGCGCCCCGTGCCTGCGGCTTCCGGCGTGGGCCGCACTATGGTGGAGCATCCGTTTGTGGAATTAAGGGGCACGCAGTGAAGGACGGCGGTCAGCGGGAGTACGGCCCGCTCGGCACCACGTTGGTGATCATCCCGACGTACAACGAGGCCGAGAACATCAAGCCGATCGCGGCCCGCGTACGCGCCGCCGTGCCCGAGGCGCACATCCTGGTCGCGGACGACAACAGCCCCGACGGCACCGGCAAGCTCGCCGACGAGCTGGCCGCCGAGGACGATCACGTCCACGTGCTGCACCGCACCGGCAAGGAGGGCCTCGGCGCCGCGTACCTGGCGGGCTTCGACTGGGGCGTCGAGAACGGCTACGGCGTGCTTGTGGAGATGGACGCCGACGGCTCGCACAAGCCCGAGGAGCTGCCCCGGCTGCTCACGGCGCTCAAGGGCGCGGACCTCGTGCTCGGCTCGCGCTGGGTGCCGGGCGGCCGGGTGGTCAACTGGCCCAAGTCCCGCGAGTTCATCTCCCGGGGCGGCTCCATGTACTCGCGGCTCATGCTGGACGTGCCGATCCGCGACGTCACGGGCGGCTTCCGCGCCTTCCGCAAGGAGACGCTGCAGGGCCTGGGCCTGGCCGACGTGGCCTCCCAGGGCTACTGCTTCCAGGTCGACCTCGCCCGGCGCGCGGTGCGGGCCGGCTTCCATGTGGTCGAGGTGCCGATCACCTTCGTCGAGCGCGAGCTGGGCGACTCCAAGATGAGCCGCGACATCCTGGTCGAGGCGCTCTGGCGGGTCACGGCCTGGGGTGTGGCCGAACGGTCCGGCAAGATCCTGGGCCGCAGGCGACGCTGAACGGCCGGCCCCCTGACCCCGGCCGGCTCCTCCTCGCCTCCCGGCCGAGGGGCGCCGGCCTCCCCGCCGGGATCGCTGATGTCCCGCTTACGCCGTACGGATGCGGCACACGGCACACTGGAGACATGACGACGCCTCCGACCCAACGCCCGGGCGCCCGCCCTGCCGGTCGCTCGAAGCTGCGCCGGTATCTGCCGCTCGGGATCGCCGCCTGGCTGGTCCTGGAGATCTGGCTGCTGATGCAGGTGGCGCAGGCCACCAGCGGCTTCGTGGTCCTCCTGCTGCTCTTGGCCGGTGTCATGCTCGGCGCTGTGGTGATCAAGCGGGCCGGTCGCCGTGCGTTCCGCAGCCTGAGCGAGACCCTGCAACAGGCGCAGGCAGCCGCGGCAGCGGGTGAGGCGCCCAAGGCGCCGCCGGCGCAGTCCGGCCGGGGCAACGGCCTGACGATGCTCGGCGGGCTGCTGCTGATCATGCCCGGGCTGCTCTCGGACGTGGCCGGGCTGGTCTGTCTGCTGCCGCCGGTGCGCAAGACGGTGGCGAAGCGGGCGGGGAAGTCCTTCGAGAAGCGGATGGCCGGGGCGAGCCCCGGCAGCTTCGAGAACGCCTTCCAGCAGTCCCGCATCCACCGCCCGGACGGCAAGATCGTCCAGGGCGAGGTGATCCGCGACGAAGCTCCGCGCGATGAGCGTGCGGGACGCGACGAGATTCCCCCCACCTAGCTGTGGGTCTCCCCTGCTCAGTGGGGTCTCCCCTGCTCGAGCGAAGCCGAGAGCTTGGGGAGGGTGGGCACAGGGGCACCCCGGTGCGGGGAAGCGCGATAGGCGGCGCCCACCCACCCGCAGCGAAGAGCGCAGAACTGGGCCGGGGCCCGGACACCAAGTGTCCGGGCCCCGGCCCAGTCTTACCAACCGTGCCTCGCGCGCTACGCCGACTTACGGCTGTCCCGCGGATGCACAGCAATATTCATGGTCCCGGAGCGAAGAACGGCCAGGCGCTCGGCCAGGACCTCCTCCAGCTCCTCACGCGTACGCCGCTCCATGAGCATGTCCCAATGCGTACGTGCGGGCTTGCCCTTCTTCTCCTCAGGGCCGTCGCCGTCCACCAGGAGTGCCTGGGCCCCACAGACCTTGCACTCCCACTCCGGCGGGATCTCCGCCTCCACCGAGAACGGCATCTCAAAGCGATGTCCGTTGTCGCATGCGTACTCCACCGCCTGGCGCGGGGCCAGGTCGATGCCGCGGTCGGTCTCGTAGCTGGTCACCACGAGGCGCGTGCCGCGAAGAGCTCGCTCACTCATGAATCGTGCCTCCCGGGCTAGTCGCCCACAGGACAGGTGTCGCTGTCGTCGTCATCCGGTCAACGTCCGGTCGGCGGTAAAGATTCCCGTTCCGGGTCACGCGTCGCCGTCTTAGCCGCCCCTTGTTCTACCCACCATCGTCCGGTTTGTCACATCTGGCAGAAGATGTCACCCAACGCTTCAGTTTCTTTAGCGTGAAGGAACGGTACGCCCGGCAGGCCAAAGGCGTACACTACCGGCCTTTGCCGCCCGGCGCTAAATCCGCCCCAGGTCCGCACCGACTTTCTTTGCTCAGACCTTCTCCGGCACCCGATTCCCGGCCTCCTCGACGGCCCGCCGCACCGGAACGCGTGCGAGGAGCACGAAGCCGATCACGAAGAAGGCGACCAGCGAGAGGATCGCGTCCCGGTAACTTCCCGTGGCCTGGTACGTCAGGCCGAAGATGAGCGGCCCCAGCCAGCTGATGCCCCGGTCGCTCATCTCGTATGCCGCGAAGTACTCGGCCTCCTTGCCCCGCGGCACCAGGTGCGAGAACAGCGAGCGCGAGAGCGCCTGCGTTCCGCCGAGGACGAGACCGATGCCGGAGGCGAGGACGAAGAACCAGACGGGAGCACCGGCGGGCAGGAAGTAGCCCGCGCCGAGGATCAGCGTCCACACGACCAGCGAGCCGAGAATCGTCCGCTTGGCACCGTGCACCCGGGCGAGCCGCCCCATGGCCAGTGCCCCGGCGACCGCGAGGAGCTGGACGAGCAGGACCGCCACGATGAGCGTGGACTGGCCGAGGCCGAGCTCCTCGGAACCGTAGACCGAGGCCTGGGAGATGACCGTCTGCACGCCGTCGTTGTAGGCGAGATACGCCAGTAGGAAGGCCAGCGTGAGCGGCCGCCCGCGCATGTCCTTCAGGGTGGCGCGCAACTGGCGCCAGCCGCCCACGGCGGGCGCCTGTCCGGCCGGTTCCCGGGGCCGGTCCCGCAGGCGGGCGAGCGGTACGAGCGTGAACACGCCCCACCACACACCCGCGGAGGCAAGGCAGATCCGTACCGCCGTGCCCTCCGAGACGCCGAAGGACTCGTGGGCGGTGAAGAGGATCAGATTGAGGACGAGGACCAGCGCACCGGCCGCATAGCCGAAGGCCCAGCCGCGCGCCGAGACCGCATCGCGTTCCTCGGGCGCGGCGATCTGCGGCAGGTACGCGTTGTAGAGCGCCATCGCCACGGCGAACGAGGCGTTCGCGATCACCAGGAGGAGCCCGCCGAGCAGATAGCGGTCGCCGTCGAGCAGGAACATGGCCGCCGTCGCCCCCGCGCCGAGGTAGGCGGCGGCAGCGAGCAGCGGCTTCCTGCGGCCCGTCCGGTCGGCGGCCGCGCCGACCAGCGGCATCGCGATCAGTGCGACGACGAGCGAGGCCGAGACCGCGTACGGGAAGAAGGAACCGGCCCGCACCGGGATCCCGAGTGGGTGCACGAACCCGTCCGCACCGGCCGCCGATTTGGCGACCTCGGTCAGATACGGGCCGAGGAACACCGTGAGCACGCTGGTCGAGTAGACCGAGCAGGCCCAGTCGTAGAAGTACCAGCCGCGCTGTTCGTGCCTGCGCCGCTCGCCCTCGCCTCCGCCTTCGCCCTCGTCCCGCTCCGTGACGGTGTCGGTCCCCACCGCGCCCCCTCGCTGTTCCGGTCGAGGCGGCGCCTCGGTGCGCTCAGGCCCAGGCCCCGCGCTCCTTGAGCACCTCGATCAGTGTCCCCGTGTGATCGGTCATGATGCCATCGACTCCCAGGTCGAGGAGCCGTTCCATCCGCGCCCGCTCGTTCACCGTCCACACGTGCACCTGCAGCCCCAGCGCGTGGGCGGTGCGGACGAAGCGGCGGTCGACCACCGGGACCCCGGACTGCGTCTCGGGCACCTGGGCGGCGACGGCCGAACGGCGTGGGCGGACCGGCAGCCCGAGCGAGCGCAGCCGCAGCGCCAGCACCCCCGCGGTGCCGAGCGAGGTGGCGAGGCGCGGTCCGGCGAGCCGCTGGGCGCGCGCGACCCGCGCCTCCGAGAAGGAGCCGACACAGATCCGGTCCCAGGTGCCGGTGCGGCGGATCAGGTCGAGCAGCGGGCGCAGCGCGGGCTCCGCCTTCACATCGACGTTCCAGCGCGCCTCGGGGAAGGCTTCGAGCAGGTCCTCGAAGAGCGGTACCGGCTGGTGTCCGGCGACCCGCGCCGTGCGCACCTCGGACCAGCGCAGATCGGCGATCGCCCCGCGGGTGTCGGTGACCCGGTCGAGCGTGGCGTCGTGGAAGGCGACGAGCCGCCCGTCGGCCGTGGCGTGCACATCCGTCTCCAGGTAGCGGTAGCCGGAGTCGACGGCGCTGCGGAAGGCTGCCTCGGTGTTCTCCAGGCCGTCCGCCGCCCCGCCCCGGTGGGCGAAGGCGAGCGGGGCGGCGGCGTCCAGGTACGGATGGCGTCTCGCGTCGGTCACCTCCGCAGTATCGCCCGTCCGCGTGGCGCGGCGGTGACCACCCTGCTGCCGTGGTCCGGATCCGGGATGGCGAAGAAGCGCAGGAAGAACTGGGCGAGCGGCCCGATCGCCAGCGCGTACGCGACGGTGCCGATGCCGACCGTGCCGCCGAGCAGGAAGCCCGAGGCGACCACCGCGATCTCGACGCAGGTACGGGCGAGCCGGATGGACCAGCCGGTCGTCCCGTTGAGCCCGGTCATCAGGCCGTCGCGCGGGCCCGGACCGAAGCGGGCCGAGATGTACAGGCCGGTGGCCACCCCGTTGAGCACGATGCCGGTGATCATCGTGAGCGTCCTGAGCACCCAGCCCTGCGCATCGGGTACGAGGGCGAGGGTGCCGTCCATGGCGAGGCCCACCACGAACACGTTCGAGACCGTGCCGAGCCCGGGCCGCTGCTTCAGCGGGATCCACAGGAGCAGCACGATCGCGCCGACGATGATCGAGACGACACCGATGGTGAGGCCGGTGCGCTCGGCCAGCCCTTGGTGCAGGACGTTCCACGGTTCGAGGCCGAGACCGGAGCGCAGCAGCAGTGCGGAGCTCGCGCCGAACAGGGTGAGGCCCACGTAGAGCTGGATGAGGCGGCGGGTCAGATGGATGCCGCGCTGCAAGGTGTCCCCCTCGGTTGTCGCATCGGATGCCCCGGCCACAGCTTCCCCCATGGCCTTCGTCCCCTGCGGGAGTGGCCTGGACAGGCCTGCACGTGACACTCTGTGGCTTGCTGGAAGAAGGTCGATAGGGCCAATTTGGGGAAGGTGGACTGGTTTCCATGGCGCAGTGGACCTCGGCGGTGGGAGCCACACAGCTCGCCCGGCTCATCAGCTCGCAGCAGGTGCGCCCCGCGGGCCCCGGCTCCCGCCGCCCGCCCGCCTACCGCGCGCTCGCGGACGGCATCCGCACCTTTGTGCTCGAAGGCCGCGTCCCGGTCGCCGCGCGGCTGCCCGCCGAGCGGGAACTGGCCCAGGCGCTCAACGTCAGCCGGACCACCGTCGCCGCCGCCTACGAGGCCCTGCGCGGCGAGGGCTTCCTCGAATCCCGCCGCGGCGCCGGGAGCTGGACCGCCGTACCGGCGGGCAATCCGCTGCCCGCGCGCGGCCTCGAACCCCTGCCGCCCGAGGCGCTCGGCTCGATGATCGACCTCGGCTGCGCGGCCCTGCCCGCGCCCGAGCCGTGGCTGACCCGTGCGGTCCAGGGCGCTCTCGAGGAGCTGCCGCCGTACGCCCATACGCACGGCGACTACCCGGCCGGGCTGCCCGCCCTGCGCCAGATGATCGCCGACCGCTACACCGAGCGCGGCATCCCCACGATGCCCGAGCAGATCATGGTGACCACCGGCGCGATGGGGGCGATCGACGCCATCTGCCATCTGTTCGCCGGCCGGGGCGAGCGCATCGCCGTCGAGTCACCCTCGTACGCGAACATCCTGCAGCTGATGCGTGAGGCGGGCGCGCGCCTGGTGCCCGTCGCCATGGCGGAGGGTCTGAGCGGCTGGGACCTGGAGCGCTGGCGGCAGGTGCTGCGCGAGTCCGCGCCCCGGCTCGCCTACGTCGTGGCCGACTTCCACAATCCGACCGGCGCGCTGCCCGACGACGCCCAGCGGCGGGCGCTGGTCGACGCGGCACGCTCCGCGGGTACCGTCCTCGTCGTCGACGAGACGATGACCGAGCTGTGGCTGGAGCCCGGCTTCGAGATGCCTCGGCCGGTGTGCGCCTTCGACCCGGCCGGATCCTCGGTGATCACGGTCGGCTCGGCGAGCAAGGCCTTCTGGGCGGGCATGCGGATCGGATGGGTACGCGCGGCACCGGACGTCATCCGCTCCCTGGTCGCGGCCCGCGCGTACGCCGATCTCGGCACGCCCGTGGTGGAGCAGTTGGCCGTCAACTGGCTGATGAGCACCGGCGGCTGGGAGGAGGCCGTGGCGATCAGGCGGACCCAGGCGCTGGAGAACCGCGATGCCCTGGCCGCCGCGGTCCGGCGCGAACTGCCCGGCTGGGACTTCGAGGTCCCCGCGGGCGGGCTGACCCTGTGGGTACGGGCCGGCGGGCTCTCCGGCTCACGGCTCGCGGAAGTGGGGGAGCGGGTCGGCGTACGCGTACCGTCCGGGCCGCGCTTCGGCGTGGACGGCGCCTTCGAGGGTTTCGTACGCCTGCCGTTCACCGTGAGCGGCGCCGTCGCGGACGAGGCGGCCGTCCGCCTCGCGGCGGCGGCCCGCCTGGTGGAGGGCGGCGCCGGGGGCGGGGCGCTGCAGCCGCAGACGTTCGTCGCGTAGGGGGTGCTGTCAGCCCGTCCGGCGTTCGGGAACGGGCGCGTTCACGCGCGAGACGGGGGCTGGGGGCGAAGCTTCATGGGGGCAGGTGCCCCCGGAACGCAAACGTCGGAACGCAAACGTCGGAACTCAAACGCCGGAACTCAAACGTTGCTGGGACTCAGCGAGTCGTCCTGAGCTGCCACCCGCTCAGGCAACAACTCGAGCACGGCGCGCCGCAGCGCCTCACCTGTCGCATCGTCATACGGATCCGGCGTAGCCGGAACCTGCAGCCGATGCACAGGACCCTGGCCCATGCGCGCATACCCACGCCCGGGCGGCACATCGGGCGTGGGCGTGGTGTGCGGCGCCGTCCCCAGCACGGCCTCGATCTGCGCGGGGGACGCCACCCCGAGCACCACCCGCGCCCGGGTGTGCTGCCGCACCGGCTCGCTCAGCGCGTCCATCGTGTCGAACTGGTCGGCCACGACCACCGTGACGCTCGCCGCCCGCCCGTGCCTCAGCGGGACCTGCAGCAGCGCCTGCGGATCGTCGCGCCCGTCCGCCGCGGCCAGATGCCCGAGCACACTCGGCCGGTCGAGCAGGATCCACAGCGGCCGCCGGGTGTCCTCGGGCGCGGGCTGCCCGGCCTGCCGGGCACGGTTCGCCGCGATCAGTCGCCGCTCCGTCTCGTGCGCGGCCCACTCCAGGCAGGCCGCCGCCCCGGCGAGCCCGCACTCGACGCCGAGCACACCGTGGCGTCCCGTCAGGCACGCGTACTCACCGGTGCCGCTGCCCTCGACGATCAGGATGTCGCCGTGCCGCAGGGCCTGCAGGGCGATCGAGCGCATCAGGCTCGTGGTGCCGCTGCCCGGCTGGCCGACGACGAGGAGGTGCGGTTCGGTCGAGCGGGGCCCGGTGCGCCAGATCACGGGCGGCACGTCCCGCTGCTCCTCGCCGTCCGTGACGGGCAGGGTGCGCTGGACGGAGCTCTCGTCCGTGAAGCCGAGCACCGTCTCTCCGGGCGTGGTCACGAAGCGCTGCGCGGCGATGTCCGTGGGCAGCGGAGGCAGCACCCGCACGGTCAGCTCGTTGCCCTCCTCGTCCCATGTGAAGTGGTACTCGCGGCCGCGCCCCGCCTTCGCGTGCAGCACCTGTTCGATGCGGGCCCGGGACGGGGCCTCGCCGTCGGTGAAGTACGCGGGATAGCGCAGCACGAGGCGGCTGAGACGGCCGCTGTCGTCGAACTCGTGCGAGGTGAAGGCCTTGTCCCATTCGCCGCCGTGCGCATAGAGCGGACTCGGGTCGTCGGGGACGGAGAGATACGGGACCAGCGCCTCGTAGAGCGTCTGCAGGCGCTGGATCCTGCCCTCGTCCTCCTGGTCGGGCTGCGCCGGCGTGCGGTCGCGGCCGGTCCAGGCCGCCGCCGCCATGAGCGAGACCAGGGCGAGCAGCGGGCCGTACGGGACGAGGACCACGACCAGGAGGCACGAGGCGACGAGGAACAGGAGAGGACCCCGGCGGTCCTTGGGTGTCTCCGTCCACTTGCGCCGCCCTGCGGAGGCGAGGCGGCGCAGTCCCCGGGTGATGGTGATCAACGGATGGAGCACGTCCGTGGCGTTGTCGGCTGCCGTCCTGGCCAGTTCCCGGCTTCGCGTGAGAGAGGCGGAACCGGTGGTCAGAATCCGCGGAAGTGGTCGCCTGGCCACGTCGTACTCCTGAAGTTGTGATCCGTAGTGATCCGTTGTGAACCGGGTGGGTGTACCGGGTGCGGACTCAGAAGCTGATGCCGCCGAGGAGGCTGGCGAGGCTCTCGCCGCCGGCCGTGATGCTCGGTGCGATCTGGGTGCCGGCGAGATAGAAGCCGAAGAGTGCGCAGACCAGCGCATGGGAGGCCTTGAGTCCGTCCTTGCGGAAGAACAGGAACACGATGATTCCGAGCAGTACGACACCCGAGATGGACAAGATCATGAGATTTCTCCTGGTAGAGGGGACAGTCACCATGAGTTGTTCCAGGCTCACAGGATGTATCCATACGATAAAAGGTGCAACTGGGTGAAATTTGGCTGATTTCCCTCATATGGATGCATGCTGCTTGCGGAGGCGGGGGTCGGTTGCCGGGCCACTGCGGGGCCCGGGGTGATCTTTGCCTCGGGCGGGGGCACGCATGTGCTGCGACGGGCAGTACGCTGGCGATTCACTCTTACGGCCGAGTCACTTGGCCGCCGAAGCGAAAGGTCGAGCCGCATGACGCAAGTACCCGATCCGGAGGTCGTGGAGCTCGCCACGAAGATCTTCGATCTGGCGCGCCAGGGCGAGACCGAGACCCTTGCCGCCTACGTGGACGCCGGCGTTCCGGTGAACCTCGCCAACGACCGGGGCGACTCCCTGGTGATGCTCGCCGCCTACCACGGCCACCCCGCCGCGGTGCGCGTGCTCCTGGAACGCGGCGCGGACGCCGACCGGGCCAACGACCGCGGACAGACGCCGCTGGCAGGCGCGGTCTTCAAGGGCGAGACCGAGGTGATCAGGGCCCTGCTCGACGGCGGCGCCGATCCGGCCGCGGGCACCCCTTCGGCGGTCGACACGGCCCGGATGTTCGGCAAGGCCGATCTGCTGGAGCTCTTCGGCGCGTAGACGGCCCGGGGGCGGAGCCGATGGCTCCGGGGGCCGGAGCCCGGAGGATCCGGGGTTTACGGGGGCAGGCGGGCGATCAGCGGAAATCTGGTCGACCAGGCCGAAGCGGCTGGGCCATCATGACGTCGTGATTCACGGACACGACTGCTGGGCAGATGCCGCAGCACGCGGACCGTGACCGGCCCATACCTTGGGCCGCCGACCGAGAGGCAGAGGAAGATGGCTTACAGCAAGCAGCGGACGACGGGCAGCCACACGTGTTGTCGCGCCGGCAGGTAGCAGTCCACCCCCCTGTTGCGTCGACGCTCGATGTGAGGCTTTTCCCATGTTCGACACGGTCATAGCGCCCAGCGGCACGCTGCTCGGCCTGCTCCAGCGAGGCCGCGGCGACGGCACGCTGCACGCACTCACCGCCCCACGCGAGGAAGCGCTCGCGGCCCTCGACCGGTGTGTCCTGGGCGACCCCCGCCACGACTGGCAGGTGGAGAACCGCTCGCTCTACTACGCACGGCTCTACCTCGACCTGCGCGGCCCGCTGGACGAGATCGCCCGGCACCTGTTCTGCGCCGAGGACGTCCTCGACGGCGAGGAGTGCCGTACGGGGCTCGCGCTCGCCGTGCTCGGCCACCTCGCCTCGTACGGACGCGACGACGCGCTGATGCTGCTGCGCCGCTATGCCGCCGAGGGCACCAACTGGGCCTGGGCGCTCGACGAACTCGCCCTGCGCGACGAGGACGGCGCCCTGCGCGCGCTGGCCGAGCCGGTCCTCGCCCGCTTCCCGCAGACCCCCGAGGGCGATGCCGAACTGTCGGCGGCCGTACGGGACGCCTTCGAACCGCGGCCGTGGCGGCTGTGGGCCGAGGACCCGCGTGAATCCGTCGGCGCGCGGGTGCGCGCGGCCGGCGAACGCGGTTCCTTCGACCAGTGGCAACGGCAGCTCAGGCCCACCGGCCCGCGCCCCGGCTGGAGCGTCGATGCCGTGTTCGCCTGGGCCGAGGAGGCGATGGAGCGCGGCGGCGGCCGCCATGTGCCCGCCGCCCGATGTCTGGCCGCCGTGGCCGGACCCGAGGACCTGCCGGAGATCCTCTCCGCGGCCCGCTCGGGCTCCGACGGGGCGCGCTGCACCGCCTTGCGCTACCTCGCCGACGTACGGGATCCCTCCGTGCCCGATCTGGTGGAGGCCGCCCTGGCCGACGGCTCAAGGGTCGTGGCGGAGGCCGCCGTCGACGCCTTCGAGCGGATGGCCGGGCCCGAGGCGCTGGAACGCGCCCGCCGCTGGGCCGGACGGCCCGACGCCCTCGGGGCCGCGGCCGGGCGGGTGCTCGCCTGCCGCGGCGGCGCCCAGGACGCGCCGCTGGTGCTCGGCGCGCTGCGCGAGGCCGTCCGGGCCGAGGGGCCCGACGGGCCGACCCTGTGGACGCTCGTGGACGGCACGGGACGGCTCGGCATCGGGTGCGCCGCGCCCGTTCTGCGCCACGTCTACCGCGAGACGGCCTCCTCCCACCTGCGCGGACGGGCGGCCGTCGCCCTCGCCGCCACCGACCCCTCCTTCGCGGCCGGCTTCGCCGTCGAATGCCTGTGGGACTGCGAGGAGACGACGCGCGAACTCGCCGCGCGGCACGCCGAGACCGCCGACAGCCGCGTCGTGGAGCAACTGCGCCGGCTCGCCGCCGATCCGGCGGAGGAGACCGAGATGCAGACGGTTGTACGGAGCCGGATCGGGCATCCGGACACCTGAGGACACGCGGCGGAGCGAGGCCCCGGGCGGCGCGCGTTGTGAGGTGCGGCACACCTCGGCCCCTCGTGGCCCTCGGGGACAAGCACCCGCAAGCGGTCCGTTTCGGTCGTTGTCAGTGCGAGCGCCTAATCTCTACGTCGTGACTGCTCCTGCCCCGGCGAAGACCCATCCGTCCCCGGCACCGGGCCCGGCCGCCGACGAGGGCCTGGCGCGGCGCCTGCGCGCGCTCGCCTGCACCGCTCCGCTCCATGACCTGGACGTGCGCAAGGCAAACCTGGCCGGGGAGTACACGGTCTATGCCATGGCCGAGGTGGCGCTCGCAGCGATCGACCTGGTCACGCTGAACATGGACTTCGACACCGGCGCCGACCACGAGCAGATCGTGGCCCGGCTCCTGCCGCGCATCGCCGCCCAGGCCCCGCAGCGGCCGGCCGCCGAGCACGAGCGGGTGGCCCGCTGGGTCCTGGAGAACCTGATCAACGTCGGCAGCGTCGACCGCGGCTTCCGCGCCGTCTACGGCACGTTCGCGCCCGACGGCAGCTATGTCCGCCGCGACTACGACTTCAAGCTGGTCGAAGAGGTGCCGGGGTACGGCGGCGGGGTCTATCTCCGTACGACCGACGAGGCGGTCAACGTCCTCGTCGGCGCCCTCGACACGGATGTCACCAGCGCGCAGATCGCCGCCGAGGTGAAGCTGGAGGTCCTCATCAGCCGGGGCCGTCTCGCCGACGCGCAGCTCGCCGCGGAGCAGGCCCGCTACCGCACCGTGCAGTACTCGGAGACCCTGCGCCGCTCCCTGGACGCCACCCGGCGCAATGTGCGGGCCGTCGACTGGCTGGAAGCCGTCCCGGACATGATCGCCGAGGCGCTCGACCATGTCGCCGACCGCTACCGGCACGAGAACGCGATTCTGACGAACATCCGCAGAGCGCGGGACGAGACCGAGGACCAGGACCACAAGCAGCGGGCCGCCGAGCTGGTCGACATCGTCAAGGACTGCATCCGCCGCCACACCCAGCTGCAGTCCCGGCTGCTCGAAGCCGGGCCGCTGTTCCGGGCCGAGCAGGACCGCCAGGCCTTCGCACCGCCCTCCGGGCGCGTCGGGCTCGATCTGTACGGGCAGCTGGTGGCGCCGGTCCTGCCGCTCCCGGTCGAGCAGGCGATCCGGGTGACGGACGCGTTCTTCACGCGCGGCACCGGTCTGCGCACCCCCACCTCCGTACGGGTCGGGGACCTCGTCGGCATACTCCTCACGCCGCCGCAGGAGCGGGAGCACCTCGGCGCCGAGATGCCCGAGCCCGAGTTGATCGCCACGCCGGACGACAGCAGGTTCAGCGAGGAGCAGCTCGCGCGCGCCATGGAACTGCTCGACCTGGAGCACGAGGCGCCGCGCCGGCTCTCCGGGCTGCTCGACGACGCCCGCCGCATCGATCCCGAACTGCCCTACCTCGTGGCCCTGCTCGCGGTGCACGCGGCGAGCCCGCCGGTGGGCACGGCCTACCGTCAGGGCGAGCCGAAGCTGCTCTTCGCCGTGGACGACGGCACCCGGCTCGACGACCCGGAGTTCGGCGGCGCCGACCTCATCGTGGGCACCGCACTCCTTGACGCCGCCGGCATGGCGGCGGACCGGACGGAGGCGGCGTGAGACGAGCACCCGGCCCGCCACGGGCCGCCGCGCCCCGCGCATACGGCCTGACCCGAGTATCCGGCCCGCCCCGCGCATCTGGCGCGCCCCGCATTTCCGCCGCGCCCCGCGCATCCGACCAGCCGGCCGCTTTCGGAGCGCCGCCCGCATACGGCCCGCCCCGAGCCTTCGCTACGTACCTCAGCACCCCCCGCGCAAAGGAGCCCCGCCCGTGACCGACATGGACGGCGGGACCGGCGCCTGGGGCGAGCCCGAAGCACGCCCCGCGACCGCGCCCGTCACCCCCGCCGACGCGGCCGATGCCGCCCGCCTCGTCTCCTTCGGGCTGCAACCCAAGCTGCTGCCCGCCAGGGACGCCGAATACGCCGAACTGCTGCGCCGCTACCGCGAGGACCCGCCCTTCGCCCGGCTCGCCGACGCGGTGGCCAGCGGGCTCGGCCTGGTCGTCCTGGAGGTCTCCCCGCGCGCGGGCATGGCCGTGACCGCCGCCGAGGACTCGCTGTTCGCCGTACGGATGGGTGACTACGCCCGGCGTGCGAACTCCGACGCGGGCGACCGCTTCCTGCACGGACTCGCCCATCTCGCGCTCGCCGCCCTTGCCTTCCCCCGCCCGGAGGACCTGGCCGACGACGGGTACATCGGGCGGATCACCGTCAACGGCGTGGACGCCTTCGTACGGCAGGCCTGTCAGCGCCTCGAAGAGCGCGCCGAGGAGGCGGGTGAGAACACCGACCCCGCGTCCGAGGCCCCCGGGCTGGAGTCCGCCTGGCGGATCTGGGCGCGGCGCAGCTCCACCGGCGCGACCAAGGACGCGCGGCGGCTCGCGGGTTCGACCACCGGCATCGTCTCCAAGGCCGCCGCGTTCCTCACCGACTCCGGTTTCCTGCAGCGCACCGGGGACGACTCCGGAGGCACGTACCGCACCACCCCGCGCTATCAGCTGCAGGTGCGCGACATGGCGGGATCCGCGGCGATGGCCGAGCTGCTCGACCTGGGTGTCGTCCCGGTGAGCGACGGCTCCGCGAGCCTGACCGCGCCCACGCCGGACGAGGACCTGGAGCTGGTGGCGGGGGCGGGCCTCCCCTTCCACGCCGACGGCCCCTGAGCCCCCGCGGCCCGCCACAAGGCGGCCACCCGGCCACCCGGCCACCTCAGCCACCAACCCGGCCACCTCAGCCACGGACGTGGCCACCCGGCCACCTCCGTCACCGACCACCCATCCCGCCCACCGCGCTTACGAGAGTCCGCCATGTACGAGCTGTCCCGGGTCCGCCTCTACTCCATCGGCCCCGCCGGTGCGCGCTATGCCGACACGGTCCTTGACCTGCGCGGGGTGGGCGAGGCCGTGCCCGATCCCGCGCCGCAGCAGGCGGAGTTCTTCGCAGAGGAACCGACCGGGCCGCAGCGCCGCCCGGCACCGGCCGGTGTGCTCTTCCTGGAGAACGGCGGCGGCAAGTCCGTCCTGCTGAAGCTGATCTTCTCGGTGATGCTCCCGGGCCACCGCAACACCCTCGGCGGCGCCAGCTCCGGCGTCCTGCGCAAGTTCCTGCTCGCCGACGACTGCGGTCATGTGGCCCTGGAATGGCAGCACACCTTGACCGGCGAGTGCGTGGTCGTCGGCAAGGTGAGCGAATGGCGCGGCCGTCAGGTCTCCAACGACCCGCGGAAGTTCGCCGAGGCCTGGTACTCCTTCCGTCCCGGCCCCGGTCTCTCCCTGGACAACCTGCCCGTCGCCGAGTCCACTGCGGTCCGCCCGGTCGCCGAGGGCGCCTCCGCTGCCCGGGGCCGCCGGCGCACCATGAAGGGCTTCCGCGACGCGCTGACCGAGGCGGGCAAGGCGTATCCGCACCTCGAAGTGCACTGGGAGGAGATCCACGACCGCTGGAACGAGCACCTCGGCGAGCTCGGCCTCGACCCCGAACTCTTCCGCTACCAGCGCGAGATGAACGCCGACGAGGGCGAGGCCGCCGGTCTCTTCGCGGTCAAGAAGGACTCCGACTTCACCGATCTGCTGCTCCGCGCGGTCACCGACACCCGAGACACGGACGGCCTCGCCGACCTGGTCAGCGGCTTCGGCAACAAGCTGGGGCGGCGCGCCGAGCTGATGGCCGAACGGGAGTTCACGGCGGGCTCCGTGGAGCTGCTCGGCCGCATCGTCGAGGCCACCGACACCCGTACCCGGGCGCGCGAAGTGCACACGGCCGCCGAACGCCGCACCCGCACGCTCGCCCGCCGGCTCTCCGCCCGCGCCGCACAGGAGCGGGCCCGCGCCGCCGGGCTCGCCCAGGAGGTCACCGCCGCGGCGCACGCGGTCACCGAGGCCGAACAGGCCCGCGGTACGAGCGCCCTGATCGCCGCCGAGCTCGCCTACCGGCACGCCTCCCTCGCGCTTGCCGCGGCCGAGAAGGCCGCCGCCGCGCAGAAGCGCGAACTCGCCGACGCCCGCACCCTGCACGCCGCCTGGCAGGCCGCCGAGGCGGTCCTGCGCTCCCGCGCGGCCGCCGACCGCTCCGCCCGCGTCGCCGCGGCGATCCGTGAGGCCGAGCGGGACGCCGCGCCCGCGCTCGCCGCCCGCGCGAAGGCCGCCGCCGATCTCGTACGGGCGCTGCACACCGCCGCGGAAAGCGCCGAGCAGCTCGCCAACGAACAGGAGGAGCGCTCCGCCGCCCTCCAGGAGGCCGGCGAGGCGGCGCACCGCGATGCCACCGTCGCCGCCACCGACGCCCAGCGCGCCCGCAGCGAGATCGGGCATCTGCGGCAGCGGCTCAGCGAGGTCGAACAGGAGACCGCCGAAGCGGTACGGGCCGGCTGGCTCGACGACACCGCACCCGATGCCGATCCGGCGCGGGCCGCGCTCGCCGCGAGTGATGCCGAGAAGAGCACCGTCGCCGCCTGGGACACCGCCCGCGAGGCGGCCCGCGTCACGGCGGACCGGGCACGCGAGGCCGCCTCCGCCGAGACCCGCGCCGAACTGACGGCCGCCCGGGCCGCCGACGCCGCCGAGGCGGCGGACCGGACGTACGAGGCCGAACTGCGCACCGTCGACGCGCTCGCCGCCGAGGAGCGGCTGGCCGAACTGCTCGGCCTGCCGGACGGAGTGTCGTCGTCGGTGGACCGGGCCGAGGAGGACACCCGAGCCGGCGGGCACCCGCGCACGGACGGCACCGACACCGGGAGCGCACCGCACCCGTCCGCATCCCGGCCTCTCACCGCGGCCGAGCTCGACCGGAGCGCCGACGACCTCAGGGAACTGCTCGACACCACTGTGGCCGCGGCCGAGCGGCAGCTCTTCGAGCTGCGCACCGCCGCCGCCGACGAATCCCGCATCCTCGGCGCGCTCGGCGACGGCGGGCTGCTGCCGCCCGGCCCCGACGTCCTCGCCACCGTCGAGTACCTCGGCGAGCACGGCATCCCCGCACTGCCCGGCTGGCGCTACCTCGCCCAGGCCGTCGACCCCGCCGACCATGCCCGGGTGCTCGCCGCCCGCCCCGAACTGGTCGACGGCGTGCTGATCACCGACCCGGACACCCACGCCCGCGCCCGCGAAGCCCTGGCCGCGGCCGCCCTGCTGCCGCGCTCCGCCGTGGCCGTCGGCACCGCGAACGCCCTGCTCGCGCCCACTGCGGCCGAACAGGACGGAACGGCGGGCGGATCCGAGGTCTTCCTTGTACCGCCGAACCCGGCCATGCACGACGAACTGGCCGCCGACCAGGAGCGGCAGGCCCTGCGCGCCCGCGCCACCGAGCGGGACGAGGAGATCCGGGCGCTGGCCGCCCGCCTCGGCAAGGACCGAGAACTCGCCGCACGCCTCGCCTCCTGGCGCACCGGCTGCCCGGCCGGCCGGCTCACCGAGCTGGCCGAGGCCGCGACCGCCGCCCGCAGCTTCGCCGCGGAGGCCGAGGCCGAGCTGACCGAGGCACGCACCGCACGCGCCGAGGCCGACGAGGCAGCCGCCGACGCCGCCCGCGTACGGGACGAGAAGCAGGACGCTGCCCAGCGCGCCCGCCGCGTGGCCGACGCCCTCGCGGGCCTCGCCTTCCGGCTGCGGGAGCGGGCCGGCTGGCAGGCCGGACTGCGGGAACTCGCCGATGAGGCGGCCGAGTCGGAGGCGAAGGCCGAGGCCTGCCTGGAGCGTGCCCGCGCCGCCGACGAGGACCGCCGCGCCGCCCAGCGCGCCGCCGACGACGCCCGCCGTACCGCGCGCGCCCTGCGTGCCGAGCGCTCCGAGATCGCCGGTGCTCCCGAGGACGTACCTCTGGACGCCGAGGCGCCCCAGGCGCCGCTCGCCGCGCTGCGCGAGTCCTACCGCGCGGCCTCCCAGCTGTACGAGAAGGTCGGCGTAGGCGCCGATCTGCGGGCCGAGCAGGCCCGCGCCGAGTCCGACGAATCGGCGGCGCTCGCCGAGCTCGACCGGCTCAGCAACAAGGTCCGCACCCGCGCCGCCGCCCTCCTCGAAGGCCCCGACGGCGCCGACGGACCCTCCCGGCAGGCCGCGGCCGCCCGGGCCGAGTCCCTCGTGCAGATGCTGGAGATCCGCGCTTCCACCGCGAGCGAGCAACTCGGCCGGCTCCGCGGCGAGGCCGAACGGCACGCACCCGAGGACGGCGAGGCGCACACCGAACTGCCCGAGGACCGCACCCCGAAGGACGCCGAGCAGGCACAGAGCCTCCTGCGCACGGCGACCGGCGAACTCGCCTCCTGCACCGAGGCGTTGAGCGCCGCACGGGACCGGCATACCGCCCTGCTCACCGCCCACCGGGCCGCCGAGGACGGAGCGGGCGGTTTCGACGAGACCGCCGCGCTGCTCCGTGACCTCCTGCGTGACCACCACTTTGCGGACGAGGCGGAGGGCGAGCCGGAGCCGTTCCCCGGACCGCTCGAGGAGGCCCGGCAGTCGGCCGCCGAGACGCGGCGTTCCCTGCGCGGTTGCGCCACCGACCTGTCCGCCGCCGAAGCCGCCGTACGCGAGGCGAGCGATGTCCTCGTACGGCATGCCAACGCCACCCGCTACGAGCAGGTGCGCACTCCCGCACGCCAGCAGATCCGCGAACTGCCCGCGGCCGTGCTCCCCGAGCACGCCGCGAAGTGGGCCGAGGCCTTCGCGCCGCGGCTGCGCGTCCTGACCGACGAACTGGCGCAGCTCGAACGCAACCGCGACAGCATCGTCGACCGGCTGCGCGGCCTCGTCGAGACCGCGCTCGCCACGCTGCGCTCCGCCCAGCGGCTCTCCCGGCTGCCCGAAGGCCTCGGCGAGTGGTCGGGCCAGGAATTCCTGCGGATCCGCTTCGAGGAACCCGACCAGGCCACCCTGACCGAGCGTCTCGGCGAGGTCGTCGACGACGCGACCCGGGCCGCCGTGAAGAAGAACTCGGACCTCAGCAGGGACGGCATGTCCCTGCTGCTCAGGGGAGTCCAGGCGGCGCTGCAGCCGCGCGGCGTCTCCGTGGAGATCCTCAAGCCGGACGCCGTCCTGCGCGCCGAACGGGTGCCCGTCGGACAGATGGGCGATGTCTTCTCCGGCGGCCAGCTGCTCACCGCGGCGATCGCCCTGTACTGCACGATGGCGGCCCTGCGCAGCAACGACCGCGGCCGTGACAGGCACCGGCACGCCGGCACGCTCTTCCTCGACAATCCGATCGGCCGCGCCAACGCCACGTACCTGCTGGAACTGCAGCGCGCCGTCTCCGACGCGCTCGGCGTGCAGCTCCTGTACACCACCGGCCTGTTCGACACGACCGCGCTCGCCGAGTTCCCGCTGGTGATCCGGCTGCGCAACGACGCCGATCTCCGGGCGGGCCTGAAGTACATCAGTGTCGAGGAGCATCTGCGCCCCGGTCTGCCACAGCAGGACCCCGAAGGCGAGACGGTGCACGGCGAGATCACGGCCACGCGGATGTACAAGCGCCCCGCGGAGACGACGGGCTGAACTCCACAGGTCCGGGCCCGGAGCGAGGTTTGACCGGACCCGCTCGGCACGGCATCCGCCGCGCACGGCTCCGGCATGAGTGCGCGGCAGTCCTCCCGACGCGGCGCGCGGGCGCGCGGCCTCTCACGCCCGCGCGCCGGCCACCTCTCCGTGCGTCCCGGCCTGCTGAGTCCCCGACGCCGACGCCCGTGTCGGCGTCGGTGTCCGCGTCTGCGTCGGCGTGGCAGGTCGGGACCGCGCAGACGACCGGCCCTCGCGCCGCGCCTGCCGACGCGCCCGGCGCCGCTCCCGGCGGAGTCTGCGCGCCGTGCTGCGCGGGGTCGACACCACGCCATTGCGCTGGTTCCACACCTGGCGCGTGACCCACACGTCCAGCACACCCCAGGTCGACACGACGGTGCCGCCGACGCTGGCGAGCATCATCGGGAAGGCCAGTGACGATCCGGTGACGCTGCAGAAGTACGCCACCATCGTCGAGATCATCGTCAGCGAAACGAGAAGCACCGCCCGCACCGCGGCCGTGCGCACCGGATCGGGCATGCGGCGCCGCCCCACCGGATCCTCCACCCACAGCTCCCGGCCCGGCCGCCGGGTCCCCGCCGTCCCCATGGTCACGTCTCCCACTCCCCGCGGCCGGGCGCATCCGTTCCTTGCCGGGCCCGACTCTTCTGTGACTGCCCGGATTTGACCCGGTTCACTCCACAGTCTCGCACGTCACCTGCCCCCTGTGTCCCCGATCCTAAGGACGAACGGGCGGCCCGAAAGATTCCCGGTGAGCGTGCAGATTCGGCCAACACCGGATCTTGAATGGCGTGAAACAGATGCCCCTGATCGCCTGATGCCGGGTGGTGATGTGCCCGTAAGTAGGGACAACTCGGTATGCGGTGCCGCCGACCGGGCCCGGACGGGGGCGAGTTGAGGTCGGACACCCCTTCGAGTTGTTCGAGCGGCAGTAGTAGGCTCACGCCGTTTCTGACGTCGCGCCTCCTCAACCGGGGGCCGTTATGGGGGAGGCCATGCGCTTTCGCGGGAAGTCCATCCGCCGGAAGATCGTGGCGCTGCTCCTGGTGCCGCTGCTGTCGCTGACCGTCGTCTGGGGGTACGGCACGTACGTCACGGGCCGGGAAGCGGTACAACTCCTCGACGTCGCAACGATCGTGGACGAGATCGGTTTCCCACTGGACGACACGATCCGGGTCATCCAGGAGGAACGCCGGCAGACCCTGGTCCATCTCGCGGACCGGGAGAACGGCCGGGAGCGCCGCACGCTGGACGGCAAGCGGGCGGCCACCGACCTGATGGTCGAGCGGATCCGTTCGGCGGCGAACGACGAGGATGTCCGCGACATCCTCGACGACGGCTCGGCCCGCCGGCTCGACGCGATCATCGAGGCCTTCGACTCCCTCGACTCCCTGCGCCGCTCCGTCGACGGCGGCCAGGCCAGCCGCAAGGAGGCACTCGGCCAGTACACCCGCCTGATCGACCCCTGTTTCAGCTTCCTGATGGCCACCCACGCCATGGACAACCTGGAGATGGACCGGCAGGCCCGCTCCCTGATTGTCCTGGCCCGCGGCCGCGAGGCCCTCTCCCGCGAGGACGCGGTGATGGCCGGGGCGCTGCGCGCCGAGAACTACAGCAAGGACGACTGGCACCAGGCCGCCGCGCTGCTCGCCCAACGCGAGGTGTACTACGCGAGCGGCCTCGAATCGCTGCCCGAGGACGAGCAGGACCGCTTCGAACGCTTCTGGGACAGCGCCTCGGCCACCCCGCTGCTCGACGCGGAGAAGTCCGTGGTCAGAGCCGGTGACACCCAGCCGAAGGGCCTGACGCCACGTGCCTGGGACGCGGCCGCGGGCCGGGCTCTCGACGACGTGGGCGCCCTGACCAAGGCCGCGGGCGACCGCTACAAGGAACGCGTCGAGCCGGTCGCGATCGGCGTGCTCGTCAAGGCCGTCCTCGTCGGCTTCTTCGGCCTGCTGGCCCTGGTCTTCGCCGTCGTCATGTCCATCCGCATCGGCCGCGGCCTGGTCCGCGACCTCGTCCATCTGCGCGATGACGCCCACGAGGCGGCCGGCGTCCGGCTGCCCGGTGTGATGCGCCGACTCGCCGCGGGCGAGGCGGTCGACGTCGAGACCGAGGCCCCGCTCCTCGAACACGACAAGGACGAGATGGGCCAGGTCGCCAAGGCCCTCAACACCCTGCAGCGCGCCGCCGTCGACGCGGCCGTGAAACAGGCCGACATGCGGCGCGGCGTCTCCGACGTGTTCGTGAACCTGGCCCGCCGCAGCCAGGTCCTGCTGCACAAGCAGCTCACCCTGCTCGACACCATGGAACGCAGGACCGAGGACACCGCCGAACTCGAGGACCTCTTCCGCCTCGACCACCTCACCACCCGCATGCGCCGCCACGCCGAAGGCCTCGTCATCCTCTCCGGCGCCGCGCCCTCCCGGCAGTGGCGCAAGCCGGTCCAGCTGATGGACGTGGTCCGTGCCGCCGTCGCAGAGGTCGAGGACTACGAGCGCATCGAGGTGCGCCGCCTGCCGCGGATCGCCGCGCAGGGCCCGGCCGTCTCCGACCTCACGCACCTGGTCGCGGAACTCCTGGAGAACGCCACCGTCTACTCGCCGCCGCACACCGCCGTCCAGGTGGTCGGACAGCGCGTCGGCAGCGGCTTCGCCCTGGAGATCCACGACCGCGGACTCGGCATGACCTCCGAAGCGCTCCTGGAGGCCAACCAGCGGCTCGCCGAGACCCCCGAGTTCGAACTCTCCGACACCGACCGGCTCGGCCTCTTCGTGGTCAGCCGCCTCGCCCGGCGCCAAGGCGTACGGGTCTCGCTCACCCCCTCGCCGTACGGCGGGATCACCGCGGTCGTCCTCATCCCCCAGACGCTCCTGACCGACCACTCGGACACCGACGGGACCGGGCTGCGGATCGATCTCGAAGCCATGGAGCGCGATGCCGACCGCAAGGCGCGGCTCGCCCAGCTGCCGCTGCCCGTGGACGGCGACGTACTCGACGGACCGGTGGAACTGGAGGCTCCGATGAGCCCGGAGGACCTGCGCGGCGCGCGGGGCTCCGGACCGGGCCGCGGTGTGCTCGGTCCGCTCGGCGGGGCACAGGACATCGGCGACGAGGACAGCGAGCGCGGCGACCTGTTCCGGCCGCGCCGGCATCTGACCGAGGCGACGGGGGAGCAGCACCAGCAGGCCCGCGACGCACGCGAGTCGGGCGGCGAGGCGGTACGGCCCGATGGCGGCCCCCGCCGTACGGCCGACAGCCTGGTGCCGCTGCCCCGGCGCCGTACCCCCAAGCTGGTCAGCTCGCACGGTCGCACCCTGGCGGAGCGAGGCGCGCGCGGCGACGACTCCTCGCCCGAGACCGCCCGCGCGGCCGACAGCCCGACCCGGACCGGCGAAACGCCCCCGGCCGCCTCCCGCGCAGCCGACGGCCCGGGCTCCGCCCCCTCGGGTGCGGCCGACAGCCCGTCACCCGCGGCCTCCCGGACGGCCGATGTCCAGGTCCCCACGGCCGCCCCCGTGGCCGACCCTCCGACCGGAGGCCTCGACAGTCCCACCCAGAACCTCCCCCGCCGCGTCCGCCAGGCCAGCCTGGCGCCGCAGTTGAAGACCTCGGACACCAGGCGGTCCGCGGCGGAGCGCACGGCGCCCGCCGCCGACCGCGATGCCGACGAGGTCCGCAGCCGGATGGCCTCGCTCCAGCGCGGCTGGCAGCGCGGCCGGGTGGAGACCGGCGTACACGAACCCGCCGAGGACCCCGGCCGTCCGCAGCCCGCCACGGCGGATCCGGCCGAGCAGCCCACCGCCGAAGCCTCGGCGGGCGAACCGGCAGCGGCCGAAGACGCCGCGCCAAGCACCACACCCGAGGGGAACGGCCGATGACCACACCGAGGACCGGAGCACAGCAGGCAGGCAGCGGCTTGTCAGGGGAGCTGAACTGGCTCCTTGACGATCTGGTCGACCGGGTCGCCAGCATCCGCAAGGCGCTCGTGCTCTCCGGCGACGGTCTGCCGACCGGCGTCTCGCAACAGCTCACCCGCGAGGACAGCGAACACCTGGCCGCCGTCGCCTCCGGCTTCCACAGCCTGGCCAAGGGCGTCGGCCGGCACTTCGAGGCGGGCCGGGTCCGCCAGACGGTCGTGGAGCTCGACGACGCGTTCCTGTTCGTCACCGCAGCGGGCGACGGCAGCGCGCTCGCGGTGCTCTCCGACGCGGACTCCGATGTCGGCCAGGTGGCCTACGAGATGACGCTCCTGGTCAAGCGCGTGGGCGTACATCTGGGCACCGCGCCGCGCACCGACCTGCCCACGGGAGGGTAGTACGAGGGCATGAGCGACGACGGCAGCGCGACCCCGCACTGGTACGACGACGACGCAGGACCGGTGGTGCGCCCCTACGCGATGACGCGGGGCCGCACCGCCGGCGCGGCACGCCACCGGCTCGACCTGATCGCGCTCGTGGTCCCCGAGCCGCGCGCCGAGGACGCCGAATCGGACCAGACCCTGTCGCCCGAGCACGTCGACATCATCGGGCTCTGCCTCGAAGCCCCGCAGTCGGTGGCGGAGCTTGCCTCCTCGGTGGATCTGCCGATCGGTGTCGTACGGGTCCTGATAGGTGATCTGGTGGAGGGCGAACTCGTCCATGTCACCCGGCCCGTACCCCCGGCGGAACTCCCGGACGAGAGTATCCTCCGTGACGTGATCACCGGCCTGCGCGCGCTCTGAAACCGGCCGACGGCCGCAACCACAGCCGCGCGACCCCGCGGAGGAGACCCACGTGACAGGCGAGGCACCCGGCTGGCAGTTCTGGATCGACCGAGGCGGCACGTTCACCGACATCGTCGCCCGCCGGCCGGACGGCAGCCTGCTCAGCCACAAACTCCTCTCCCAGAACCCGGAACGCTACGACGACCCCGCGGTCGCCGGTATCCGCGACATCCTGGGCGGAGCCCCCGACACGGCACGCATCGACGCCGTCCGCATGGGCACCACGGTCGCCACCAACGCGCTCCTGGAACGCAAGGGCGCCCGCACCCTCCTCGTCATCACCAAGGGCTTCCGCGACGCACTCCGCATCGCCTACCAGAACCGCCCGCGCATCTTCGCCCGGGAAATCCTCCTTCCCGAGCTCCTCCACGAGCGCGTCATCGAGGTCGACGAACGCCGCACCGCCGACGGCACCGTCCTCACCCCGCCCGACCTCACCGCCCTCGAAGCCCCGCTGCGCCAGGCGTACGAGGACGGCATCCACGCGGTCGCCGTCGTCACGATGCACAGCCACCTCCACCCCGGCCACGAACAGGCCGTGGGCGAGCTCGCCCGCCGTATCGGCTTCCCGCAGATCTCGCTCTCCAGCGAGGTCAGCCCGCTGATGAAGCTGGTGCCGCGCGGCGACACCGCCGTCGTCGACGCCTACCTCTCACCCGTCCTGCGCCGCTACGTCCAGCAGGTAGCCGACCAGCTCCCCGGCGTACGCCTGATGTTCATGCAGTCCAACGGCGGACTCACCGAGGCGGGCCACTTCCGCGGCAAGGACGCCGTCCTCTCCGGACCGGCCGGCGGCATCGTCGGCATGGCGCGGATGTCCGAACTCGCCGGTTTCGAGCGCGTGATCGGCTTCGACATGGGCGGCACCTCCACCGACGTCTCGCACTACGCGGGCGCCTACGAACGGGTCTTCACCACCCAGATCGCCGGGGTCAGACTGCGCGCCCCCATGCTGGACATCCACACCGTCGCCGCGGGCGGCGGCTCGGTGCTGCATTTCGACGGCAGCCGCTACCGCGTCGGCCCCGACTCGGCAGGTGCCGATCCGGGCCCGGCCTGCTACCGGCGCGGCGGACCGCTCACCGTCACCGACGCCAACGTCATGCTCGGCCGCATCCAGCCCGACCACTTCCCCCGGGTCTTCGGCCCGGGCGCCGACCAGCCGCTCGACGCCGCCCTCGTACGCGAACGCTTCACCGAACTCGCCGCACGCATCCAGAAGGAGACCGGCGACCGGCGCACGCCCGAACAGGTCGCCGAGGGCTATCTGCGGATCGCCGTGAACAACATCGCGGGCGCCGTCAAGCGGATCTCCGTCCAACAGGGCCACGACGTCACCCGCTACGCCCTCACCACCTTCGGCGGCGCGGGCGGCCAGCACGCCTGCGCCGTCGCCGACTCGCTCGGCATCCGTACCGTCCTCGTACCGCCCCTGGCCGGTGTCCTCTCGGCGCTCGGCATCGGACTCGCGGACACGACGGCGATGCGCGAGCAGTCCCTGGAGGCGCCCCTCGACGAGGCCGCAATGAAGCGCGTACGGGAGACGGCCGGGCAGCTGGAGCAGGCGGCCCGCGGCGAACTGCACGCGGAAGGGGTGCCCGAGGACCGCGTCCGCGTCACCCGCCGCGCACAGCTCCGCTACGACGGCACCGACACCGCGCTCACCGTCCCGCTCGCCGAAGCGGCCGCGATGCGCGAGGAGTTCGAGCGGCGGCACCGCGCCACTTACTCCTTCACCCTGGAGCGCCCCCTCGTCGTCGAGGCACTCTCCGTCGAGGCCACCGGCCTCACCGACGCACCCGGCCTCGCCGGCCTTGCGCCCACGGGCGAGGGCGAACCGCGGCAGGTCCGCCTGCACACCGCGGGCGACTGGCGCGAGGTCCCGCTGCACCGGCGCGAGGAACTCGGCGGCGGGCGGCGGGTGGCGGGCCCCGCGGTCATCACGGAGGCCAACTCCACCACCGTCGTCGACGAGGGCTGGACCGCGGAACTCGGCGCCGACGGGCATCTCGTCATGCACCGCACCACCGCCACCGAAGGCCCCACGGCAGGCACCGAGGCCGATCCCGTCCTGCTGGAAGTCTTCAACAACCTGTTCATGTCCATCGCCGAACAGATGGGCGCCCGCCTCGAATCCACCGCGCAGTCCGTCAACATCAAGGAGCGCCTCGACTTCTCCTGCGCCCTCTTCGACCCGGACGGCAACCTCGTCGCCAACGCCCCGCACATCCCCGTGCACCTGGGCTCCATGGGCACCTCCGTCAAGGAGGTGATCCGCCGCCGCGGGGACGCGATGCGCCCGGGCGACGCCTACGCCGTCAACGACCCGTACCACGGCGGCACCCACCTCCCGGACGTCACCGTCATCACTCCCGTCTTCGACCGCGAAGGCGAGGAACTGCTCTTCTACGTGGCCTCCCGCGGCCACCACGCGGAGATCGGCGGCATCGCCCCCGGCTCGATGCCCGCGCACAGCCGCCGCATCGACGAGGAGGGCATCCTCTTCGACAACTGGCTGCTCGCCCAGGACGGCCGCTTCCGTGAGCAGGAGACCCTCGACCTGCTCACCAGGGCCCCGTACCCCTCCCGCAACCCCGCGACCAACCTCGCCGACTTCCGCGCCCAGATCGCCGCCAACGCCAAGGGCGTCGAGGAAGTCACCCGCATGATCGAGGACTTCGGCCTCGACGTCGTCCAGGCCTATATGCGCCACGTCCAGGACAACGCCGAGGACGCCGTACGCCGCGTCATCGACGCCCTCGAAGACGGCGAGTACGCCTACGAGACCGACCTGGGCGCCACCATCCGCGTCGCCGTACGCGTGGACCGCGAACAGCGCACCGCCACCCTCGACTTCACCGGCACCTCCGCCCAGCTCCCGGGCAACTTCAACGCCCCGTACGCCGTCGTGAACGCCGCCGTCCTCTACGTTTTCCGCACCCTGGTCGCCGACGACATCCCGCTCAACGACGGCTGCCTGCGGCCGCTCAGGATCATCGTGCCGGAGGGCTCCATGCTCTCCCCGCGGCCGCCCGCCGCGGTCGTCGCCGGCAACGTCGAGACCTCCCAGGCCATCACCGGCGCGCTCTACGCGGCGCTCGGCGTGCAGGCCGAGGGTTCGGGCACGATGAACAACGTGACGTTCGGCAACGAACGCTTCCAGTACTACGAGACCGTGGCCTCCGGGTCCGGTGCGGGCGACGGCTTCGACGGCGCCCCCGTCGTCCAGACCCATATGACCAACTCGCGCCTCACCGATCCCGAGGTCCTGGAGTGGCGCCTCCCGGTGCTCCTGGAGGAGTTCTCCGTACGGCGGGGGAGCGGGGGCCAGGGGCGCTGGCGCGGCGGTGACGGAGCCGTGCGGCGTATCCGCTTCCGCGAGGCGATGACCGTCTCCACGCTCTCCGGCCACCGGCGCGTACCCCCGTACGGGATGGCCGGCGGCGCGCCCGGCGCACTCGGCGCCAACCTCGTCGAGCGGACCGACGGCACCGTCGAGACACTCGCGGGCAGCGATTCGGTCGAACTCGCGGCGGGCGACGTGCTCATCATCGAGACACCGGGCGGTGGTGGGTACGGAACGCCCGGACCGGGCGGACCGAGCGGATCGACCGGGGAGAACGCACCGACCGGAACCGCCGGTAACCGATCCGGAAGCGGTCGGCTGTGAAACCGTTGCGCACAGGATCACCCACCCGCGGTGAACCGGGCAGCGCGCGCCGATAGAGTCAGGATGGACGGAACTGCCGCACCGGACAGGCAAGTTCCGCCTCACCGGTCGATCAGGAGTGGAGAACATGGTCCTCGGGCGTACGGAGCACCGACAGGCCCCGGTCGAACCGGTCACCCTCAAGATCCTCGTGGCCGGCGGATTCGGCGTGGGCAAGACGACCCTCGTCGGAGCGGTCAGCGAGATCCGGCCGCTGCGCACCGAGGAACTGCTCAGCGAGGCGGGGCGCCCGGTCGACGATCTGCAGGGCGTGGAGCGCAAGATGACCACCACCGTGGCGATGGACTTCGGACGCATCACCGTCCGCGAGGACCTCGTGCTCTACCTCTTCGGCACCCCCGGCCAGGACCGCTTCTGGTTCCTCTGGGACGAGCTGGCCCAGGGCGCGCTCGGCGCCGTCGTCCTGGCCGACACCCGGCGCCTTGAGGACTGTTTCGCGGCTGTCGACTACTTCGAGCGGCGCGGTATACCGTTCATGATGGCGGTCAACTGCTTCGAGGGCGCCACCCGTTATCCCGCCGACATGGTCCGCCAGGCACTCGACCTGGACGAAGAGGTCCCCGTCGTGCTGTGCGACGCCCGCAAACGCGAGTCGGCGAAGACCGTACTGATCAGCCTCGTCGAGCACGCCATGACGAAGGCCGCCCAGTCCCGCGAGCCGGCCACCACCTGAGCCCGGCGGCCACGACCTGATCCCTTCGCCTGATCCCTGAGCCCGGCCGGCGTGGCACACACCGCGGAGCAACAGACGGCCCGCACCCCCGCCGACAGGGGTGCGAGCCGCCGCTGATCGAGACCTGCCGGTCCCGGAGCGGTTACGCCGCCGTCCCGCTCAGCCTTCCCGGTCCTCCTGCCAGCCGAAGCTGCGCTCCACCGCCTTGCGCCAGTTGTGGTACTCCCTGTCGCGCACCTCGTCGGTCATCCGCGGAGTCCACTCCGCGTCCTTCTGCCAGTGCGCCTTGAGTTCGTCCAGGTCGTTCCACACCCCCGTGGCGAGCCCGGCCGCGTAGGCCGCGCCCAGACACGTCGTCTCGGAGACCTTCGGGCGGACGACGGGCACCCCGAGCACATCCGCCTGGTGCTGCATCAGGAGGTTGTTCCCGGTCATGCCGCCGTCCACCTTGAGCGTGGTGATCTGCACCCCGGAGTCCTGGTACATCGCGTCCACGACCTCACGGGTCTGCCAGCTGGTCGCCTCGAGGACCGCACGCGCCAGGTGCGCCTTCGTGACGTACCGGGTCAGGCCGGTGATCACTCCGCGGGCGTCGGAGCGCCAGTACGGCGCGAACAGGCCGGAGAACGCAGGCACGATGTAGGCGCCGCCGTTGTCCTCCACACTGCCCGCGAGTGCCTCGATCTCGTCCGCGCTGCGGATGATGCCGAGCTGGTCGCGCAGCCACTGCACCAGCGCGCCGGTGATCGCGATCGAGCCCTCCAGGCAGTAGACCGGCGCCTCGCCGCCGATCCGGTAGCCCATCGTGGTGAGCAGCCCGTTCTTCGAGGGCACGGGCCGGCTGCCGGTGTTGAGCAGCAGGAAACTGCCCGTGCCGTAGGTGTTCTTGGCCGTGCCCGTGTCGTAGCAGGCCTGGCCGAAGACGGCCGCCTGCTGGTCGCCGAGCGCCGAGGCCACCGGCACCCCGGCGAGCTGGCCGACCGCGGTGCCGTACACCTCGGCCGATGACCTGATCTCGGGGAGCAGGTCCTGCGGCAGGTTCATGGCCGACAGGATCGAGGTGTCCCACTGCAGGGTCTCGAGGTCCATCAGCATGGTGCGCCCGGCGTTGGTGACGTCGGTGACGTGCACTCCGCCGTCGGTGCCGCCGGTCAGGTTCCATATCAGCCAGGAGTCGATCGTGCCGAAGGCTATCTCGCCGCGTTCGGCGCGTGCCCTGAGGCCGGGCACGTGGTCCAGCAGCCAGGCGGCCTTGGGCCCGGAGAAGTAGCTGGCGAGCGGCAGCCCGGTGGTCTCCCGGAAGCGGTCCTGGCCGTCGGTGCCGCCGAGCTCGGTGCAGAGTGCGGAGGTACGGGTGTCCTGCCAGACGATCGCGTTGTGCACGGGCTTTCCGGTGGCGCGGTCCCACAGGACGGTGGTCTCGCGCTGGTTGGTGATGCCGAGCGCGCTCAGCTCGTTCGCGCGCAGCCCGGCCTTGGCGAGGGCGCCGGCCACGACGGCCTGCACCTTGGACCAGATCTCCGTCGCATCGTGCTCCACCCAGCCCGGCTTCGGGAAGATCTGGCGGTGCTCTCGCTGGTCGACGGCGACGATCGCGCCGTCCTGGTCGAAGATGATGCAGCGGCTCGACGTGGTGCCCTGGTCGATCGCCGCGACGTGCTTCCGCTCCGGCATGGCTACCTCTTCTCGGCAAGTCCTTGCGAAGGCTGGGCAGGGGCCGGTGGGTTCGCCGGCGGAGCGCGGCCCCTCCGCCCCGCCGGCGGCGGCTCAGAAGGCCACGTTGAAGATGAGTCCGGCCAGCACACCGCCGAGCAACGGCCCGGCCACGGGCACCCACGCGTAACCCCAGTCGGACGTCCCCTTGTTGGGGATCGGCAGTACGGCGTGGGCGATCCGCGGCCCGAGGTCACGGGCCGGGTTGATGGCGTACCCGGTCGGGCCGCCGAGCGACAGGCCGATGCCGACGACGAGGAGCGAGACGAGCAGGATCGAAATGCCGGATCCGTAGATGCCCGCACCCTCGCCGGGGATCGGGCCGATCCCGATGCCGGCGTTCCTGCCGAAGGCGAGAAGCGGCAGCACGAGCCCGATGGTGGCGATGACCTCCGTCGTCATGTTGGCGACCGGACTGCGGATCTCCGGACCCGTGGCGAAGATCCCCAGCGTGGGCTGAGCAGTCTCGGTGTCCTTGTTGGCCTGGAACTGGGAGTAGTAGACGAGCCAGGCCAGGACGGCGCCCAGGAAGGCGCCCACCATCTGGCCCAGGATGTACAGCGGCACCTGATCCCAGTCACCCGTGTCGACGGCCACGCCGAAGGTCACCGCGGGGTTGATATGGCCGCCGGACAGCGGCGCGGAGGTGTAGGCGCCCGCGAGGACGCCGAAACCCCAGCCGAAGGTGATGACGATCCATCCGGAGGCCTTCGACTTGGAGTGGTTGAGCGTGACGCCGGCGACCACACCGGCGCCGAACAGAATCAGGATCGCGGTGCCGATGACCTCTCCGACGAATACATCCGCGTTCGCATACATGGCGGCTCCCTTGGGGCCTGGCCCGGGGCCTGGCGCCCGGGTCCTCCGTGCAGGGGGTGGTTCCCACAACTGCGCCGAAGGCAGGGGAAACCCGCCCCGCCCGGCGTCCGTGACGAGCGTGCCGTCGCAGCCGAAATCGCCTGTGGGGGAGAGCCTTTCTACCAGGCAGAAGCCCCGAAAGCGGTGTGACATCCTGGAGCGGCGATGCCGACTGACACCCGGAAGTGTTCACCGCACCCGGGGGAGCGTCAAGGTCGCGGGCAGCAATCGGCGGCGGGCCGGGTGAGCGCTTTCAACGACGGCTCCGACCCGCCCCGGGCCAAGTCACCCGGCCGAGTCTCCCCGGCCAAGCCCCGCCACGACCAGCCACCGCCTCACCCCGTGGCGAGCCCGCCTCACCGCACCGCGACCACCGCGGACCCGTGCCCGAACAGCCCCTGATTCGCACTGATCCCGACCCGCGCCCCTGGCACCTGGCGCTGACCCGCCAGCCCGCGAAGCTGGCCGACAAGTTCACACACCTGGGCTATCGCCTGCGCCGGCACGGCCTCCCCGAACGAGGCCAGGCCGCCGCTGGAATTCACGGGCACCCGCCCGCCCGGTGAGGTCGCGCCGGAGCGCAGCAGCTTCGCACCCTCGCCCTCGGCGCACAGCCCGAGATCCTCGTACCACTGCAGTTCGAGTGCCGTGGACAGGTCGTACACCTCGGCCAGCGAGAGGTCGGCAGGCCCGATCCCCGCCTCCTCGTAGGCGGCGTGCGCGATCGAGGCCCGGAAGCTGCGCCCGGGCGGTTCCACGCCCGCAGCCGAATCCGTGGCGATGTCCGGCAGATCGAGCACGGTCTGCGGATACGTCGGCGTCACCGTCGAGACCGCCCGGATTCTGACCGGATCGGCCTGCCCGTGCCGCCGCGCGAAGTCCATGCTGGACAGCACCAGCGCCGCCGCACCGTCGGAGGTCGCGCAGATGTCGAGCAGCCGCAGCGGATCGGCCACCACAGCGGAGGCCGCCACCTCCTCGGCCGTCACCGCCTTGCGGTAGCGGGCATACGGATTGAGTACGCCCGCGGCCGCGTTCTTCACCTTGACCTGCGCGAAGTCCTCCGGCGTATCGCCGTGCACCGCCATCCGCCGTCGCGCGTACAGCGCGAAGTACGCGGGGTTGGTGGCGCCGAGCACCCGGAAGCGCAGCCAGTCCGGATCGTCCCGGCGCTCGCCTCCGGCGGGCCGGAAGAACCCCTTGGGCGCGGCATCCGCACCCACCACGAGCACCACGTCGGCGATCCCCGCCAGGATCTGCGTACGGGCGGTGGCGATGGCCTGCGCACCCGACGCGCAGGCCGCGTACACACTGGTCACGCGCGCGCCCTGCCAGCCGAGGGCCTTCGCGAAGGTGGCGCCGGCGACATACCCGGGATAACCGCCCCGGACCGTATCGGCACCGACCACCGAACCCACGTCACGCCAGTCGATGCCCGCGTCCCGCAGCGCGGCACGCGCCGCGATCGTCCCGTACTCGATGAAACTCCGGCCCCATTTGCCCCAGGCGTGCATTCCGGCGCCGAGCACCGCCACATCCCGGCTCATCGCTCGCTCACCGGCCTGAAGTGCCAGGTGGTCCAGGTCGTCTCCGCGTCCTCGTTGAGGACTCCGGGTACGGCCTCGACCTCCATGCCGACCTCGAGCTCGGCCGCCGTCACCCCGGGCGGTGCCTGACCGAGCACGATCATGCGTTCGGCTGCAAGCTCCACCGCCATCAGTGTGTAGGGCTCCCACTCGGTCTGCGGATCCGAGACATAGGGGAGCGGTGGGCGGTAGCGCCCGTCGGTATAGGACCAGATGCGTCCGCGCCTGGACAGCGGCACCTCGGCGAGTTCGCCGCCGCCGCAGCCCGGGTTGCGGCAGAAGCGGTCCTCGCGCGGGAAGAAGACCGAACCGCATCCGGCACACCGCGTGCCGAGCAGCCGGAAGTCATGCCCTTCGCCTGTGAACCAGTCGGCCACCACAGGTGTTCGCGTACGAGACAAGGTCCCTCCCCGGCCTGGATCTGACGGAACGTCAGAAGTCTGCCACGGGAGACGGGCTCACGTCAGCCGTTGGGGCACGCACGGCCGTACCTGCCGACGCGCCCGTGCGAGAACCGAAACCGGTGTGCCTGCGTCTGGATGAGGGTGAGGCGCTTGAGCCTCATCACTGCGGCGGCCAGAACCCACGGGGGTGGTCCTGGCCGCCGCGCCGCTGCCTGCCCTCACTGTCCGCCGACCGACCTTCGGCCGACCTTCGGCCGACCGGGAAGTCGAAGTAGGTCTCGGGGAACGGTTCAGGCCGGTATGTGAAGTGCCACCACTCCTCGGGCAGATTGACGAAGCCCGTCTCGCTCAGCGTTCCTCGCAGCAGATCGCGGTTCTTCCGCTGCTCCCCGGTGATCCGCGGATCGTCCGTGTGCGAGAGGGCGTCGAAGCAGTCGTAACCCGTGCCCATGTCCACCGAGTTGTCCGGGAATCGTTCGTTCTGCGGCGCGAAGCACGGCACGAGCCCCTCGCCGGAGACGTACGGACGTGTGGTCGACGCCGGCAGCCTCACGAGCGTGAGATCCACCGTGGATCCCCGGCTGTGCCCCGACTTCGCCGCGATATAGCCGTCGTCGAACAGCCTCGACTTGTCGACATGCGGATAGAACTCCGCCTTCATCCGCTCGTCGTCGAGGTCCTTCGCCCAGCGCACGAAATCGTCCACGGCCCGCTGCGGCCGGTAACAGTCGTACACCTTGAGCGCATAGCCCTTCCTGAGCAGTGCGCGCTGCGCCCGGTGCAGCGCGCGGGCGGCGGGTTTCGTGAGCAGACAGAGCGGCCGGTGGTAGCCGTCGACCGGTTCGCCGACGAAGTTGTGCGCTGTCGTGTAGCGCATCTCGCGCAGGATCGTCGGATCCACCCGATCGAGCGCCACGAACTCCTCGGGAGCCTTGGGCTCCGGCGAGGCCCCGGCGGTGGCGGGCGCTGCGGTCACGGCGAGCAGCGCGGCGGCGGCGACGGCGAGAGTGCGCCGGGTGCCGTGGATGACCTGGAGGGCGCGGATCTGCGGAAGACGGGTCATGGCCTTCCCTCTACCAGGCGCGTGGGGCGCCTGTGAAGGGTGAGTCGCAGGTCGGCGAGCCGGGGGAGCGTGCGGGCCCGTCCGGCCCGTCCGCTACAGTCCCGCCCGTGTCAGACACTGCGCTCTCCCCCGCCAAGTCCACCAGGAACTCCCACTGTTCGAGCTGCGGAGCCCCGTACGCCGACGTCTCCGGATGGCCCCGCACCTGCACCGCCTGCGGCGAAACGGCCTACCGCAATCCGATCCCCGTCGCGGTCGCCCTCCAGCCCGTGCACGACACGCAGGGCATGGGCCTCCTGGTGATCACCCGCGCCATCGAACCCGCCCGAGGTGAACTCGCCCTGCCCGGCGGCTTCGTCGACCACGACGAGGACTGGCGGCACGCGCTTGTACGGGAACTGTCCGAGGAGACCGGCATCGAGGCCGAGGAGCGCGATGTCCGCCTCGCCGACGCCTTGAGCTCCCCGGACGGGCACCTCCTTCTGTTCGGCATCCTGCCCCCGCGCCCGGCCGCCGCCCTTCCCCCGTTCACACCGAACCCGGAAACCACGGACCGTTCGATCCTGCGGACCCCCGCCACGCTGGGCTTCCCCCTGCACACACTCGCGGCAGAGGCCTGGTTCTCCGGCCGCTACGCCTGAGCGTCACACAACCCGCTACGCACCGCGCTACACACCCCGCATCCGCACCCGGTCGGTGACCTCCACCGGCCCGTCGGCCGTCTCCCGAACCACGGTCACCCGGTCGTCCTCCCAGCGCGTCACATACTGTTCGACCTCGGCCCGCTCCCAGCCGTCGCCGAGGTCGCGGACGATCAGGCCGCCGCCGGTGCGTCCCCGGGCCGGAGCCCACACCTCGAGTTCGAGCCGACCGTCGTCCCCGCGCACCGGGATGACGGCCCCGGCCCGTGCAAGGACGGGGATACGGGACCGGGGAGCGTCGAGCAGCACCTGACCGGGTCCTTCGTACGGGCGTCCGTCCGCCGTGTCGTACCAGCGCCCGCGCGGCAGCCGCACCGCACGCCGGTCCGCTCCCGGCTCGAAGACCGGTGCCACCACGAAGGCATCGCCGAGCAGGAACGCGTCATCGCAGTCCCTGAGCGCCCGGTCCTCCGGCGCGGACCACCACAGCGGCCGCACATACGGCGCGCCGGTGCGGTGGGCGAGCTCGGCGAGACTCACGAAGTACGGATGCAGCCGCCGCCGCTGCGCGAGAGCAGCACGCGCATGCTCCAGGACCTCCTCCCCGTACACCCACGGCTCCCGCCGCCCCGCCCGCAGCGCCGAGTGCGTACGGAACAGCGGCAGCAGCGAACCCAGCTGGAACCAGCGCAGATACAGCTCCGCCGAGGGCGTCCCGTCGAAGCCGCCCACGTCGGGCCCGGAGTACGGCACCCCGCACAGACCGAGCCCGACCACCAGCGCAAGCGAAGCCCGAAGCCCCGCCCAGCTCGACTCCACATCCCCCGACCACGTACCCCCGTAGCGCTGCAGCCCCGCCCAGCCCGAGCGGGAGAACAGAAACGGCCGCTCCTGGGGCCGCAGCTCGCACAACCCCTCGTACGCGGCCCGCGCCATGCACAGCCCGTACACGTTGTGCGCCTCGCGATGATCACCTCCACGGCCGTCGAGCGCATGCCGGGCCGAGCGCGGCAGCGAGGGATCACCGAACGCGGCGAACGACACCGGCTCGTTCATGTCATGCCAGAACCCCGCGAACCCCTGCCCGAGCCGCTCCGCGTACTGCCGCCCCCACCAGGCCCGCACCCCGGGCGCGGTGAAGTCCGGGTACACCGACTCGCCCGGCCACACCACCCCGCGTACCAGCCGGCCCTTCCCGTCCCGTACGAAAGCGTCCTCCGCCACCCCCGACTCGAACACCGCGCTCCCGGGCCCCGCCTTCACCGCCGGATCCACGATCGAGACGAGCCGCGTCCCCTGCTCCTTCAACTCCTCGGCAAGCTTCGGAAGTTCCGGAAATCGCTCCTGATCGACCGTGAACACCTGATGCGCGTCGAAATGATCGATGTCCAGATGCACCGCATCAAGCCCCAGCCCCCGATCCCGGTACCCGGCCACCACCCGCCGCACCTCAGCCGAGGACCCGAACCCCCAGCGCGCGTGCTGATACCCGAGCGCCCAGGCGGGAGGCACCGCCGCCGCCCCGGTCAGCCCGGACCACGCCTGCAGCACCCGCGCGGGCGTACCGGCCATCACCCAGCACCTCAACGGACCGCCGTCCATCCGGAGTTCCGCCGCCCCCGGGCGGTCATGCCCCGAACCCGCACCCTCCTCACCCGCGCGCAGCGTCACCGTGCCGTCCCACGGGTTGTCATGGAAGACCAGATGCGTCCCCGCATCCGCCACCACCAGCTGCACCGGCATCGTCAGATACAGCGGATCGTCCCCGGGCACGAAGGAGCCACCAGGGTCCGTGTTCCACAGCCGGTAGGTGCCGTCCGGCAGCCGTGGCCCCGCCGCCCGCCCGCCGAGCCCGAAGAACCGCGCGTCGGCCGGCACTTCGGAGCGCTGCACCCACCGCGCAGGCCCACCGCCCGCAGGCTCCCACCAGCGCGGCGGCAGCTCCCGGCGCAGCACCACACCGCCCGGCGTCCGCACCTCGACCGTGCCGTGCCGCGAGACCGCGACGGTGACCCGCTCGGACACCACCCGCCAGCCGCCGTCCTTGTCCGGCTCCAGAAACGCCCGCTCATCCGGCTCGGGCCGCAGCCCCGACAGCGCGTACGACGGCTCCTGCCGCGCCCCGTCCCAGCCCCAGAACACCGCGCCGCCCCCGGTCACACACACCCGCAGCTGCGAACGCGTGAACCGCACGAGCCCGCCCCCGGGACCGGGCTCGACCCCCGTCACCGCACCCGGCACCCGAGCCCGCTCCGCCCCGCGCCGCGGCAGTCCCACCGCGTCCGCCCGCTGCCTGCGCCAGGCCGCCCGCACCGCACGCACCCCCTGCGCGGCGCCCACCGTGCCCAGAGTTCGTACGGATCGCACCAGATCAAGACCGTCCATACCGCTCAGCCTGTCATCGCCGATACCCGGCACGAGCGGCGTTCAACTGCCGTTCACCCGGAACGCGAGCACTTCTTCACGCCTCGCCACGGACGCCCGCCCCGCGCCGTAGCATCACCCGTCCACCACACCCGACTCCCGGACGTGTGGGAGGCCACTATGGTGCTGAAGTCGATCACGTGGCATCGTCCGTGTCGGCGAGGACGCCGCACGCCGCACCGAGACCCGGTACGGACGCGGTCCACGCCCTCCGCGTCAACACCGCGTACCGCTTGGGAGCCGCACCATGTCCACCGCCGCACCGCAGCCTCTGTGGGAGCCCGACGAGGCCCGGATCGCCGCCGCACGGATCACCCGATTCCAGAGCTGGGCCGCCGCCCACCACGGCGCCCCCGCGGAGGGCGGATACGAGGCCCTGCACCGCTGGTCGGTCGCGGAGCTCGAGTCCTTCTGGCAGGCCGTCGTCGAGTGGTTCGACATCTGCTTTGCCACGCCGTATGAATGTGTGCTCGGCGACCGTTCCATGCCGGGCGCTGAGTGGTTCCCGGGCGCGACCCTCAATTACGCCGCGCACGCCCTGCAACACGCTGGCGAACGCCCGGACGAACCAGCGCTCATCTACGTCGACGAGACCCACGAACAGCGCCCCGTCTCCTGGTCCGAGCTGCGCCGCCAGGTCGGCTCCCTCGCCGCGGAACTGCGTGCACTCGGCGTCCAGCCCGGCGACCGCGTCAGCGGCTACCTGCCGAACATCCCGCAGGCCGTCGTCGCCTTCCTCGCGAGCGCCGCCGTCGGCGCGGTGTGGACCTCCTGCGCCCCGGACTTCGGCGCCCGCAGCGTCCTCGACCGCTTCCAGCAGGTCGAGCCCGTCGTCCTGTTCACCGTCGACGGCTACCGCTACGGCGGCAAGGAACACGACCGCCGCGACACCGTCGCCGAACTCCGCAGCGAGCTGCCTTCCCTGCGCGCGGTCGTCCACATCCCGCTGCTCGGCACCGAGGCCCCCGAAGGCGCCCTCGACTGGTCCGCCCTCACCGCGGCCGACACCGAGCCGGTCTTCGAACAGCTCCCGTTCGACCACCCGCTGTGGGTCCTCTACTCCTCCGGCACCACCGGGCTGCCCAAGGCCATCGTCCAGTCCCAGGGCGGCATCCTCGTCGAGCACTTCAAACAGCTCGGCCTGCATTGCGACCTCGGCCCCGGCGACCGCTTCTTCTGGTTCACCTCCACCGGCTGGATGATGTGGAACTTCCTCGTCTCCGGCCTCCTCACGGGCACCACCGTGATCCTCTACGACGGCAGCCCGGGCTATCCCGACACCGGCGCCCAGTGGTCCATCGCCGAACAGACCGGCGCCACCCTCTTCGGCACCTCAGCCGCGTACGTCATGGCCTGCCGCAAGGCCGGTGTGCACCCCGGCCGCGACCATGACCTCTCCCGCATCCAGTGCGTCGCCACCACCGGCTCCCCGCTGCCGCCGGACGGCTTCCGCTGGCTGCACGACGAGGTCCGCGAGGACCTGTGGATCGCCTCCGTCAGCGGCGGCACCGACGTCTGCTCCTGCTTCGCCGGAGCCGTCCCCACCCTCCCGGTCCACATCGGCGAACTCCAGGCCCCCGGCCTCGGCACCGACCTCCAGTCCTGGGACCCGCAGGGCAAGCCCCTGACCGGCGAAGTCGGCGAACTCGTCGTCACCAACCCCATGCCGTCCATGCCGATCCGCTTCTGGAACGACCCCGACGGCAGCCGCTACCACGACAGCTACTTCGACACCTACCCCGGAGTCTGGCGCCACGGCGACTGGATCACGATCACCGACCGAGGCTCGGTGATCATCCACGGCCGCTCCGACTCCACCCTCAACCGCGGCGGCGTCCGCATGGGTTCCGCCGACATCTACGAGACCGTCGAACGGCTCCCGGAGATCCGCGAATCCCTCGTCATCGGCAGCGAACAGCCCGACGGCGGCTACTGGATGCCCCTCTTCGTCCACCTCGCGCCGGGCGCGGTCCTCGACGACGACCTGCGTACGAGGATCAAGCAGACCATCCGCGAACAGCTCTCCCCGCGCCACGTCCCCGACGAGATCATCGAGGCCCCCGGCGTCCCGCACACCCTCACGGGCAAGCGCCTCGAAGTCCCCGTGAAGCGGCTCCTGCAGGGCACCCCGCTCGACAAGGCCGTGAACCCGGGCTCCGTGGACAGCCTCGAACTGCTCCAGTTCTACGCCGACCTCGCCCGCGCACGCCGCTGACCTGCACGGCTTCCCCCTCGGCCCCGATTGTCAGACCCGTCACATACGGTGAACGAGCAATGACCGAATGTGCTCAGGGGGAAGCATGCAGCACACCGAACATCACACCGAACATCACACCGAACACCAGACCAAGCAGCAGACCAAACGGCACACCAAGCGGGACACGATGCGGCGCGCACTGCGCCGCGAGGTCGCCGGCACGGTCGGCGTGCTCGCCGACGCGAGGGACTTCGAAGCGATGCTGCACTACCGCAGCTTCGCCTTCACCGAGCATGACGCGTATCTGCGGCAGGTCGAGGGCCTGCTCAGAGCAAGAGCCGCCCAGGGCCAGCACACCACCCTCGCGCTCTTCGACCCGGCGGACTACGAGGACTTCTGCACCGACCTCGCCCTCGACCCGGACCGCACCACAAGCCGCAGTCAGTACACGGCCGAGCTCGCGGCCACCGGCGCCACGGTCCCCTATGACGGCAGCCCGCTCGACACCGTCATCCCCACCCTCGTCGAAGAGGCGGTGCGCCGGTCCACGTGGGAGTACGCCGACTCCCTCCTGGCCGGCATCGGCAGGTGCGCCGACTGCGGCGAGGACATCGGCCGAGCCGCGTTCGCCCACGCCGCCCTGCTCCTCGACCGTGTCCTCGACACCACCACACCGGGCAGCCACCACCTGGTGTGCAGCACCCCGCTGCCGGTCCACGACCTGACCGCCGCCCTGCACGCCGGCAGAGACCCGGACGGCCGCATCGAGGCCGATGAACAGGAGGCCCTGGAGTTCGTCTCGGTCCTCGCCGTCGCCGTGGCCACCCGCAGCGCCGGCGGCCTGGTCCTGCGCAGCAGCACCACCGGCCGACCGGACCGCGTCCAGGGCTGGCGACTGCGCGGCGAGGCACTCGTCCCACTCACCGCGGCCGAGGTCTTCGACGCGTACTGCACCGACGTCCTCTCCGGCGAACCACTGCCCCCGGAGTCCGGCGTCGACTACTGCGCGGCACCGGACCTGGGGCCATTCGAGGGACACCCGCACTGATACGGACGCAGAACGGAACCGAAAAGGCCGGAGGGCGCCCCGCCCAGTGGTGGGACGCCCTCCGGCTGGCGATCAGCGCGGACTCACTCGCCCGAAAGCACTGCCTGCGCCGCAGCGCGGGCCTCGTCCGCCGACTCCGCGGCACGCGCGGCAGCCGCGGCACGCTCGCACTGGGCCAGCGTGTACTTGGCAAGCGTCGCCCGTACATAAGGAATCGACGCGGCACCCATGGACAGGGAGGTCACACCCAGACCGGTCAGCACACAGGCGAGCAGCGGATCGGAAGCCGCCTCGCCACAGACACCACAGCTCTTGCCCTCGGCCTTCGCGGTCTCGGCCGACAGCGCCACCAGGTCGAGCAGCGCGGGTTGCCACGGGTCCTGCAGACGCGAGACGGCACCGACCTGACGGTCGGCGGCGAAGGTGTACTGCGCCAGGTCGTTCGTGCCGATCGACAGGAACTCGACCTCCTGCAGCACAGAGCGGGCCCGCAGCGCGGCGGACGGGATCTCCACCATGGCGCCGAACTTCGCCTGCAGCCCCGCCTTGCGGCAGGCATCGGCGAAGGCCCTGGCGTCCGCACGGTCGGCCACCATCGGAGCCATGACCTCGAGGTAGACGGGCAGCCCCTCGGCGGCCTTGGCCAGAGCGGTCAACTGCGTCCGCAGCACCTCCGGGTTGTCCAGCAGCGTACGCAGCCCCCGCACACCGAGCGCCGGGTTCGGTTCGTCGGCCGGCGTCAGGAAGTCCAGCGGCTTATCGGCACCGGCGTCGAGCACACGCACGACCACACGGCCCTCGGGGAAGGCCTCGAGAACCGTGCGGTAGGCCTCGACCTGCTTCTCCTCGGAAGGAGCCTTCTTGCTGTCGTCGAGGAACAGGAACTCGGTGCGGAACAGCCCCACACCCTCGGCGCCCGCCTCGACCGCGGCAGGCACATCCGCCGGACCGCCGACATTGGCGAGCAGCGGCATCTTGTGCCCGTCCGAGGTCGCACCAGGGCCGGAGGAAGCGGCGAGCGCGGCCTTGCGCTCCTCCGCCAGCTTCTCCAGCTCGGCACGCTTGTCGGCGCTCGGCTCGACGAAGATCTCACCACTGCTGCCGTCGACCGCGATCACCTTGCCCTCGGGCAGCTCACCCGCACCAGGCAGCGCCACCACGGCCGGCACGCCGAGCGCCCGCGCGAGGATCGCGCTGTGGCTGGTCGGCCCGCCCTCCTCGGTCACGAAACCGAGCACGAGCGCCGGATCGAGCAGCGCGGTGTCGGCCGGAGCGAGATCCCGGGCGATCAGCACATAAGGCCGGTCGCTGTCCGGCACACCCGGCATCGGCACCCCGAGGAGCCGCGCCACGATGCGGTTCCGTACGTCGTCGAGGTCGGCCACCCGGCCGGCCATGTACTCACCCGCACCCGCGAGCAGCTCGCGGTAGTGCGAGAACGCGTCGTACACACCGCGCTCGGCAGTGGAACCGACGGCGATACGACGGTCGACGTCGGCCATCAGCTCCGGATCCTGAGCGATCATGGCCTGCGCCTCGAGCACCGCCTGCGCCTCGCCGCCGGCCAGATTGCCCCGCGCGTTCAGATCGGCGGCCACCGCCTCGACCGCCTGCCGGGCGCGCCCCTGTTCGCGCTCGGCATCCTCCGCGGGAATCTGCTTGGCCGGCGGCTCGAGTACCGCCGTGCCCATGTGCCGAACCTCGCCGATCGCCACACCGTGGCTCACGCCGACGCCTCGCAGCGTTGTCTCCATTTCACCGTCTCCGATAGTTGCGGCGGACCGAGCCGCCGCGGTGGATGTCGTACCTGCCGCTCTCGGCGGCGATGACGTCACTTCCAGCTGAAGAGAACGTCGCCGGCCTTCACGTCAGCATCCTCGATGACGTCGGAAAGGGATTCGGCCGTGGCCTCGAGTGCCACGATCGGACATACGGGTGACTTGCCCGCGGCCTCGACGGCCGACGGGTCCCAGCGCACCACGGCCTGGCCGCGCTGCACGGTGTCGCCCTTGTTCACGAGCACCTCGAAGCCTTCGCCGTTCAGCTGAACGGTGTCGATGCCGAGGTGCGTCAGTACGCCATGACCCTCGCTGTCGACGACGACGAACGCGTGCGGGTGAAGCGATACGACAACGCCGTCGACCGGCGAGACGGCCGCGCCTGCCTCACGCGCGGGGTCGATAGCGGTACCGGGGCCGACCATCGCACCGGAGAAGACCGGGTCGGGCACATTCGCGAGTCCGATGGCCTGGCCGGCGACGGGGGACGTCACAGACGTCATGGGGAGCCTCCCAGGGGTGGAGAGTCTGTACACGCCGCCACTGCCTGTCCTGGGACGGCGCACTGTTCAGAAGCGTAAGTCATATGAAGTCACGCTTCCGCGCAACTGCTTCCGGTTCAACGGGCCTACGACGCTCCGGCGCCGATTTGCGCGCGGATGAACGCGAGATGTACTGTCGTACTCCTGCCGGGGACACGGAGCGCTGCAAGCGCCCGGCCCGGGCGGACTCAATCAAGCCGGACCCTATCTCCTCTGGTTCCGCATGCCCGCAGGGCAGGTGGTCAGAGAGAAGGAAAACGCCTGATAGAGTTTGAAACACCGAAGGGAAGCCCGGAGGAAAGCCCAGGAGACTGGGTGAGTACAAAGG